>DCHI01000006.1 GCA_002314795.1 Bacteroidales bacterium UBA1756 | reverse complement strand
TACGACTTTCGTGCGGTTGCCGTGTGCGGTGCCGTGCCAATAATAATATATACAAAAATAATTCGTATTTTTGCAAAATTGTGAGTAAAGAATCCTGATTTGTCTTATCTCCAAAACTTGCGAAATGTAATTCATTATATCCATTCGCAGACGGAAAGTGATTGCATCATATCAATAAAGGAATGAAAACAACAACAAGTCCATATAATGCAGCTTTGACGGGTGGAGGATTTCTATTTGATGAAACCAATATACTGCTGCCTCTGCTGATGTCTGATGACAGAAATAAATTGTTGAAAGCGGAAGCCCTCGACAATAATTTGTTGCACATCAATGCTGAAACTTCCCGGAAAAGAATCATTTCAGAGATTTCCAGGAGATTTGATTCAGTGTCCAAAGCATTTTGGAGCGATTATCTGGCAATGTCTGATGAAGAAAAACAGGTCGCTTTGCTGTTTGTCATTCTGAAAACATACAAAATCGCCTTTGATTTCCATATCAACGTAGTCATTCGAAAATGGAACAGCATTTCAAGAGCTGTAACTCTCGAAGACTTAATGATGGAATTTAGCGAGATTGCAAGCAGGGATGAATTTGTTGATTCCTGGACGGAACTGACAAAACGCAAGGTTGCAAGTGCCTATCTGACCATCTTGCGTAAAGTGAACTTACTGAATCAGGATGGTGAACTGAACCCCATCAAATCTGCAAACTTCAAATATTACATTCTGAAAGGAGAATCGTGGTTTTTGGAAGCCTGCCTCCTTCAACCGTACGAAATTGAAAACATAAAGCGCTCGATACGATGACTATAAAAGAATTGGACGATAAACTGAACAGTCCCGGTTTCCAAGATACGGAAAACGGCGACCTCTTTTATAATTTCTTCATCTATCAATATCCTGCAGAAAAGGAATATGATATACGTCAACAGATACAGGAATTTAAGGCGAATCTGATTCGCCCTATCAATTATGTTGATGTGCTGACGCTCAATCTGTTTGAGGAGTTCTGCCATTTTCTTGACCAGAAGACGTTCCTCCGTCATCCATCTATGCTCAAATATCAGATGGAGAAAGAACAGACTGACCCCTCAACAGCTCAGAATACGCAAGACACGCTGTCCCGTAATGCACATTCACCCGAGTTTGTTCAGTACGTTCACAATAAAATACTTGAACACATCAACATCAGAGACCAATACCGCCGTCCATACGTTTTCCTGTATGGAATAGGGAGTATGTTTCCTTACCTCAGAGTCAATGAATTTCTGGCCCTTTATGAAGATTATAACGAAACCGGCAAGTACAAGATCATCGTTTTCTATCCGGGACACAGAGACCAGAACTCTTTCAAGCTCTTTGACACATTGCCGGATAATCATACCTATCGGGCAACCTTATTGATTAACGAATAAACCGCATTTGTTTTTTTTTGAGATATTATGTTTTTAAGAGACCTTTACAGTAAACCGATAAATCGTGCAGTAAATCCTGCCGTCAGCGCCACAAAGTTTGACCCGGAAACTGAACGCATCGAAATTCAGGAGTATGTCTTCACCGACGAAATCATTAACGGTCTGTTCCGCATTCTTGATGCCATCAAAAACAATAAACCTTACGACCACGTCGGCATCTGGATTGACGGATATTACGGCTCCGGCAAATCGCACTTTCTGAAATATCTTGACTATTGCATCACCCCATCTACCCGTGAAGATGCCTTGTCTCGTCTTCTGGAGGCTGTAAAAGCCATCGACCCTCTTGATGACAGACATAATTTGGGATTTGATTATGATGCTTTGCTTTCTATCGCCAATTGGTTAAAGACAGCAACCATTGATACGTGTATTTTCAATCTGGAAACATCCTACGACAATGCCACCGATAAGAAGAAAGCTTTCCTTCACGTCTTCTGGAATGAATTCAATGGGAAGCGTGGCTTCAATAAATTCAATATCACGCTTGCGCAAAATTTAGAAAAACCGCTCTCTGAAAAAGGTGTCTTTGAAGAATTCAAGGCTAAGATTGCTGAAGAAGGAGGTGACTGGAACAACCCGAGTATGGCGGCAGACCTCATTGACAATGAACTTGACCTGGTGCTTGACATTGCCAAAAATCTGGCCCCCACCCTTTCTGTTGACAGCATTCGTGAGCGTATCATCAAGCGCGATACCACTATGAGCATAGACCGTTTTGCTATGGAGTTGAATGCTTATCTTCAGAATAAAGGGGATAACTACCGTCTGATTTTCCTTGCCGATGAAGTATCACAGTTCATCAATAAGGAAAGAGACCGCTACCTCAACCTGCAGGAAATCATCACAAAACTTTCCGAAGCTTGCGAAAATAAAATCTGGGTGGCTTGCACGGCACAACAGGACCTGTCTGAGATTATGGACGACTGCCATATTGCCGAAGAAAAAGACAAGGAAGGCAAAATCAAAGGCCGTTTTGAAGTCAAGGTGTCGCTCAAAGGCACTCAGCCGGAAGTTATTACGCAGAAACGTATTCTTGATAAGAAAGATGACGTGAAAGATGAACTTGAACGGATGTACGATAGACAGAAGGCGGCTTTCGGTCTTCAGTTCAAGTTGCCGAATTCATACGCAAGCTATGAAACAAAAGAGGATTTTGTCGATTATTATCCTTTCGTGCCCTACCAGTTCAAACTGATTATGCAAGTGTTCAACTCGTTTCTGAACCTCGGCTATGTGGCAAAAGAGGTCAAAGGCAATGAACGGAGTATCATCAAGGTCATCCATTCTACTGCCAAAAACAACGCTGACCAGGAACTCGGCAGGTTCGTGTCTTTTGACGAACTTTACAACAATATGTTCGAAGAGGGCTTGCAGGCCCGCGGACAAAAAGCTGTGGAGAATGCCATCAGGATGGCCCGCACTTACTGTACCGACAAGCCCGAACAGACCGCTCTTGCCGTACGGGTTGCCAATATCCTCTTTATGATCTGTAACATTTCCCAAACCGACCAGCTGCTTTTCCCGGCGACGGTTGATAATGTGACGTCACTTCTCGTCAACAAAATGGACACACCTCGTCTTACCATCAAAAATGATGTGGAAAAGATTGTCGAATTTCTGTGCGACAACAACATCATTCGCAGAGAACAGGGAAAACAGGGGGCTCCGGACACTTATACTTTTTACAGTGAAGAAGAAATGAAGGTGGCCCAGCTCATCCAAAGCCAGGTCGTAGATAACAACACTCAGGCAGAACAGCTGAAAGAAATTTTCAACAAGTACATCTCTGCCCTGAAAAACAAGGAGCAGTATAAAACCCGCTCATTCTCCGTCGGACTTACCATCAAGCAGCGTTCCTTCCTCAGCAACAACCCTGATATTATGGTTGAGTTTGTTATGGATACGGATTATGACAGTGCTGATGAGTTAGCACTTCAGAACAGCAACATTAACCGTATGATATACTATGCCGGACCTCAATTCCACGACAACAAACGCCTCTACACTTCTTTCTACTGGTATTGTCAGGTCAGCCGCTATATGGCTACGCCCGTTACCAATGAAGATAATGCCAATGTCAGAAAAGAGTTCGCCAAACGTGCTCAGGAACTTTTTGAGATTCTGATCAAGAAGGAATTTGAAAAGATTCTTGATACCTGTCCGATTATTTCCGGTAATATTGTCATTGACGATACCGAACTCGGACAGAAACGGGGTAACGATCGCTACCATTTTGCCGTTGAGAAGCATCTTGCAAGCATTTACACGAAGGCCAATCTCGTTGACCGCACGGAGATGCCCCATACAACAGAACAACTGAAGAGGGCTATACTCCGTGATGTCAATCCTGGCGATTACGATGGCCTCAATGCCGGACTTCTGTCAGCCGAACACGAAATCGAGATTTATCTCAATAAACAATATGCGGAAGTCAATGTCGCTGACATACTCGCCAAGTTCGCCAAAGCTCCTTACGGTTGGGATAACATCTGTACATTGTATGTTCTTAACGAACTCGTCCGCCGCCATAACCGTGACTATTCGTACGCAAACAATCCGAATGTGGAAACTGCCACGGTCGCTAACAAAATCGTGACAGAATCCAATAAATTCACCGTGCGCCAGGCAAAAGTCATCTCTGCCCAGCTGGTTCAGCAGTTCACGGATGCGTGGAAAAATATTTTTGGTATTTCCAATACTCCCACCACTTCCGACAGCACCCAGCTGTTCCGTATGTGCCGTGATACGGAGAGTGACCGCAGCCTTGTCCGTTTTGTCAAAAGATATAAGGAAATCGAACATCAGATTGCTTCTTATCCCTTCGTTCAACCTATCCGCAACGCCATAGAGATGTTTGATGCCTGGCTGGATGAACGGGATCCTCTGACCTTCTTCAATGCAGTCATCAAAAAAAGCACGGAAGCCCAAACCCTGATTGACCGATGCAAGGAGGTGGTTCAGTTCACTCACGACCAACTCGAAAACTATAAACAGATATGCGATTTCGTGAGCGACAATCATTATAATTTCCAATTCTTATCCGATGAATTTCAGCCCGCGGTCGAAGAATTGAAAAAGATTACCGACGATTCTTGGCCGATTGCAAACCTTCGCAATTACATCAGACTCCAACGCCAGCTCTCCGGAGCTCTTGACCAGGTTCGTGATGACCTCCGTAATAAGGTACGAGAGGCTTATCAGGAAGTTTTTAAACAACTTCGAAAAGTATGCGAAGAATCCAATGTCAATGAAAGCGTGCTGTCAAAGGAAGATGTGGTCATCAGCCTGAAGACTACTCCCTCCAACATCCTCCAGCTCCAGAACAACCTTTCCACGGATGAGTTCTATCAGGAACAGGTGGAAAAGATTCTGGCTGCCATACCCAAAGCTGCAAGTCCTACATCACCCGCAAAAACTGTGAAACAGATTACACTTCACACCAAGACTTCTACTCCCTTGGAAAGCACGCAGGATATTGAAAACTATCTCGACAAACTCCGCACGCAACTGACTGAGGCTATCAGAAACGGAGACAGTGTAATGGTAATCAAGTAAAAAAGAAATTATGGACACCAATAAAATAAAGCGCTTTGCCACCGAGGCACGCAACATCCTCAAAGCCGGCATCAAAGCCAAAATCATTACGTTGGGATTTGACAAGAACGGCAATGTCCCCGAACAGTTCCGTCCTCAACTTATGCAGGGCGGCTCGCTCTGGAACGGTCAGTTACAGACCGAAGGCTTCTACCATCAGTGGATGTCGCTCTACAACCGAGTTCAGCAGAAAGGCATCAACGAGGTGTATGAAGAAGCAGCCTACACCTGGTTCAACCGCCTTTGCGCCATCCGCATCCTTCAGAAAAACAAGCTGTGTGAACCGGTTATGGTATATGCCGACAGCGCCCGCACTCCTAAAATCGTTGACGATGCCCGCCAAGGTCATTTGCTCCCGATGAAAGAAGAAGTCCGTCAGCGTCTTATGGAACTGTTAGACGATGATACCAAGGTGACAGAACAATTCGCCATCCTGATTACAGCCTGGTGCCACGCCAACCCCATCATCAACCAGTGTTTCGGCGGAATGGCCGACTATACAGAACTGCTGCTTCCCAATAACATTCTGGCTGAGAACGGCTTTGTTGATAAACTCAACCATACCGAGTTCATCGCTGACGAGGATTTCCAGTCGCCCGAACTTATCGGATGGTTATACCAGTTCTACATCTCCGAACGCAAGGACGAAGTATTTGCCAAGAAAGGCAAGTTCGAGGCGGACGAGATTCCGGCTGCCACCCAGATTTTCACCCCCAACTGGATTGTGAAATATATGGTGCAGAATACCGTAGGACGTATCTATCTGGACAACAATCCTGCATCTAAACTGAAAAACAATTGGAAATATTTGGTTCCCAATGATGATGTAGAGACGCAGAATATTGCGTCTCTGACATACGACGAATTGACCGACCTGAAGGTGGCTGACCTTGCCTGTGGTTCCGGTCATATTCTGAACGAATGTTTCGACCTTCTTTATGACCTTTACATTGCCGAAGGTTACGGGCGTGCCGAAGCCGTTGAAAACATCTTTGCCCACAACCTGACGGGCATTGACCTGGACACTCGCGCCAAGCAACTCGCCACCTTTGCCCTCCTCTTGAAGGCCTGCCAAAAAGATGCTTCGTTTGCCGATGCGCATATCCTGCCTAAGGTGCTTGCTATGCCGAAGGCCTGGAATGTAGCTGAAGACGGCGATGTGAAAGTTTTCCTTCATACCTATTTCCAAGGTGAAGAAAACAGTATGGCGGTGAAGGAGCTCACGGAATGTTTTGAGCTGATGAAGGATGCCGACTCCTTGGGTTCCATTATGAAGTTCAATATCAGCGACAGCACGCGCCTGTTAGTGAAGCAGACCACAGCATACTGGTGCAGCCGGAATATTGTACCGGAGGCCATCTCTGCCCAGATTCCTGCCTTCCAACTGATTTTGGCTTTGACGGAGAAGTATCACGCCTTGGTGATGAACCCGCCGTATATGGGAGGCGGCAATATGAACGAAGTGCTGAGCAAGTATGTGAAAGACAATTATGAAGAAGGTAAGGCTGATTTGTGTACAACGTTTATGATGATGCAATCTGACAATGTTGTTGAAAAGGGTTTTTATGCCAACATTATTCCCCCTTCTTGGATGTTCCTATCTACCTTTGAAGCATTACGCAAAGATTTGATTGAAACGCAATCCATTCAGTCTGTTTTGCATTTGAGCCGTGGCGTTTTTGGTGCTGATTTTGGAGCGGTGGCTTCTGTTATTAAAAATGAAAAGAACGAAAATGCTAAAGGAACTTATTTCCGTTTGGTTGAACGGACTTTCCAGGAATTTGAGCAGGATCATTTGAGAATTTTGTTTGAAAAGACATTGGAAAATCCTGATTTTAAATTTTATTTCAAAGATTATACCAAAGACGATCCGAAACTTTACCACTCCGACAATGGCAACAAAATCTTCTACCCCAACGTTTCGCAAAAGAACTTTGAGAAGATTCCCGGCTGCCCAATTGGGTATTGGCTCGGACAAAACTGGAGTCATATTTTTACCGATGCGCCTTCACTATCTACTGATTATGATTTCAAAAAAGGAATGAGTACTGGCGATAACAATAGGTTTATCAGAAATTGGAGTGAGGTATTACTTAGAAATATTAATTTTACCTGTAAAACAGAAGAAGAATCGCAAAGTTCTGATTTTAAATGGTATCCTATTAATTGCGGTGGAACCTTTAGAAAATGGTATGGAAACCAAGATTGCGTTGTGAATTGGCAACATAATGGGTCGGAAATGAAAGCAAATGCTGTTATTCTTAATCATGGAGGACATTGGTCAAGATATATTACTAGCGTGGATCGTTTCTTTATTCCGGGATTATCATGGAATGCTATTTCATCTGGCGATATTTGCGTAAGAAAATATGGTTGCGGTTTCCTGTTTTGTAGTGCAAGTATGTGTGGTTTTGGAGAGGACTTGGATTCCGTTATTGCTTTACTCAACTCTAAAGTTGCAATGACGATATTAAAGGTTCTTGCTCCAACAATGAATTATGGTCCTTTACAAGTTAAAAAGATACCATTTCTGACAAAACGTCTTCTGATATCTGGAATAACTGAAAAAAACATCTCCATTTCCCGCCAAGACTGGGATGCACACGAAACCTCGTGGGATTTTCAGAAGAGCGAACTGTTGGCGATTATTGACGGGGATGTGGTGATGGAGAATGTTGACTTTGAAATAGAGCAATACCGCAAAAAAACCGGTAAGAATCTTTTCATTGATCCGGCTTGGGAACCCGGCAGTTTGGAGTGGCGCTATGCGGTATATTGTGGCAAGTGGGAACGGCTGTTCTACCAGCTGCACGAAAACGAGGAAGAACTCAACCGCCAGTTCATTGAGATTTACGGCCTGCAAGACGAACTCACGCCCGATGTTCCCCTTGAGGAAATCACCATTCTGCAACAGGGCGAAATCTCCATCGTTGACAAAGCCACCTATACCGTTGGTGAAGACGAACCCGAACCGTTCTCCATCGGTGACAAAATCATTCTATGGAATGCCGATGTGGTAATGAAGCAGTTCATCAGCTATGCCGTGGGCTGTATGCTCGGCCGTTACCGTCTGGACAAGCCGGGACTTCATATTGCGCATCCCGAACCGACAGCTGAGGAAATTGCCCCCTATTCCTATAACGGAGGGCAATTCAATATTGATGATGACGGAATTATGCCACTGATGTCCAACGACTGCGGCTTCTCCGACAATGCTGCATTCCGTTTTTCAGACTTTATCCGTCTGGTATTCGGTGATGAAGAGCACGTGGAGAACCTCAACTTCGTGGAGCAGAAGCTCGGCAAGACCGTAGAACAATACTTCGTCAAGGACTTCTGGAAAGACCACAAGAAGATGTATCAGAACCGTCCCATCTACTGGCTTTTCAGTTCCAAGAAGGGTGCATTCCAGGTCATTGCCTATATGCACCGTATGAATGCCTACACGGCAGAACGCATCCGTGCCAAATACCTTCTTCCCTACATCGAGCACCTTCAGAATGAAATCAACCAACTCGACCTGCGCCGGGCCGAACTCTCCACCAAAGAGACCAAGGCGTTGCAGAACTTCCAGAAGCAGCTTGAGGAGTGCCGTGAGTACCACGACCGCCTTCAGGTAGTAGCCGAACAGGCCATCGCCTTCGATTTAGACGACGGGGTGGTGGTGAATTACGAAAAATTTGGGGATGTAGTGGCGAGGATAAAGTAGAGGAGACAAACATTCGTACAAATTGTTGAAATCAGCATTCTGATTAAAAAAATTTTATTTTTGCAGAAAGAATAACAAAAAGACCATATCATTTTATGAAACTGAAAAACATTGTTTTACATAATTATCGGAACTTCGAAGATTATGAAATCACTTTAGGGAATAAAACCACTGTGTTCATCGGAAAAAACGGAATGGGCAAGACTAATCTTATCAGTGCTATGGTGCAGGCGATGTCTTTTGTTTTTTCAAAACAGAAAGGCACTCCTCAATATGATTTCATAGCAAGTTCAAATAATCGAGTGAAAAGTTTTTCCGCTACTGATCCTTTTTTTAAAAATGGTGATTATCAGTATCCTTTGAGAATATACGCAGAAGCTTATATTCCCCAGAAATCATTGCAACTAAACATTGCCGGGAATAATCTAATATGGGCTTTTGAACAGGAAAGTGCGACTTCCGGATTGAAAGATTCAAAATTTAAGGCCGTATATCAGAATTTCTGGGAATACTACAACGAGTTGAAAGAGAAACCTGTTTTGGCTTTTTTTTCAGATGGTTTTCCACATAAAAACACAAATTTGGGTCCCAACATAAAGGATAAATTGGAATCCGGAAATCCTTTGCCAGCCAATACGGGTTATTACCAATGGGACTTAGAGCAAAGTTGCACGGAAATATGGAAAATCTTTTTTTCAAATCAATGGCTCAACAACAAACTTCAATCTGACAAGCAGAGACAGGAATACGTGGATAGTATTGTTTCCGTATTCAGAACATTTACTGAAATAATGACCGACGGTATCAATGAGGAAATGATTGTTGACAATCTTTCAGCCGAACTCAGGGGTAACCGTCCGGAAATGATGATAGAATACCGCGATGGCAGACGTGTACCGTTCAACCATCTTCCTCAAGGATACAACCGCATCTTCTCCATCGTTCTTGACCTGGCCAATCGCAGTTTTCTGCTCAACAATCATTGTAATCCAGAAGGTGTTGTCTGGATTGATGAAATAGAATTACATTTACATCCCTCCGTTGCTATGGAAATTCTTCCTCGCCTGCAGAAGACATTTCCTAAAATCCAATTCATTGTTTCAACCCATTCGCCTTTGGTCATCACCAATTTTGATCAAAGTTCTGACAATGCGGATGACAACATACTATACAGATTGTACCGTGAAGACAACACATTCAAGTATGATAAGATTGAGGACATATTTGGAATAGATTACAACTTGGGATTGACAGACATTATGCAAACACCACAAAGTAACCGCCAACTTGGCGAATTGAAAAAAATGTACTTGTTCTGGAAGGGGAAAGACCCGACAAAGGCAAATAAAATCGAAGATATTATCAGAGAAAAATACGCCCAAAACACCCGATTTATTCAAGAACTCGGTCTTTAACAATCTAAAACAATGGAACATATTGACAAGAAGAGCGAACACGAAGCCAATGATATCATTGATGCCTATCTGAATTTGGTTTGTCTGCCTGGTATTTCTGAACGCACAATTTATGATGATTTCACGGCAAATGATGGCAAACACAAATTGATTGACAATGTTCTTCTTCCTGAACAGGAATACCGATGCTGTTATTGTATGATGAAGATGGGTAATTGTCGGGAGGCCTCTATAGAACACGTTATTCCTCAAAGCATCAGAAATAAAGGTGACTTTTTGCAATATTTCAATACGCGAGCCAAGAATTATCTGAACTATGAGAATGTTTGCCTGACATCCGATTTTATTAAGGGAAGATTCGTTTTTCCGCCTTATCCTCACGTGATGTCATACTATAATTTTTCCATTGCTTGCACTGACTGCAATAATCACAGAGGTTCGCAGTATATTGAACCATTGTTCTTTTATCCTGACATCAAAAATGAAATCCAATACAATGAGAAAACGGGAGAAATGAATTGGTCGGCTGATCCAGTGTTAAATAACGGAAGTAGCGTTGACTTGCCCACCATTGAGAAAGTAGAATTGAATACTCCGCTTCTCAAAGCTATCAGATGTGTTTGGTTTTATGCAAAAAGTCACAAAATCGATCTTGGAAAATTGAAACAAGTCGATGAAAGATATGAAATCTTATATCAAGTAGCCGGCGAAGCTATCGTAGCCGATTGCCATTTCAACGATGAAACGCTTAAAGCATATCTCAATTTGCAAACGGACAAGTATTGGAATAAATTATTGAAATACGATTATTTTGGTATCTAAAGTTTATGTTAATTGCCATAAAAACAATTAAGAAGTAAAAATTCATTATGGTTATTGATAAAATTTACAACTACTTCGACAAGAATCCCCAACTCCGTGTTCTCTTTATTTTTGATAAGATGGATATTATTCAGCAAGAATTGGCTGAAGTGAAATCGTGGGATGAGGATTATTTGTACAAGGTTTTCAATGGTGCCTGGTTCAATACCAAGTATGCCATTGAAAATGATTGGAAAGACAAGAAAGTTGTTCTCTTGTTCCCTTCAGACACCTATCCTCATACGGAGGCAGACCAATTGAAATTTCCATTATTGGATATGCTGAAGGCCAATATGGAATATCGGGAAGATGACTATGCAAGCTATATGCAGCAATACAATCTGCCGGAGAAATTTCTTCCTTTCATAAAGAAGAATATCGCTGAGATGATGTCAACAAAGATTAGCAGTATGCTTGCCGGACACATTGACCGGGAATCCTTCAATGAGGATATTGTCTGCCGTGCATTCCTGAGTAATTACCTTGGCGATAAAAAAATCCACGATTGGGAAACACTTATTGTGAAAATAATCATTTTAGATGCTTCCGCTGACGATAAGAAAAAGACTGATTTCTTTAACCGTGTGAATAAGTCTTTTGATGCTATGAAAGCACTTGATGAGAAATTGACAAAGCTTTTCGGGCTCTCTTTTATGCCTAACAGAGAGTTGAAGATGAAATCCATCGCAGAAAGTCTGAAATATAACAGCATCACCCAGTTGCTGAATCCTCAGGCGGCAGATTCATATAAAAAGTACAAAATCACCAACTCCGTCACGCTTGACCAAATCAACAAGATATATGAATTTGGAACGCACGACAGAGCCCTCTCCGAACAGTTTTCAACAGCTTTGGAGAAGCTCGCTTCTGACATCAAAGAAGAAGAAATCATCAATGTATATGGAATTGATGCACCTTATTTCTATATGACAGAACAGCTTTGCTGGCCTATATTGAAAGAGGTCATCGAGGCCAAACTGATTGCAGATCCGGCAAAAGTCAACGACCGTATGCGGGAGTTATCCTTAAAGCTGCCGGAAACAAGTAACATCCAGATGGCAATTTCCTTCATTCAATATCTTGCTTTATACTACAATCAGACTAAAGAATTGGGAACTCTCAAACTGAACACGCCGGATGCGTACATCCAGTTCTACCTTGACAGGTTTTATCTGGTTGATACGTTCTACCGCCGTTCGCTTGAAGCATACCACAATCTTATTACCAAAGAAAATCCTATTGAGCAGACTCTTCATACGGCAAAACAGCAACTTGATCAGGATTACGCCAAAATCACCAATGTGCTGAACCTGGAATGGCTTACCTGTGTCGAGGAAAAAGGCAATGCATTCAAAGAAATTAGCCTTAAACATCAAGAGGATTTTTACAAGAATGAAAGGGACAATACGGTCAAGCAGGTAATTATTGTCAGCGATGCTCTCCGATACGAAGTGGCTAATGAACTGATGCAGGAACTCAGCAAAGAGAAGCATATAGCTCATCTGTCGGCATATTGTGCTATGCTTCCTACTGAAACCAAGTACTGCAAGCCGTCACTTCTTCCCCATCATTCTCTTGAATTGCAGGGAACGGATTTGTATGTTGACGGGCAGGTTTTGACTTCCACCGAACAACGTACAACACATCTTCAGAATTACAAAGATGGAGCGGTGTGCATCCGCTATGAAGATGTAATGAATGGAGAAATCCAATTTATGCGTGAAATTTTCAAACGTCCTTTGGTTTACATATTTCACGACACCATTGACGAAGCCAGTCATTCGCAAAGTCCTTTTGAAGTGATTGCAGCTTGCAGGAAAGCTATTGAACAGCTTACAGTTCTCATCAAGCGGCTTCATTCTACTTGGAATGTTTCAATGGTACTTCTTACCGCAGACCACGGTTTCATATACAATGATATGAAGTTTGAAGACAAAGACAAACACAGTATCGTTGAGAATACCATAGAAAAGAAAACAAGGTATTACCTCACGGACAGTCCAAGTGACATTGACGGCATCGTCAAGTTTCCTGTGAATGAAGTGTCAGGGATGAATACGGCATCTGCAACATTGGTAGCAGTTCCATACGGCACCAATCGTCTGGCTGCGCCCGGGGGATATAACTTTGCACACGGTGGCGCTTCATTACAAGAAATAATCATACCATTCATCAAGAGCAGTCGAAGAAAAACGGATAAAAACGAAAAGGTTAATCTGGCTCTGATGAATCACAATCTTAATATGGTCAGCAGCCGTCTGAAATTTCAGATAATTCAGTCAGAAGCAGTCAGTAT
This sequence comes from Bacteroidales bacterium UBA1756, assembly GCA_002314795.1. GTDB lineage: Bacteria > Bacteroidota > Bacteroidia > Bacteroidales > WCHB1-69 > UBA1756. Next base: position 20,493 of record DCHI01000006.1, on the reverse strand, counting down.
GACCATTATGGAACGCAAAATAGTATGTTGTGTCTTTAATGGAGAAGATCCTGTTACTGCAGAAAAAGAAATAACGTTGAACAGTACCGACGCTTCAAACCTGAATAATCGGGTATATGAAGTAACTTTGAACCTGAATAAGTCAGTTAATGCAAGTATGCTTCAGCTGCGAATCTATGACATTGATGACAGACTGAATCCTCTTGTCAGAGAGATTGTCAAAAACAACACAATGATAGAGCAGGACTTTTAATTTCTAACGATATGACATTACAAGAAAAAGTGATGAATGCGTTTATAGGCAAGGTGGTCAGAAAAGACCTCGCTTTCCTCGTTAAAGGCGGACTTCCCGTTCCGACATACGTGCTTGAATACCTGCTCGGACAATATTGCGCCAGTGATGACGAAGTAATTATCAATGAAGGTCTTGAAAAAGTCAAACAGATAATACAGAATAATTATGTCCACCGGGCTGAATCTGAGTCTGTTAAAGGTCTTATCCGAGAAAGAGGCCGTCACCGGATCATAGATAAAGTATTTGTTACGTTGAACGAACGCTCTGACGAATACCAGGCCAGTTTTGCCAATTTAGGACTTTCTGGAATTCCTATCGGGACAGATTACGTTACAAAGAATCCAAAGCTTTTGAGTGGCAACGGTGTGTGGTGTATCATCACTTTAGGATATGTTCCCGGGGAAGATGTGCGCGTGCGTTGGGAAATCCAGACCTTGAAACCAATCCAGATCAGTAATATCAATATTGATGAATTCATTGCTCAGCGAAAATATTTTACAACCGAGGAATGGATTGATTTTCTGGTTCATACCGTTGGATTGAATCCCGATATGTTGAATCGCCGTGAGAAAATGATAGCATTGGCAAGACTTCTTCCTCACGTTGAAAACAACTTCAATTTTATGGAACTGGGACCTAAAGGTACAGGTAAATCTCATGTGTTTCAGGAATTGTCCCCGTACGGCGTATTGGTATCAGGTGGTGATGTGACGAGCGCACGTCTCTTTGTGAAAATGACCGGTAACAAGGAACAACTTGGGTTGGTCGGATATTGGGATGTCGTGGCCTGGGATGAGTTTGAACAGCAGAAAGGCCGTAATGTTGACCCTGTGTTGATTGATACAATGCAGAACTATCTTGCCAACAAATCCTTTAACCGCGGGAAAGGTACGTATGAAGCAAGTGCTTCTATGGTCTTTGTCGGAAATACCAAGCATACAGTTCCATATATGCTCAAAAACAGTCACCTCTTTGAGAGTATTCCAACATCTTTTATCAAAGGTGCTTTCCTTGACAGAATGCATCTTTACAATCCCGGGTGGGAAGTCAAGATTCTCAAAAAAGAGTCATTCTCCAAAGGATATGGTTTGATTACCGACTACATTGCAGCAGTGCTTCACGAGATGAGAAACAAGGATTTGACAAGCCTGTTGAAAGATTATGCCAAGTTTGACACCTCTCTTTCTGAACGTGACCACCTTGCCATAAGAAAAACTTTTTCCGGAATGGTGAAACTGTTATATCCAGACCTGCAGATGACAGATGAAGAGGCATACGAAATTATTGATTTTGCTACGGAATGCCGTAAGAGAGTGAAGGATCAGCTATATCTGATAGATGAAACATTTAAAGCCGAACCTGCCATTTTCAAGTATATCAATGTGAAAAACGGCAGAGAAGTAAGAGTTGATACGCTTGAACGAATCAGTAACAATATTGCTGATATAGATATGCCCAATGATAAGCCTGAAGAAAATCAGACTGAACAGCAAAGCTCTCAAGATGCCACTGAAAGACCTTTGAAGAGTATGGTCACTTTAAGAGAACACAGTGTTTCATACCGTCTCGGTCAGACCGGAGTCTCATTCGCAAAACTTTTCGGTCCGTATTTGACGGATGCAAAGGAAATAACGATAGAGGACCCATACATCAGGACAACTTGGCAAATCAAGAACTTGTTGGAATTCGTATCTATGCTTATCGACATTCGTCCCGTCGATGATTTGAAAATCAATCTCAAGACTTATGAAGAAGTTGATAAGACACCGGAATTAATTGATAAGTTGGATGACATTAAGGATGACCTCCTCACGCACGGCATTATTTTTGAATATAAGTTTGAAGACTTCCACGACCGTTGCATAAAAACGGATACTGGGTGGAAAATCACTATGGGCAGAGGATTGGACATTTTTGAAAAATACTCGCCGTTCAGCATTGCCAACAGCCGTCAGGAAAAGCGAAGTTGCAAGGATTTCACTATAACTTATACAAGGGATAACTCAGGCAATTAAAACCGTACTTTACAGAAACTCCTATTGTGTCATACACTTTTATGACCTTTTATTTTGCTTTTTATTGCTCTAAAATGAAAAATGGCGAACATCTCTGCTCGCCATTTTTATTGATTATCAGTAAGATAATCTAAAACACTACCTTGTAATGCAAACTTTGTTGGTAGTGACCTTGTTCCCGTTAACCACGCGAATGGCGTAAACACCACTCGGAAGTTTTTCAACGTTGATGGTTTCGTCAGAATTACTGGCTGTGAAATTCATAACCTCCTGACCTGCGGCGTTGTAGATAGAAACCTGAGCCCCGACAGCATTTTCAATATGGATATAGTTGCACGCCGGATTCGGATACACATTCAGCGTGCTGCTGTTCTCATCAATACTGTTTGGAAAGTCATACCGAACACAATAGGTGTTATTTTGCAAGTTGATGTCATAGTGGCAACCATTTTCCGGCAGTGATTCAATATCGAAGTAGAAGCATAAATCAAAGGGGAAGGAGATGTTTAAGTTTGACAATTCATTCATCCCGCAAAGGGTTTTGGTGAATCGAAGGTTTATCTCTTCTTCAAATGATCCCAATTCATTTGAATCCACATAGGAATAGCTCTGATTGTTCAAGAAATAGAAGGGAGTTTCTCCATCCGCATAAAGAGAGAGTTTGAAAAGGTCGGTAAAAGAGTGGTAGTAGTGAAATAGACAAGTGGCGCCGAAGTATGCAAATAGTGAGTCTTCGGTAGAGTTGATGAAAACTTCGGTTACCGGTTCGGAGTCGGCCTGTTCTTCGTTAGGATTGTATATTTCGGCCTTCCAGTCGGAGGGACGGTGAAAGTTATATTCTTGATGATAAAAGATTAATGTAAAAGGTCTATGGACGATTTGTCCTTGGTCAACGAATCTATAATGCCACCAGCCATCATTGTCATTTAAATAGGCATAATTCAGGTCTGCGCACATAGTGTCTGGCGCACTTAGTCCGATGGCACTTTTGGTGGGCGCAAAAATGGAAACGCAGAATTCGTCATTCCCTCCACACGGGTCCGTCGTAGGAAGATCAAAGGTATCAGGAAGATGGAGTACCTGCCATCCTGTTTCTGTTGGCGTATAGGGGAATTCGCAAGCTAAAATTCCGGGAACCAAGGAGTCGTACGGGTGTTCAACGTTATTACTATCCAAGTAGGTTGTGGCGACATAATGTGTGCCCGTATAAAAACGGATGTAATAGGTTTCGTTGTTGAAAGGTTCTCCGCTATAGTTAGTGATGTTTTCACTTGTACAGTGGTAAAATCCCACTTTCTCAATACGATAGTGGCCTTCAAGCGTATGATCCGGAACACGTAATAAATATTCTGCTGCACTATTTGTTATCCAAACAGATGTTCGCTGAAAAAAGCCGTACCAATCGCTGCGGTCTATTTCCTCATTTTGTACATTGTATAACTGACTTTCGATGATTTGGGCGTGTGAACACAAACACACTGCGACCAAGGTGAAAAGGGTAATAAATTTTTTCATAGTCTAATATTTTCTAAATGGAATCGGTGGCAAATGTACAAATTATTTTTAATGTTTAGTAAAAAAGATTGCAGGTAACAATTATATGTTCTGTTGTAGTTTATGACCTTTTATTTTGCTCTTTTTGCTCTAAAATGAAAAATGGCGAACATTTCTGTTCGTCATTTTTATTGATTATCAGTAAGATAATCTTGATTTTCTAACTATATGTAGTTTAGTATTCGTCTTCGTGGAAGAAGAAATCTTCTGTTGTCGGATAGTCGGGCCAAAGATCTTCTATGGAATCATAGACGTCGCCTTCGTCTTCCAACTCGCGAAGGTTTTCAACAACTTCCATCGGTGCGCCAGAACGAGTTGCATAGTCAATCAATTCGTCACGTGTTGCCGGCCACGGTGCATCTTCCAATTTTGAGGCTAATTCCAATGTCCAATACATAGCTTTTTTATTTATTTGTACCTAAAATTTTGAGGCGGCAAAGATACATTCATTTTTGAAAGTTTCAACTATTTTTGAAAATTTTTATTTCGTTGAAATCCAATAAGTTTCATTTTTTTTCTCTACATAAAGAGCAAAACGGGCCGCCACAAAAAGGAAATCTGAAATCCGATTTGTGAAACTTTTTACGTCACTAAAAAGAGGGTCCGATTGCGGCTCCATTTCGTCCATCAAACACATTTTCCGCTCCGCCCGACGTGCCACCGTCCTGGCAATATGCAGTTGCGCCGCACTCTTGGAACCCCGTGGCAATACGAAACTTTCCAATTTCGGTAATACCTCCGTAAGTTCGTCAATCTTCTGCTCCAATTCCGTTGTCCATTCGGCAATAGGGCAGTTCCCCCAATATTTTTCACGGCTTCCCGATTCTGTTGCGACGATGCCTCCTACCGAAAAGAGATAATTCTGCAAACGTCCTAATGCCTCGGTCAGGTCCTGACGCTGCGATTGGCGTTCTTCCGGTACGTCCGATGCCAACAGCTCCTCAATGGCTAAGCCGATGACAGCATTCAATTCATCAATGGTTCCGTAGGCATCTAATTGTGCACTGGTCTTGGAGATGCGTTTTCCTCCAACCAAGGACGTTTGTCCGGAATCGCCGGTTCGTGTGTAGATTTTCACGGTGTGTTAGGTTTATAAGGTTTGTAAAGTTTGTAAAGTTTGTAAAGTTTGTAAAGTTTATAAGGTTTATAAAGTTTGTAAGGTTTGTAAAGAAATCAATTGTTAATTATTCATTATTAATTATTAACTGTGATCTGTTCATCGGTGAGGGTGAGTAGGAATGCTTTAAGGTCGGCAAGTTGGCTTGGGGTGAGACAAGCGCCGCCGTCATTGATTTTGTGCATATAGGGGTGAACGTATGGCGAATTTTGAAGTCCGGAATTGTAAAATTGGAGCACTTCGTCCAACGTGCCGAACCGTCCGTCGTGCATATAAGGCGCGGTTACCTCGATGTTTCGCAATGTGGGGGCGCGGTATGCGCCGTGGTCAGCGGCATCGCCCGTAACAGAGAACCGGTCGCCGGCAGCTTCCGGATGTGCATCCAATGCATTGTTGTAAAAAAGATGCGTCGTGAAAAGCGGCGTTCCCGCCCCTCCGTGACAATGGAAGCAGTCAGCTCCTTCCTCTGTGGAAAAAAGTACGTACCCACGCAGTTCCTGTGCCGTCAATTGTTCCTCGCCACGCAAGTATTTGTCAAACTTGGAATTTGCCGAAATCAACGTCCGAAGATATTGTGCAACAGCCATTTCAATTCGGTTCATCGTGACTTCCTCCGTCCCAAAGGCGGCCTTGAACATCGCTCGGTAGGCCGCTTGTGAACTGATGACCGCCACCACCTTTTCCGGTGTGGCCGCCAATTCGTTCGGATCTTGTATGGCCGCCCCGACAATTTCCTCAATGGATTTTGTCGTCCCGTTCCACAAGTAACCTTCGTTGTTGAATACGAGATTGACCAACGGCATTGCGTTGTGTGCCGGCGACGTTCCGTTTACACCGACGGGTTTCCCGTTGCGAAGGTGCGGGTTGCCCGCTCCCAAGTCAAAGCCGGCGGAGGGTACGTGGCAGGTGGCGCAGCAGAACATCGAATCCGGATTGTCTCCTATGTAGCCACGAATGGAAGAGTCGTAAAACAGCGCTTTCCCTAAGGCAACGCCTTCCTCCGTAAGCGGATTGTCGGACGGAATGTTCAGTTGGGTAGGGAAGTAGCGTGGAATGACCAAATTGTATGGCGTCGGGCAAAAGTCCGTCTTATTCTCTTCCTTCTTGCAAGAACAAGCAAGAAGAAGTAGCAAACAGATGGCCGTAAAGATTCTATGTGATGACATTTTCTATGAAAGTGCCTGATTAACTTTTTGAGAACTCTTCAGGATGGCGTCGTACTCCTGAGGCGTGATATCATTAAAGAAATAGTGGACCGGATTGACGCGCGTGCCGCCTTTTATTACTTCGTAATGAAGGTGTGAGCCCATAGAAATCCCAGTATTTCCCACATAACCAATGATTTGTCCACGTACTACTTTTTCTCCCGGCTTCACCGCCTTTTTGGACAAGTGTGCATACAAAGTCTGATACGAATATCCGTGGTTGATGACGATGACCTGTCCGTAACCGCCACCGGGCTGTTTCGCCGAAACGACTCCGTCGGCTGTAGCATAAACCGGAGTTCCTTTTTTAGCCGCGATGTCAATTCCCGTGTGCGGACGTAAAATCTTGAGAATCGGGTGATAACGCCGTCCGAAGCCGGAAGTGATCTCGTAAATGTTTGAAAGGGGCCGAATGGCGGGAATGCTTCGAAGCATATCACTTTTCTTGCTGACGAAATCGGCGATGGTGTCGAAAGAGTGCGACTGGACGGCAAGTTCCACTGTCAGCTGATCCGCTTTGTGCGAAACGTCGTTCAGCATTTTCACCACATCGGATGAGTGAATGGATTCGTAAGTTTTATTGCCGGCTAAGAACGGATAACGTTCTCCCATCGGAATGGGGTCGCTTTCAAAAACCGAACGATAGATTTTGTCATCCCGTTCCTGGATGTCTTTGGTGACGATTGCGAGTTGATTGACACGTTTGTCCAGTTCCTTCAGCTCCTTTTTGAGCTCCTCATTTTCTTGCCGAAGCATCACTTCCTTGGGAGAATCAATCAGGTAGAAGGATATCCAGATGATGATGACGGAGAATGCAAAAGCCGTGGCAAGAAACCAAGCCACGCGCTTCACTACATCTTTTATAGAAAATTCTTTTTTCTCAAAGGTGAGTGTCTCAGGGTTAAAATAGTAGAAGTTTTGTCGCTTCATAGTTACTATTTTTTCAGTTTGATGACACGTCCTTTTTTCAGTTTTTCCGTGGGGGTAATGTTGTTATACTTGCACAATTTCTTTAATGAAACGGCCTCTTTTTGAGATATATATACAAGAGACTCTGCATTCACTACGGTATAATATTCTGTTTTTCCCGTGTTTGCTTTCCTTTCAATATAGACCACTTGGCCTACTTTCAGTTTGGAAGAGCCGCTCACGTCGTTAAATTTTTTCAGACGTTTGTCTTTGTCTTGTACGGCGCGTGCGATTTTTGCGTAGGTGTCCCCTTTTTCTGCAATGACAAAGAATGTGTTGTTGTTCACATAGACTTTTCTGTCGGTGAAGGGATATTCGGCGAGTGGGAAATCGCCATCGGTGGCTGAAAATACCGTGATGGCGGTTGGCTTTTCTTCCTTTTCTGCCATTTCTGTGGCAGCATTTTCGTCAAAAGATTCTATTACCTCATTCTTTTTTTCAGGTTCAGAAGCCATCGGTGCGGGTTCTACAGCAACTGTTATTGTGGCTTGTGGCTGTGGAGCGGGCGTTGTTTCGGGATTGGTTGCCGGCACGGGTTTCGAGGCGGGAACCGGTTTCTTGGTGATTTTCTGCGTGCGCGGCTTTTTGTTTAAAATGGGTTTCTTGCTTTCAACTTGAGAATTGGCCGGATTTTCCACGTTGCCCTTGTCGTTCGTTTCTACGGTTTGCGGTTGTGCCGTTGCTGCCACAGCGGCGAGTTCCGGATGAACGTTGGGATAATCCTTAAAGTAACCGGCTTCGAGTCGCTGTTGGTAAATAGTGTCAAGTTGTGCAATGTGGTAGGTTTCAATAATACGAATCAGACGCGGAGCGTATTCGGGATTCGTGGCGTAACCGGCGGCTTTCAGGCCGTGCGCCCAACCTTTGTAGTCCATCACGTCCAATTCAAAAAGGGAACTGTAACGGGGACGGTTTTTCAAAAATAAAGAGTGGTCGTTGTATGAATCTTCCGGCTTTTCATATTTGCGGAAACACTCCTGCAATTCGTCATCGTCAATCAACAAGGTGTCGCCAGTCCAATCCTTGTGACACTTGATTCCAAAATGATTGTTCCCTTCGGTCGCCAAACGGCTGGTGCCGCACGCGCTTTCAAAAATTCCTTGGGCTATGGTGATGCTTGCAGGAATTTTATATTCATACATCTTATTGATTGCTAATTCTTTATAATTATCAATGTATGAATAAATGTCTTTTTCGGTATATTGTGCAAATGCTTGAAAGCTGAAACACAATGTGAGAATGGTCAACAAGGCCGTCTTGGTTCTTTCCATAATGCAAAACTTTAATATACATTTAGATACAAGTCGGCAAAAGTATCATTTTATTATGTCTTCACTAATTCATTCTTTGAAAAGAATTAAACAAAGACACGTTGATAATCTGCGATGAACTTATCGGATAACGGTGACCGTTCCGGTATATTCTTTCGGGTCGCCGTCCATATTTTCGGTACGAATGACGTAAACGTATGCTCCCATTGGAGCCAACTTCCCGTTGTCCGTTCCATCCCAACCTTGTTCGTAGTTGTTGGTTTGGAAAATGATACGTCCGTCACGGTCGAAAATAATGAACTCATATACGCTCACGTTCAAGCCGTAGCCGTACGGTTTGAAATAATCATTGACCCCGTTCCCATTCGGGGAGAAGGCGTTCGGAATATAAAAATAGTACGGAGTAGGGATTCGGATACTTGCGTTTGCTTGGTCAGAACAGCCGGCGTCGGTGTTGACCGACAATGTGATATGGTAGATTCCGCTGTTGACGTATTCGTGCGGACCATCAAAATTGTCGCTTTCAGTTCCATCGCCGTAATTCCAATTCCAAACCACGTTGTCGCTTGCCGTGAAACTGGATATGTCGGTGGTATTGGCGAAATTGACGGTTCCTCCGGCATCGACTCCGAGTGAAGCCAAACTCAAATCGAAGCTGGCGTGCGGCTGCGGATACACGGTGATATAGTCAACTTTGGTGATGGAGTCGGTACATCCGCCTGAGGTGCGTACGATGAGCCGAACGGTGTAATTTCCTCTGTATTGGAAACGATAGCCCGGATGTTGAGCATCGGAGGTGAAAACGATATTGTTCCCTTCGTCGGTTACGGTCCAATCATAAAACAGTTGTAGTTCGGGATGGGGAAGCCCGTCTGCGAAAGTGATGTTTGAGGTGAACGAAACGTCCAACGGGCTACAACCGGATAGGGGAGTGGCGTCGAAATCCGCAACCGGCATAGGCGACAGGTTCACGACAACGGTATCTTGGGTGGAACACGCAAGGACGTGGGCCGCATTATAAGTGGTAATGTCCAAATAGTAGGTTCCCGTGTCAGACACATTAATGACGGCTTGGGTTGCTCCATTGCTCCAAGTGTAGGCAATCAGTCCCGGATTTCCGGTATAGTTGAAACCGGGATCCAATGTGACGGACTGAGCGCCAGTACAGATACTGAGCGTATCAGGAAGATGCGATTCAGGCATCTGAATGACTTTGACGGGGATGTTGCGGGAATATTCACAACCGAAGTCATCGACGACGGTAAACTGGTAGGTAAAGTCACCGGGAGTGTCAGCGAATGCGGAGGCTGTTGTATCGGAGGTGGGTATAATGTTTCCTCCTTCCCAGTATGTGGTGTCAATGCCTACGTCGTAGCTCCAGTCTTGCGGCATCAAACGTGGGTCAAGAGCCAATTCCCAGTTGAAAATGTAGCCGTTGTCGGAACCCCACGTGTCGCAAACCTGAATCTGCCACATCCCGTTCAGGGGGCATCCGATAAGGTTTGAAAAAGATTGGTTGGGAGTGTAGTATCCCGTGTGATTCACCGTGTTGGAGGAATCCACCGTGTTGGAAGGAGACGAAAGAATGTTGGCGTCGTTATAGCAAATGCCATCGTTCTGCGCGTAGGTTGTGTTTTCACTCCAGCAGTAGTTCCATCCGGTTCCGGGCGTATTGTCGGCTGCATTACAATAACTTCCGTCGGGTTCGTGATAAATTCCGAAGAATGCGTAGTTGTTCACCCCGTTATGGTCAGGCATTAACAGAACGGAACGTCCTGTAGGACAAATCAGGGAAATATTGATATCTCCTATGAATGAGTGTTCCATATTGATACAGACGGAGAGAATATCGGCGGCATTGGTTATAGATGCTCCGGCTGGAAATACCGTAAAATTGACGGATGAGCTGTAACATTCTGTGGTACAATACGGTCCGTCAGGAATGAACACGGTGGAATCGACGCTCAAGCTGGTTCCTTGCGTGGCGCCGATGTGGGAGACGAGAATGTTGGAGTTCGTTTCGTCGTACCCGATCTGGAAAGGTATTTCCTCACCTTGGCACACATCGGGGAGAGTGGGGACGGATACGATGGGGTCGGCGGAGGCACGCACGCGGATAGCTACCGGCGTGTTGGCATAACATCCCCGCTGGTCTCTCATTGTCATTGTGAGTTCCGAGCCCATCCCGTCTTGAAAGTCAAAATCAAGGGAAGCCATATTCTGGCCGGAGAATTCTTGTCCGCCAGCCGTCCAGTTGAAGGTGCATTGGGCATCCGACTGCTGGTAGCTGTATCCGTTGTCCGGAAATTCACCGTAGCATACGAGGTGCGCCGTTTGTCCGGGGCATACGTCAAGGTAATAGTAGCCGTCGTTGAGTGCCTCATCAAAGTGGGGAGCAGGGTTGCTCAAGTCAAAATTAATCTGTGAGTAAATACGTTGGCAGGGTTCGGAGCAGGAGACTTGCAACTTGAAGCCGCTTCCGCCCGCGCTGTTGGCCGCGGAAACGAAATGAAGGGTTAATGCGCCCGTGGCATTTTGAATGGTTGCTGAAACGCGCTGTTCGCCCAACTGAACGGGATTGGTATTATTCACCCAGTTGGTAGCTTGTCCACCGATGGTCAATGGAACCGGTTCTGATGCTTGGTTCTCCCCGTTGTAAATGTAGAGCGTGTCCGTTTCCGCAATGTCCATATCTACAAAAAGAAGGGTGATGGCGCCAGTATTGGGATAGATGGTGAACCAGTCGCTTCGGCCTGCACCATAATTTCCATTCTCGCCACCATTATCGTAAATAATGGCGTTGCAGTTGTGGGCACTGGTCTGCGACCCGCCCATCGTATAAACGGTTTGTGCTTGGGAACCAATAATTAAAGTTAAAATGGATAAGAGAGTAACGAATGTCTTTTTCACAATCATATTTTTTTAGCAAAAATGCTCGATTTATACCTTTTTGATAAGTAAATGCTGCCTCTTCATTGAAAAAAGAAAAGCAATTCACTCTAACGCGCTTTTTGAATATTTATTTTATTCAAAATCTTACCAATTATTAAATGTGAATCTCCAAAAGAATGTGAAATATTTTGTTTATCTTCTTGATAACCAAATAGAAAAGAAATGATTGTCAATGTGATAGGATTCGCCGTTGCGAACGATGGTTTCATTTTCTAATAACGGCTTTAGCGCTCCTTGAACAGAACTGGATGAGTTAAGATGGTATTTTACTAATTCCGTCGTCTCTGTTTCTCTATCGCAAAAGTAATCTTCGGACAAGTATTTGCCTGTGATGATGAATGGATTATCCAAAGGTTTTTGCATTTATAATAATTATTATTATAACTTTTATTATAATTGTTCTATAACTAAAACGGATAAGATAATTTGTAAAATATTGAAATAATGTTCGTTGCAGTGAATCAATAATTGAATTTTGAAGAAGCAAAGGTACGATTACTTTCTTATTTCTATTTCTGAAAAATTTTCGGGAATACGGATGGCCACGGGACCCGACTGGTTGAATTTGATGTTTTTCATTTCAACTTCCATCTCGACTTCATCCATTTCCATTTCTACTTCAAATTTTGTAAAAAAGTGAAATTCGCCGAAATCAGAATAATTTTTATATGAGAAATCCACGTCGCGCATAGAACGTAAATCCGTTATATCATTGTCTACAATGACGCCGCCTTCACCAATTTCAATGCTTTGCATCAATGAAAGCGTCTTCTTTGAATTGGAACGTTGCGGTGCTACGTAGAAAAGTTTCCCGTCTTCCTCCACTCGCGTGAAACCGTCGTCGAAATCTTTGAAATCTACCCCGTTCAAAAGCGATTGCACCATAAAAAAGTCCAAAGGAAACCCGAACATCTTTTCCAAAAAAAGATAACTGCCCACATAATAGGTGTGTTCCAATTTGTTGACGAACTTGACGGAGTCGGGAGTGAGAACCACTCGGGCCAATTCAATTCCGGAACGGTTGAGATTCAAATAGATGGCGCTGTCTATCCGGTTGACAAGGAAGCATTGAAAGGCCAATTGTTCCTCTTTTTTATCGATGGAAACCTTCATCTGATAGGAAATCCAATCGTAGGAAATTTTTGGGAAAACGGAATCTTTCGGAGGAATGGTCTCGTTTTCTTGAGCGAAAATGTTTCCCAAGCATACAACGAACAGAGCCAAGAGCAGATAGTTTTTCAAATCTTTTTTCATAATAATGATAATATGAAGGATAAGTTAGATAACGAAACTTTTGTCATTTTCATATAAAAAAGAAAACGGCCTTCAATTAAGACCGCTTTCTTCTATTGATGAATTGTTTTTTCTTATCGAATGATAGTTACCGTACCGATGAACTCTTTGGGAACGAGGTCCATCGTAAATGTTCGAATGAAGTAAACGTAACTTCCTACAGGAAGCAGTTTCCCTCCGTTGTCCGTGCCGTTCCACGGCTGATAGAGTGAATTCGTGTGGAAGACCACACGTCCGAAGCGGTCGTAAACCGTACATTCGTAGTCATCTTCCTTGACTCCTTCGCCCACAGGCAGCCAGTACTCGTTGATTCCGTTCACGTCAGGAGTGAAGGCATTGGGAACGTAGAAGTAGAACGGTTTTTGGATGGAGACTTCGTGATTGGTGGAGTCGGTACAGCCGAAATCGGAGGTGACTAACAAGGAGATACGGTAGATGCCAGACTGCGTGTAGGTGTGGTCGGGATCGGAATCGGTAGAGGTGTTGTTGTCAGAAGTGGGATCTCCAAAATTATAGAGCCACGTTTCAGCATTCACCGAGTAGTCAATGAAATGGACGTCGGCGACGCCGTCCTCCAAGAAAGTAAGGTACTGTCCGGGAGCAAAAGCAGCCGTAGGATTGGGGTGAACGATAACCTGCGTTTCGGCGGAAGAGGAACAGCCAACGACATCTGCAACAGTCAACGAATAAGTGGTTGTGGTAGAAGGACTAACGGTGATGGATTGGCCATTGCCGCCGTTGCTCCAACGGTAGGTAGCGTACTCCATTTCGCAAGTGATGGTGGAACGTTCGCCGGCACAAATTTCGGCGGGTTCTACTGTGAAAGTGGGTTCTTCGATGGTCGCGACCGCGTAAACGGTAACGCTATCCGTACGAGTACAGCCATTGGGATAGGTGGTGGTACAGATGAAGGTGGTGACGACGCTGTCAGGTACGATAGTGAAAGAAGCGGTAGTGTCACCGGTGTTCCATTCGTAGGAGACAACATCTTCGGAAATAGCAGAGATGGTCACCGGTTCGTCGGGACAGAGGGTGTCTTTGGAGGCGGTAACGATAAGCGGAGGACGCTCGTTGTTCACTGTTACGTGGCAGGTGTTGATGATGTCAAAGTGGTCGCCGTTGCAAGCGGTGTAGCGGAGGCGTGCCGTATAATAGGTGGTTTCTTCGGGAGAGACGGTGAGCAGGTCGCCGTGCCCCAATTCCACGCCGGTTGTAGCAGACGTGTCGGTTCCCAAGTACCAGGTGACATCGTAGCTCGGCTGACCGGTCGGCATAAAGCGCCAAGCTTCTTCGTGTGCCGTCCACGGTCCCGTGTTTCTACCCGGAGGCGTGATGCCGCGGGTCCCATCCTCATTTTGAATACCTATCAACCCATTTCCGCTATTCCAACTTGCACAGGTTGGCGCATCGCGCAAATAGATATCTATAATATTGGTACCTTCGTACAAAACAATCATAGAAGTAAAGGTTCTTACGTCATAACAGCTGAACAGAGGAACGTTGTTGAAACTGAGTACATAGCTTCGGCACGGGTACTCTCCTAACACACCTTCATATATTGCCGCATCACCTGTAACGGGGTTGTAATATTCATTTAATGGATAGACATCGCGATAGGCGGCAAAAATTGTATTTCTTGCAAGTGCGGCATCAGGAATGGATTCATCATAGCTCCAAGCGCAGGTACCAGGTTGATTGTGTTCAACGGAAGAATCAAACGTAGCTAACGAGTTTGCACCTGGCGTGATTTCAGAATAGGTATTCCCATAGTAGCAAAATGTAAAAGGTAGATATACAATGTCTCCCCACGAGTCATCGTATGCGTTAGCGAAGATTCGTGTTCCGTCAGTGAAGCCGTACGGAGGATTGTAAGGAATGGAGAAAACGAAATAGTCATCGGCTTCCACAGCGGTTGCCAAAACGTTGGCACAAAGTGTAACATCTTGTTGTGTAGCACAATCCAACGTAATTTCGGGGTTGTTCGTACCCAACTCGGAAGGAGTAACGCTCGGACAGCCGTCCGCTTCGCAGTCCATCACAGCAACGATTGTACTTGCAATCAATTCGCAGCAGGCCGGGTCGTTGGGAGTGGCCGTTACCGTGTATTCGGTAGTTACTTCGGGTGAAACAGAAATCGTGGTTCCCGTCGCGCCAGTGTTCCACATATAGGTGTAGCTATTGCAGGAACCTTCTACCGTAAGTGCTGCGGTCACCGTAACGAGTTGGTTTTGTCCGATGCAGAAACCGGCGGGATCTGCCGTAACATCGAGGCGAGTACCAGAGATGGTGGCTGTAACGCGGACCGTCTTGGCGCATCCTTCGCTGTCGGTAACGCGTACTCGGTAGGTTGTAGTCTCTTGTGGAGAGGCCGTCACCGTGGGGCCGGTTGCCACATCGAGTGATTCTGCCGGACTCCATTCGTAAGTGTAACCGCTGCCGCTGCCTCCGGTGGCCGTCGCGGTAAAGGTTGTGCTGGCTCCCTGACACAGAACGGGTGCCTCTGGAGTTACAGTCACAACGGGTTGGTTGCAAGGTTCGCAACCCAAGATGCAGACATTGTCAATGGCGGCGGGACAATAGTTCTGAACGGAGCCATCGTTGTGCCACATAAAATAGAGACGGACAATTTGTCCTGAATAGGTTTCAGCATCAAGAATGGTTTCTACGTGATGCCAATTTCCATTGTAATTCCCGTAGGTGTTGAAATAGTTCTGGTAGGTTGTTGAGGTGGCATCAGGATTGAGTATGCGAGTGGAACCGGCGGGCTGGGTGCTGGTTCCCGCTACAACATCGACGGGTGCGCCGATGAAAACGGAAAAATAGTCGCAGGAGCTTTCTCCGCCGCACTTCCAATCGAAACTCAGTTGGAAGTCATCGTCGCATTCGGCAAACTCAATGTCTTTGTATGCCCAAACGGTGGTGGTCATATTGGAATAGGTGTTCGCCGGAACGGAGGCAGTTGGTGAACTGGAGATGTACATTGAGTACTGTCCGCCGTTGTTGGTACCGGTGTTTATCACCCATTGGTTGGTTTGCGAGCCATTCACCAAGGTCCATTCGGCGCGGCTTGTGGTTGTTTCGTAATCGCTGCAATCGTTATTGCAGTCGTTAACGCTCACGGTGATGGAGGAGGTCAATGGGCAGCAGTCGTCACCAACCGGAGTTGCGGTGACGGTGTAGGTGGTTTCTTGTTGGGGAAGGTCCGTCGCAACGTCGCCGGTTGCTCCCGTGCTCCACAGATATGTATAGTTTTCGCAGCTTCCGTCAACGTTAAGTACGGCATTCAATGTGAGTGGGTCGGTTCCACGACAATAGATGGAGGGAGACTGTGTGATGGAGAGGGTCGTTCCCGAAATTTCGACAGGAATGCGAACGGTCTTGGCACAGTCGGCGCCGTCGGTAACACGCAAAGCGTAGGTAGTAGTGGAGGTCGGAGTGGCCGTTGTCGTAGCCGTCGTTGTTGAACTCAGGCCCGTTGCAGGACTCCACTCGTAAGTATAACCGCTGCCGCTGCCTCCCGACACGGTGGCTGTTAGCGTGGCACTTTCGCCTTGACAAATAGCTACTGATTCGGGTGTCACATTCACAACGGGTTGGTCGCAGGGAGTGCAGCCTAAGATGCAAACATTGTCAATGCCGCCGCTGGGAGCTGTTCCGGCAGAACCATCATTATGCCATAAGAAATAGAGATTTTTGATTTGGCCGGAATAGGTCGCATTGCTTAATGTGATTTCAAAATGCTGCCACGTGGACTGCATATTGAATTTGGTGGAACTGTTCAATGGATTGGTGAATTGAACTGCGCCTGCCGGAGCGGTGGTAGAACCTGCAGTTACGGTGGCGGGATCTCCAATATAAACGTAGATGTAGTCGCAGCAACTTTCACCATAGCACGTCCAGTCGAAACTCAGAACGTAATCGGTTTCGCATTCAGCGAACTCGATGGTGCGGTAAGCCCACACATTAGAGGTTGAGCTGGTGTTGTAGGAGGCCGGTGGAACGCTGGCGGTTGGGGAGCTGGTGGCATACAATGAGTACTGGCCACCGTTGTTCGTACCGGTGCTCATCACCCACTGGTTGGTTTGTGTGCCGTTCACCAAGGTCCATTCGGCGCGGTCGGCTGTCGTTTCAAAACCGTTGCATTCGTTACTGCAATCGCCAACGTTTACCGTGAGTTCGGCTGTCAACTGACAGCAGTCGTCTCCGACGGGTGTCGCGGTAACGGTGTAAGTTGTAGTTTGTTGCGGAACATCCGTGATGGTTGTTCCGGTTGCTCCGTTGCTCCATTGGTAGGTATAACTATCGCAACTACCGCTAATGTTGAGCACGGCGGTCAATGTTACTGGGTCGGTGCCGCGGCAGTAAACGGTGGGTGACTGGGTGATGGAGAGGGTAGTGGCCGAAATTTCGACGGGAATACGAACGGTCTTGGCACAGTCGGCGCCGTCGGTAACACGCAGAGAGTAGGTAGTAGTGGCGGTCGGAGTAGCCGTTGTCGTAGCCGTCGTTGTTGAACTCAGGCCCGTTGCAGGACTCCACTCGTAAGTATAACCGCTTCCGCTGCCTCCCGACACGGTGGCTTGCATCGTGACACTTTGTCCCTGACAAATCACCGCCGATTCGGGGGTGACGTTCACGACGGGCTGGTTGCACGGCTCGCACGATTGAATGCAAACATTGTCAATGCCGCCACTGGGGGCTGTCCCGGATGAACCATCATTATGCCATAAGAAATAGAGATTTTTGATTTGTCCCGAATAGGTTGCATTGCTCAATGTGATTTCAAAATGCTGCCACGTAGACTGCATATTGAATTTGGTGGAACTGTTCAATGGATTAGTGAATTGAACTGCACCTGTTGGGGCGGTAGTAGAACCCGCAGTCACGGTGCCCGGATCTCCAATATAAGCGTAGATGTAGTCGCAGCAACTTTCGCCGTAGCAAATCCAGTCGAAGCTTAGGACGTAGTCTTCGTCGCATTCCGGAAATTCAATCATTCGGTAGGCCCACACGTTAGAGGTTGAGCTGGTGTTGTAGGAGGCCGTTGGAACGCTGGCGGTTGGTGAGCTGGTAGCGTACAAAGAGTACTGACCGCCGTTGTTGGTACCGGTGCTCATCACCCACTGGTTGGTTTGTGTGCCGTTCACCAAGGTCCATTCGGCGCGGTCGGCGGTTGTCTCAAAACCGTTGCACGTGTTGACGCAGTTGGTGGGGTTTACCGTGAAGGAGGCCGTTGCAGAGCAGCACCCTTCGGACGCAGCCGTGACGGTATAGGTGGTTTCTTGCGTGGGATTTACAGTGATGGATGGGCCTGTCGCCCCATTGCTCCACGTGTAGGTGTAACTGCTACAGACGTCGCACGAGATGACAGCTTCCCACCCTGCTCCGACGACGCTACCGTCGGAGGTGAATTTGACGGTGAGACTGTTCCCAGTGGAAGTATAGGTGACGTTGCCGCCGTTTACGGTGCTGAGCAGACCGTAGTGTAACTGTGTGCCACCCGTGCCCACGCCATCGTAAACGTAGATGTAGTCGCAGCAAGATTCACCGGCGCCCGACAAAAAGGTGATGGTGACGGGACTTCCATTGCTTGAAGTGAACGTGTGAACGTAGTTTTCGCTCGTGCCGTAGCTGCCGCTTGGACCGCCGGAGTCGTAAAAACAGATTGAACTGCCGCACGTGACGGTAGTGGTCGTATTGCTGATATTGACACTCGAGGCGCAGGCACCCGGGTCGGGGCCGTTCGTACTTGCTGTTAGCGTGACGGTCTCGCCGGTACAGACGATTCCTTCAGGTCCGGAAATGCCGACAGAACACTGAGCCATAATGCTCAGAATGCCAACAAAAAGCATACAGATGGTCGTAAAAATCTTTCTCATTTTCAGTGTGGTTTACTATGCACAAAAAGCGCGCAAAGATAGCATATTTTTTTTAATCCTTGAGCCAGCCTTTTACAAAAGTACGGGGGCGAATGTTGCCTAATTTTTAATGAGAATTTTTATGAAGAATTTCCGTGAACTATGCAGATCCAAAGTAAAAATTTGAGTATCTTTGCGGCCGTTTGAAGCTTAAAGATGTATGGTTAAAAAGAAAACAGAAATCACTATTCGAAATGCTGCTGCAGAATTCTTAGTATTTGTTAGTACTATCGGAGAGCAGCCTCATAGCATAGAACTTCGGTATCAAGATGAGAATATTTGGCTTACACAACGCTTGATTGCGGAATTGTATGGAGTGGAACTTTCCACGATAAATGAACATATTAAAAAAATTTATTTGGACAATGAATTGGAAGAAACGGCAACTATTCGGAATTTCCGAATAGTTCAAACCGAAGGTTCTCGACAAGTGTCGCGCGAAGTGAAACATTATAGCCTGCAAATGATTATTGCAGTGGGATTTAAGGTTAATAACGAACGTGCCGTCCAATTTCGCAAATGGGCTAATGCTATTGTTAAGGATTTTACCATACAAGGGTGGGTGATGGATGAAGAACGTTTAAAAAATGGCGGAACCATTCTCACGATTGACTATTTTGAAAAACAATTAGAAAAGGTTCGCGAAATACGGCTTTCTGAGCGCAGATTCTATCAGAAGATTACGGACATTTATGCCACCAGTATTGACTATGACCCGAATGCAACTGCTACGAAGAGGTTTTTCGCTTCTGTTCAGAATAAGTTGCATTTTTCTATACACCAGCACACGGCTGCCGAATTGATATACGAACGTGCTGATGCCTCTACTGATAATATGGGACTGACCAGTTGGGAGGGTGCTCCAAGTAGTAAAATTCACAAGTATGATGTCTCTATAGCTAAAAATTACCTTTCGGAAATCGAATTACAGCAGTTGCAACGTATCGTTTCTGCATACTTGGATTTGGCTGAGCTTCAAGCGATGCGCCATATTCCTATGACTATGGAAGACTGGGAAACTCGACTTAATGGTTTCTTAACGCTTTGGAATCCCAACATTTTGAAAGATGCTGGAAAGATTTCTGCAGAAATGGCTAAAGCAAAAGCTGAAACTGAATTTGAAAAATTCCGCATTGTACAAGATCAACTTTATGTAAGTGACTTTGACCGATTTATACAATTGGAGGAGAAAACAAAATAGAGCAATTTCACCCCCTACTCCGTGTCAGGCTCGGCCACTTTCCAAAGCGACTCCTCGTATGTGGGGAAGCGGTAATTCTTCAGTTTCGTTGAGGTTCGCAGCTGCGTTTTCAGTTCCGACGACAGCTCCTCCACCAAAACGGAAAAACGAAGGCGGTTGTTGATTTCGCATTCCCACACGGTGCGAACGTGCCATCCGTTGGCTTCCAACTGAAGGGTTTGCAGTTGGTCGCGCTGTTGGTTGGTGCGTATCTTGTGCTCCCAGAACTCGGTGTTGCTTTTCGGGCGTGTGGCGTATTTGCACCCTTCGTGCCCGTGCCAGAAACAGCCGTTCACAAAAATCACCGACTTGTACTTACGAAGTACAATATCGGGTTTCCCGGGCAACTTGCTTACGTTGGTGCGATAGCGAAATCCTTTGGCAAACAGTGCCTTGCGAAGTTTTACTTCCGGTTTCGTATTGCGCCCGCGTATGTGCGACATCACCTCCGACCGTTTCTCCTTATCGAATATGTCCATTGGAAAAAATTGGAGGGCAAAGGTAGAAATTTTTTAAGTACCTTTGCGGCCGTTGGAAAAACAAAACCCGTTAGCTTGAAATGCTTCAGAGGCTAACGGGAATAAACGCCGCAAAATTACATTTTTTTTATGAATTACCAAGAGTTTGAACAAATTTTTTCCACGGCTACCGCACGAAATTTTTT
>DCHI01000081.1 GCA_002314795.1 Bacteroidales bacterium UBA1756 | reverse complement strand
AACAGGCAGATGTCTTTGCCGGAGATGATGAGATTTCAAGAGCCGCTTTTTCCGGCAATAACGCAACAAAATTTATGGGAGATATGGGGTATGACAAAAGACCGTTAGTTCAAGACGTTATAGTACAGGAAACCACTCAAATAATGCCTGATGCAATGGGACCAGCCTCTTTTACATTCACGGAAAGAAATGAGATAGTGGAAAAAACACTATCTTGGACTTATGCAAAGAAAACGATGGCAAGTAGGTATGATATTATATCACGGAGAAATGTAGTAGATAAGATTAATATACTCGCAAGTATGCATACCTACTCAGCAATTGAAAGACGTGAATATAATTACACCTTGTCTTCAAAATGGCAAATGGCCTTAGATGTAATTATCGAGATTTTAAATGTGGCACCAAAAATGAGATAGTACTATGAATTCCAACTTATTATTACCGACGGCAATCATTGCAATATTGTTAAGCGCCTGCAAGCCAACGAATGGGCAGATACATACCACAGAGTATGTCATTCCTGATAGTGTCTGTTACATCTTTGACACCATCGAACAATTTTCATTATTGGAAATTGCAGGAAACGTTAAGGACAATAAATATCCCTATTATACTGACGAATTCGAGGTTCTGTACTTTCAGAATGTTTATCAATGTGAAAATAAGGAGGTTTTAAAACTGTTTCTCAACACCTGTCAAAAAATGGCAAAACGAACCTTTAATGACGATGACACTTCTTGTTTAATGATTAATAGGGAAAACGCATTATTGTCAAAATATGATTCATCGTTCTTGAAAAAAAACTATCTGAAGGTTAAGGACTGCTCGTATCTTATCCCTGATTTTCAATATGTTTTTGCTAATCATCTTTTTAAAAGTAATGCAAACGATATGGCAGTACCTGTTAATACCGATGTGTATGTGCTAAAATCAGATAACAGTTTCATTCTCCCACCAGAGTATTTATTTGACTGGGAGTTATTGCCAGAAGCCATTAGGCATGGTTATAGCAGTGGTATTGCTTTCAATCACTCAACTCCAACCATTATTTATAGTTGGGCAATTGCCTGGTAATGTTTTGTGATTAATTGGGTTGTTTGCTGCGTAACTATAAACCAGTCCCGACGAGGAGTATTCAAAAAAACGTGTCAAGATTTTCCCGAAATCCGTGTCCCAAACGAAATATTTCCCAACCTTTGCCCCCTCAAAATCACCAACTTCATACCTCATACTTTATACTTTATACTTCCTACTTCCTACTTCCTACTTCCTACGTAATAGGTTGACGCAGATGAAGCGGGAGGCGGCAGCCGTGTGAAAATAGGTGCTGCAACCGCGAAAGTCGGAAAAGCCCTGGTCAGTTCATCCGGTCGTAGATGCGAAGCAGTTGTTCTCCAATGACTTTCATTGAAAAATGAGCTTCGGCATATTCTCGAATCTTTTGGGAATCAAACTCCTGGTAATGGTCCAACATCTGGTTGACAGCTTGCCGTAACTTGACTTCGTCGCCGGCTTTGAGCAAAATGCCACGACT
This sequence comes from Bacteroidales bacterium UBA1756, assembly GCA_002314795.1. GTDB lineage: Bacteria > Bacteroidota > Bacteroidia > Bacteroidales > WCHB1-69 > UBA1756. The sequence continues at coordinate 9,348 of DCHI01000081.1, read as the reverse complement.
CTCATCTACCATTTCACAAATGCCTCCCACATTCGTCGTGATGACGGGAAGACCACAGGCAAAGGCCTCGATGATGACGCACGGCAGATTCTCGTAATTGGAAAAAAGTACGAAAAAGTCCGCATTCTGGTAAAACTGTGCAATCTCCTCATCATTTTTCTTTCCGTGAAAAACAACAAATTTTTCCAGATGATTCTCAGCGATGAAAGGTTCTAAATCGGGCCGGTCAAAATCGTGAACGACATCTAAGACAAAATCCTGGCGCTGCTGGGAAAGCTCCTTGACAACACGCAGTATCCCTGAAAAGTTCTTGGCATCGTCACGAAGCGTGGATACGTGAAGAATGTGCTTGACTTCGTGCGGCTGCTTCTCAATCGGATGAAACAGTTTGGTATCCACCACATTAGGAAGATGACGGCACGGACGAATAATCCCGTAACGCATCATATTGACCTGCAAGTCGTAGCTGACCGGCAGAATGAGTTCGGCCTCGTTGGCAATTTTCAGAATCTCTTTTAGAACCTTGGGCGTCATCAGTTCCTTGTTCTGTGGCTGGTAAATGGTCCAATGTTCCGTGATGATGTACGGAAGATGATACACCTTCTTCCAATAGAGAGCCAATTTCCCCAAAGGAAGCGTTACGTGAAGATGGACAAGGTCTGGAACGAAGAAATTCTTCTTAATGTATTGTAAGCCAAAGTTGTACGCCCGAAACAGCTGGATGGATGCGGGCAGAACGGACTGTGGTACGTGTATGAGAACCTGTCGAAAATTCTTGAAATTGACGATTTCAACTTCACGGTTTTTTACTTCCGGATCAATGTAGGCGGAGAGGACAACGGAGTTGATTTCGTTGGAAACGGATTGAATGTGCTTTAAACAAAAGTTTCCTGCTGTAGGAAAGCCCGGACGGGGAAACCAGCTCAGCAGGTGTAAAACGTTTTTTCTTAATGACATCAGTAGGGGAGAGGGTTAGAATACGAGTTGTTGTAAGTATTGGTGAATGGTGCTTTCAAGTCCGAGATAAAGCGCGTCGCAAATGAGTGCGTGGCCGATGGAAACTTCTAACAGACCGGGAATGCGTTTGGCAAAATATTGTAAGTTGACAAGAGAAAGATCGTGCCCCGCATTAAGTCCAAGATTTTGTTTTTCAGCTTCTTGCGCTGCTAAAACGAAATCGCGGATGGCAGCTGCCGGGTCTTGTGGATAGTTGCGGGCGTAACTTTCCGTATAAAGTTCAATGCGGTCGGTTCCGGTTTGTGCAGCTGCTTTCACCATTTCCGTGTTGGCATCCACAAAGATGGATGTTCGGATGCCCTTGCGATGGTAAGCTTCGATGAGTTTCCGTAGAAGCTGCTCGTTTTGGATGGTGTCCCATCCGGCGTTGGACGTCAATGCGTCGGGTGCGTCCGGAACCAAGGTCACTTGCGTCGGAACGACGTCGCAAACCAACTCGTTGAAAGAGTCGGACGGGTATCCTTCAATGTTAAATTCCGTGGTGACGATGCTGCGCAAATCGTAAACGTCGTTGTAACGGATGTGGCGTCCGTCCGGACGAGGATGCACCGTGATTCCTTCCGCTCCGAAACTTTCGCAGTCCTTGGCTACTTGCAACAAGTTGGGCATATTGCCACCGCGGGCGTTTCGTATGGTCGCAATTTTATTGATGTTAACACTAAGTCTTGTTCTCATTTTCAATCAGTTTTTTTCTATTGGATAAGGCCGGCAAAATTACTATATTTTTATGAGATGGGTTCGTGAAGTTTGTAAAGTTTGTAAAGTTTATAAGGTTTGTAAAGTTTATAAGGTTTGTAAAGTTTATAAGGTTTGTAAAGTTTATAAAGTTCGTAAGGTTTGTAAAGTTTGTAAGGTTTGTAAAGTTCGTAAGGTTTGTAAAGTTCGTAAGGTTTGTAAAGTTTATAAAGTTCGTAAAGTTCGTGAAGTTTGTAAAGTTTATAAAGTTCGTAAAGTTTGTAAGGTTTGTAAAGCGGTGGTTGTTTTGATGCGGGGCGAAGGAACCGAGAGCGATGATGGGAACGAAAAATGTGTGAAAAATAGTAAAGTCGCCAATCTTTTCGTTTACAAAATTTAATGTAATTTTGCCCCCCATTTTTATAGAAAATGCCAGTTTTTGATGAAATCTTGAAATCGCGCTCTGTGTCCGTAGTTGGGATGGCGAAGAACACCGGAAAAACCGAGTGCTTGAAGTACGTTTTGGCGGGATGTACTGCTAAAGGACGCAAGATTGGCATCACTTCCATCGGAATCGACGGCGAATCGTTGGACCAAGTCACAGGAACGGTCAAACCCGAAATCGTGGTGGAAAAAGGGTGTCTGTTCGTAACAGCGGAAAAGTTTTACCGTGAACGTCGTCTGGTCTCCGAAATTTTGGACGTGTCGGAGCAACGTACTGCTTTGGGCCGTTTGGTCGTGGCACGTGCCGTCACTTCCGGCAAAGTCATCTTAGCCGGCCCGACCGCTACGTCACACGTCCGTCGCCTCATCCAAAAACTCCACTCGCTCGGCGCGGAAACCGTCTTCGTTGACGGCGCCCTCTCCCGCAAAAGTCTCGGCTCACCCGCCGTCACCGATGCTTTGGTGCTGACAACCGGCGCGGCACTCTCGCCCAACATCCCCGAACTGGTCAGAAAAACCCGCTTCGTCTTCGACCTGCTCCGAATGCCCGCTTTCAATAGCCCATTTGCTGAACAAATGGCTGAAATAGAGTCCGGCATCTGGTCCGTCTCCGAAACGGACGGTCTGGTTGACCTCCATATCAGTTCCGCCTTTTTGTTGGAACAAAATAAAAACCGCTTGTTTGAACACGGACACACGCTGTACGTGAGCGGCGCCGTGGGCGACAATCTTTTCAATTTCCTTCGGATGCAGCCGCAGGTGGCAGAAACAACGCTCGTCGTTCGCGACTTCTCCCGCATTTTCGCTTCGCCAATGGCCGTCAATGGTTTTCTGCAAAAAGGTGGAAAAATCAAAATGCTGTTGAGCGCTAAATTGCTGTGTATTTGTGTAAATCCTTGGTCCCCGAGTGGATATCTGATGGACTCGGAAAAAGTCTGCACGGCCTTGTCGGAGGCATTAGGAATTGAAGTGTATGATGTCCGACAAAATCCTTTTCAATAGTTTCAGTTTGCTTTATTACAAAATATGTCGATAAAATCTAACATCCGCTCGGTTGCTCCATTTTTCGTGAAAAACAAGTTCCATAGTCTGATGGCATCTGCTGTCGTGGTGGCGCTCCTTCTGGTCGTTTGTGCTATTTGTCCGTTGATTTTGTCACCCGAACAGGTGGCAAATTCATTGACACTGAGTTGTTTCGTCTATTTGTTGTATTTGTCGCTTTTTGTCTTTTTGGTGGGCGGCATCATTAAGGTTTTGCAATTGGCTCCTGCCATACGTCGCTATCCGATTGCGCTTTTTTGGGGGGTAGTAGCTTGTCTGTTCGTTGTCCGTTATGTGGCTATTCAATGGCAAAGGCCCTCTCTATTTTTTTCTACCGCATTTTTTACGTCCCCTGCAGCTGCATTGCCCGGAATGTACGCACAAAATATGGGCACTCTTTTTACGGATGTGTGCCAACTGATGGCTCTTGCCACCATAGGTTTGAAATATTTTGCGTCTTTGCGTCGCAGTTTTATGAACCGAAGACGCTGGTTGGCGGGGGCGCAGCTAACGCTTGACCTTTTCATCATTTTGGGGTTGTTCTTCTTCATTCCGTATGTAATGGGCGGTATCTTCTCAGCGGGTACTATTGAGTTGAATCCGTCGCACTTGCTCTCTTTCAACATCTACTCCATTATGGCAATCTTTGTGCTGTTCGGATTGGCGTATAGTTCTGCAATGGGAGTGAACAAAATTTTGCGAGTCTTGCATTATTATTGGAAAAGAAAAGTTATTCGCCTGTGTCTGCACGTTGCCACCTGTTATGTTATTCTTTCCGCTCTGCTGACGCATTCTCGTCCGTCCTTAGCGGGCTATCCTACCTGGATTTGTGCGGTGTTCCTCCTCATTTTTCTTATCGTTTCCTTAGCTTGGGGCAGGAGTGAACGAAATAATTACCGGTTCTTTCCAGTAGTGAGCAAACTTGTCGTCTTTTCCTTGTTTATGGCATTGATGACGAACTATTTTGTGAAAGAACACGTGGCGAAAGTTCGTGAACAATTGGTGACGGATTTGGCCGCTTCGGTGGATTCATTTGCAGAAAATCCTCCGTTGGATGTCGTTTCATTATTTGATAGTGTTTATCCGAAAAAGGTGCTGCATATTGCTCACGCTTGGGTGGTGAAAACACCGAAATTCATAAATAGAACCGTGCTGACAAACTATGCACGCGACGCAGCTCAATACTCTCTCGCCTATTATGAAAAAGGTCGCCTGATTGACCAATATGGTGGGTATTACTATCGGTTAAATTCAAAGTATTATACTGATTTTCAAAAAAATAAGTTTTATAAAAGTGGCGTTTTGTTGGAGGGACATACCCATTATCTCTATCCATTGAAACAAGGTGACCTAATTATTGTGAGTATGAAGAGCAACTCCCATTTGGATTTTATGGTTGCATTTTCTCTTTTCTTCATCCTGTTTCTTATTTTTTATGTTCTGATTTTGTTCCTTTGTTGGGCGACGGTAGGTATCCGATGGACACTCTCATTTTATAATACACTTTTGTGGAGTGCACTGGTTCTGATGTTGGTTACCGGGCTCATCGTCGGACTACTGTCAATATCTGCTGCTGACCGACGGGTGTATAACGACCGAATGGGTATGGTGCAAGTGAAGATGGGCATCATCGAAGGTGACCTTATCCGAAATTATGGACTGTTTCCCGGTGATGAAAAGGGGGAAACAACTGTACATCGGGTTGATTCGTCCTTGCGCGCTTTGTCCAGCAGTTTCTGCTTGGATTTGAAATTTTTTAATTCCGATGGCCGTCTCTTGTATTCCTCGGGTTCGGAACCGGGAATGGAAGAAAACCGGATTCCGGGCAATGTGCTGAAGCAGATGCAAAAAGGGCATTCTTATTGGAGTGAGGTTCGGTTGACCGACTATATGAATGTCATAGAAGTTTATAAGGTAATCCTGGATGCGGATGGGAAGACAGTGGGCTATTTTTCCGCTTCGGATGTGCGCAACCGTTACGCATTTGACGAGAAATTGGCCACAATGGTCACTCGGTGTCTGATTATTTATTCGTGGCTGATTATTTTTGCCATATTGGGCGCCGTGTTGATATTCATCATCGGGACTTCGTCTATGCGGAAGTTGGGTAGGGCGATGCGTGACCGAAGCCGTCCTTTTAGTCCGATTCGTTTAGAATGGGAAGTGAATGAGGAAATTGGGCAGCTGATATCAGAGCATAATAATATGGTTGAAACGTTGCGGTTCAATGCGATTCAGATGGCGAAGTCGGAGCGTGAAACCGCGTGGCGTGAAATGGCACAGGAGATTGCGCACGAGGTGAAAAATCCGCTGACACCGATGCGTCTAAAGATGCAGATGCTTCAAAGATCGTGGCTTTCGGACAAGCCGGACTTGGAATCCCGTTTCAATGAAGCAACGGAAGAGGTTCTGCGTCAGATTGATGTGCTGTCGGAGGTCGCCGATACCTTCTCCGAATTTGCTGCCACTCAACTGAGTTTCAACCACGATGTGGATTTGAAGGGAATCTTAACGGAACTCGCCGATGAATTGAGCCCGAATCTGACGACCACCTACAATTTTCAGCTCATCCCTGAAACCGAGTGTTATGCCTTTGTTGATAGGAAGCAGTTCAAGCAGATGGTTTATAATTTGGTGAAAAATGCGGACCATAACCGTTTGGATAATGGGCGATTAGACATTTCCATTCGTCTGGAAGACGCGGAGGGCGCAGACGCTTGGCTCCTGACGTTCCACTCCAACGACCGCGGATTGGACCTCGCCGACGAAGCGCTCGTCTTTACGGTGAAATTTTCCGCTGATAACTGCGGACATAGTCTTTGCTTGCCGATTGTCAGAAATATTGTGGCGGGCTTCGGTGGCGAAATTTCGTTCCGCACCGCTCCCGATTATGGCACGACATTTTATGTGAAAATTCCCAAATTGTAAGTTGGAAATTTCTATCTTATTGATTTTTAATAAAAAAGAGAGGAAAATAAAAAAGAAGGAGCGTGTTGTTTATATAAAAAAAAGTTGTACTTTTGCAGCCTCAAATTTTGAAATATAAAATAGTAAATATAAAAGAAATGAAACAGCAATTAGTTCAGTACGTTGAAGATAATTTCGTAGAGAAGAAGGATTATCCGAAATTCAAGGCCGGTGACACCATCACCGTTGGTTATAAAATTATTGAAGGTTCCAAGGAACGTATTCAGCATTTCCAAGGCGTTGTCCTCCAAATCTCTGGTGCCGGTGCAACGAAGAACTTCACCATCCGCAAAATCTCCGGCGGTATCGGTGTAGAAAGAATCTTCCCCTTCAACTCTCCTCGTATTACTGACATCACCGTTAACAAACACGGTGTCGTCCGTCGTGCAAGAATTTTCTATCTCCGTGGTCTTACCGGAAAGAAAGCTCGTATCAAAGAAAAGAGAGGTTAATAGTTACAATTTCCCTTATAAACAAAAAACGCTTGAAAGAGCGTTTTTTTATTGCTTTTTTTTTATGACACTTCTTCATTCTTTCGAATCGTCAGGCAATTGGCTGTTCCGTCACCGCGGCACAGTGCCCGTTTGGGTGTTCGTCCTCTGTTCGCCCGTCCTGATTCTGGCCCACAAACCGGAATTGGATTTCGCGGCAATGCCGTGCTGCTGGCAGTGCGCCGTCCTCACCCTCGCCATCCTGGTTTCCCTCGCCGGCATCGTTGTCCGCGCCTACACCATCGGAACCACGCCGCACGGAACCTCGGGACGGAATACCGACAAACAGGTTGCCAAACAGCTGAATACCAAAGGCATCTACTCCATCGTTAGGCATCCCCTCTACTTGGGTAACTACCTGATGTGGCTCGGCTTGCTGATTTTTATTTTCGATTTGCCGTTCCTTGTGGTCGTCTCTTTGGTCTATTGGCTTTATTATGAACGTATTATGTATGCTGAAGAGCGGTTTCTTGAACGCGAGTTCGGTCAGTCCTATTTGGATTGGTCGATGACCGTTCCCGCTTTCTGGCCTCGTTTCCGTCAGTTTGAAAAAGGCGATGTCCCCTTCCATTTCAAATCCGTTCTGCGTCGCGAATATTCTGGAATTTTCGCCATCACCCTCTGTTTCACGTTGGTGGATTATTTCCGCGCCCTTCTTGTGACCGACTTCACTTTGGAATCGTGGATTCGCCCCTCCGGTATCGTCTGCTTGATTATGCTTGTTCTGATGCTCGTTCTCAGAACGTTGAAACATCATAGCAAACTGTTGGCTTCCGAAGAAAATAGAGACTAATGATTTTTTTATTTTAATATGATGGGGAGAAGGGCAATGCGAGTTGTCCTTTTTCTTTTTTTGTGCTCAGCAAAACAAATTAACCGGAGCTTAGCCACTTTCTGGAAGTAGGTGATGGTTCCTCGTGCTTTCTTTTTTCTGAGGAAAGAGAAGATGTGTCAACTAAAAGTGGGTGATAAGCTCCACGATGATGCGATCGTCGGAACAGGCGTCGCCGCTATGTGCAAAATATTTTTCATAATCGACGCGAATGCCGGCTCGTACGGGGCGTTCGATAAAGAAGAGCGTCACGCCCGTCGTAATGCGCTGACGGTAATTGTCCCACTCGTAAATGCCTGCTTCATTGGCTTTCCCTTTACAATTGGGCGTGATGGCATCGTATCGAAGCGAAATGGAAACATTGTCTAACCACGGTTTCCCGATTCTGAAAGTATAATAGGCAAAACCTTCAAAAGCGTGGGTGGGATTGAATCCGTTCCGATCGTACATTTTGTAGATGTATTCGGCATCCAGGTGCAGTCCGCCAATGGTGTACATCATTCCTACATCGAAATTGTGCATCCGGATGGAGTCGTATTTCACGGCGGCGTAGTTGAGGGAGAGTTCAAATCCCTTGAAAAATTGGAAGGTCCCGCGGGCAACGTAGTTGAGGTTCTTTTGAAATTTCATCTGTTTTTCAAATCCATCGCTGTTGAACACCCCGACTTTGATGGAGAACGGCACGACTTGGTCCCACTTGTATTCGGCCACGCATCCGACGTCAGACCACGCTGTAATTCGCTGTGTCAGAAACGATTTGTCGGAAAAATAGTACTGCCAAGGTGACAACAGGTTTTCATTGCTGAAAGGCATCTTGTCGTAACCGATAAGAAAGGAGAGTCCTTTCACCGGTTTGAATTTGGCGAAAATGGCGACGGGAGAGAACTTGCCTCCGTAAGTAAGATCGACCAAGGCCATATAGGAGAACATCCGGTGCAAATCGCCCGAAACTCCGATGCGTGTGTGGCGCAACTCAAAGTGATGACTGTTGAGCTGCGTATTGTACTCATATCGTCCTAAAATCGTAGCGGTGAATTTGGGACGAAGTTGCTCTTTGGAAAGTTTGTAGTTGTTTTTTGCAACGGACGAATCCATCTTTTCCGTTCTGGGAACGCTGTCCGTTTGTGCAATGCTAATTGATATACAATATATTATAAAAGTGAAAAAGAGAAAGGATTTTCGGAAAGTGGCCATTTTTTTATAATGTGTAACTGTTTGCAAAAATAAGAAAATTAATGAAGTGCCTTTCTTCATTGGGAGTGTAGTGCCTTATATTTGGCGCATATTGTTGTTCCATTCTTTCCAAAAAAAGATGTGGAAATTAGCATATTTATAAAAAAGATGACGAAAATATATGTAATAATCTAAAAATCAATATTTTAATAGAATGAATTTATTTTAATAAAAAAAATAAGAGTGCTTGCAAATAAAGAAAAAAGATGTATTTTTGCGCTCTGATTTGTAAAGGAAAATTTTGACGATAAAAAAAGTAGAAAAATGGCAAAGAAAAATAAAGAAGCGCGTCAACAAGTAATTTTGGAGTGCACAGAACAAAAGGCAAGCGGAGTACCGGGAATGTCTCGTTACATCACCACTAAAAACCGTAAGAATACACCGGAGAGACTTGAACTCAAAAAGTACAATCCTTATTTGAAGAAAGTCACCGTTCACAAAGAAATTAAATAATCATAAATACCTTTAAGAGATGGCAAAGAAAGTTGTTGCAACATTGAAAAAAGAAGGCGGCGTTTCTTATTCCCGCGTTATTCGTATGGAACGCTCTCCCAAAACGGGTGCTTACACGTTCAAAGAAGCAGTCGTTGAATCAACACAAGTTAAAGACTTTTTATCCAAAAAGTAATATTTTTTTTCATGGCGTTG
>DCHI01000032.1 GCA_002314795.1 Bacteroidales bacterium UBA1756 | reverse complement strand
AGCTGATTTCGCTGTTTATGATGGCCCTATGCAAGGCCAGAACGGTGTGTTTCAGCAAGTTATCGACCTATTCGGAATAGACAACATAGATTGCCTGCTCGCCGATAGAGAGTTTGTCGGTGAAAGATGGATTAGTTGGACATTCTCACCGAGTTCCTTGCGAGAAATCGTAACGAACACCAACTACAATTCTTTGACTTCCTGATAATCAATGAAAAACAGTTAAAAGCGACGGGATGAAAAAATGTCATTTACTATGGTTTTTTATAAATAACTTTTTCAGAAATTCTAACAAGTTTTAACAAAAAAACTTTGGCAGTTCAATTTCTTCGTTGTACTCTTGCAGTCAAAACTTATTGATAATCAAATTATTATTTATAAAGTTATAAAACTATTAAAAATTAGAGGTATGGAAAAGCAAAAAAAATGGATTAAAAGATATCGTAAATGTCCTAGAAAATGGAGATTTATTAAAAATAAAAAAGTATCCAAATAAATGATGCTCCCCGATTCCCTCACCAACACCGTTTTCCTTTCCGACTGGCTGCCGGAAGTTTGCCCTACGCTGTATCAGTGTCTCACGAAAGCATTGACAGACAATGCCGTGGCGTATCGGATTCTGGACAACACCAACGACATCTGGTGCCGCGATTTCATGCCCATTCAGATCGATGAAAAACGATTCGTTTTCTATACATACAATCCTGATTATCTGCAAGCCAGGCACAAACGTCGCTACATCACCGATGTGAAAAAAGTGCAGAACGTCGATTTCCTCCGTCAGGCCCAAACGGTGAATCTGGACTTGGTGCTTGACGGCGGCAACGTGGTGAAATGCGGACACAAAGTGGTGATGACGGAAAAGGTTTTTGTGGAAAACAACAACCTGTCACGCAACGAGGTGCAACGGCTTATAGAAGAGGCCTTTCAGTGCGACATCGTTTTCCTGCCGTGGGACAAAAAAGAAAAGTGCGGACACAGTGACGGCATCATTCATTACATCGGCGACGGAAAAATCCTGCTGACCAACTATGGGGACTTATCGCCCTATTTTTATCGCCGTTTCCGCAATGCATTGGAACACCATTTCGAAGTGGTGTCCTTAAAGTATAACGTCAAACGGTTTCACTCCCGCAGCTGGTCGTACATCAACTTTTTGCAGGTTGGCTGTTTGGTGCTCGTCCCGCAGCTGTGCATCCCCGAGGACGAGCAAGCCCTTCAACAGATTGCGGAGGCGATGCCGCAGTGCAAAGTGGCGGGAGTGCCAGCCTTGGAAGCCGTTCGCAAAGGTGGAGCATTGAATTGTATCTCGTGGAATATTAAGTTGTAGAAGGACGAGGGGCACCAACAAGAATAGCAGCAGTCCCCAAAAATCGAAAACGAAACGGTAGCGAGTATTGTGTAGACAGCATCCACTCCTTCTCCAGTTGAGACAGGTTCTTTATTCTCGCACCTATGATGTATTGAATGCCATTCCACTCCAACTCTGCGATATTGGCTTCGCTCATCATTCCCGAATCCGCCACGACGACGAAGTCCTCAAGCCCGTATCTACCCACGAACTCTTTCACGACAGGCGTGCGATGACGAGACTGCGGAAGATGTCGTCATCTATTGCCCCGAAACCAATTCTGTCAAACTCTTTACCGAGAATTTGTTTCGGCGCGTCAAGTGTGACACTGTTTATGCTGGAAAGGAAATTTTCGGCAGCAGTGATGGCTTCCTCTTCCTGCCTGCGAGCTGCTTCATCAAAATCGAGTTCGGGCTGCTGCTGCAATTGCGGTGTCCGAATGTAATCTTCCGCCTCGGACACTATCCTTTCTATTTGTACGGGGTCGCAGTTTTTTTTATAACAAACTAATATTCAACTATTTAAAAATATTACGAAAAAATATGTGTTGAAGTCAGGTGGGCTTCAGCCTATTTTTTTGCAATCGTAAAATGTTTACCGGACAGCAATAAATTTTATTATTCTACGCAATAATGCGGAGAATAGAGCCGCAAGTTGTTTTCCCGAGTTCCGAAGATTTTCTTCACCGCCTTGCAGCGGGCGAGCACGGAGGAAAATTTTCAGAGTGGGTGCCGAGGGTGGTGGGTATGGGATTATGGTTTAAGACAGGCCAATGGAATTACGCAGACGCCATCGTTTCGTCGATAGGCATATTGCCCGCCAGTAAGAATCAGTTTCAGCGTGGGTTCTGATATGGGCATTTGATTTTCTAATTGATTATGTTCACGGATTAGCCGATGCAATTCGCACAAATGGGAAGCCCCTTCTTCAATTTCTTTGCTTCCCAATTTGCATTCAATGAGCGCATAACGACCATCGTCCAAATGCAAAACCACATCGGCCTCCAGACCATAACGATCATGGTAGTACCCTACAGAAGAGAAATAGTCATAAGAATAAACTCTGAGGTCGCGAATGCACATCTGCTCAAATAAAAATCCGAACGTTTTGAGTTGTATTTGAAGAGATTCGGGGGATAAGTTAAGAGCAGCGACAGCAATACTGGGATCGCAGAAACACCGTTTAACTCCACTACGTATGGCAGTCTTGCTCCGGATAGCAGGACACCATGCTTCAACATCTTGAATGACAAACAATTTTTCCAATGCTTCAACATAATTGTCGAAGGTCGGGCGAGTACAATCAATATTCCCCGAGGATGTTACATCCGCCAAAAGTGAAGAGGTTTTTGCCAACGTGGAGATATTCCGTGCATATGACCGAAGAATCTGCAAAGTCAATTTGGGGTTTCGCGAAATCCCGTCCACACGTGAGACATCATTCTTATATACGGAGACCAAATAGTTCTTGGCTATTTGTAATTGAGATTTTTTGTTTGCAATATTCAACGCTGCTGGCCACCCTCCGCGGCAGGCAGCAAAAATCAAATCGTTCACAGAAAAATTTTCATTAACACCCTCAATATCATCATTGGGGTTATCAAAAAGGTGCTGCAAAGACACGGTCCCATTACTTTCACCTGACTCCCAAAGTGACATGGGAAGCATCTCCATTCGGGAAATTCTCCCTGTACCAGAATGGACAATTTTATGGTTATCAATTGTATTAGAGCCTGTTAAGATAAATTGTCCAGGGATGCCCCTCTCATCCACTTTCACGCGCACGGCATCCCAAAGGACAGGTGCATCCTGCCATTCGTCAATCAAACGAGGACACTCGCCGACAAGCAAATTTGAGGGACGAGTAGCCGCCGTTGCAAGATACTCCTCCCGTTTGTCTACATCTTGCAATTGCAAAATACTCTTGGCCTGTTGCATAGCAGTTGTTGTTTTACCGCACCATTTGGGTCCTTCTATCAGCACTGCACCCATAGCCTCCAATCTGTTCAATAATACCTTATCTGCAACTCTATTTTTGTAATCCATTATAATAATTGTTATTCGGGCGCAAAATTACTAATAATAAATGAATTATAAGATGATATTTTTAATTATTGCTGTAAATTATTTTCAAATTTTGTGCTATTCTATTTTTAAATTTTGCGGTAAAGAATTATACCTTACTTGACATCGTTCGTGCCAGCCCGAAGCGGGTGCTTCACCGCCTTGCAGCGGGCGAGCACGGAGGAAGAATATTCCGAGTGGAGTGGGCTTTACGATTGACGAGCCATCCTGCGTAATAATCTTGTTCTCCATCAGTCTTGTTTTTTAAGTTAAATAATTTAGTTTCAGTGCTTTTCAACCCGCAATCCGCAAAACAGAATCAGGGGGAAGCGATGCCGCAAATGTCATTATTTTTGGAAGAATTTCGTTCCTGGACTTCAATTTTTCAATTCAATAAATCTTCTACGACTCCCTCCTCCACGCATACTCAATTCCCAGCGTTTCCAGCGCCTTGTATTTCTTTATTTCCTGATAGAATGAGGGCGTGTGCGTCGCCATCGGCAACAATTCTTCATCGGAAGGCGCTCCCATATTGACAAGACTGGCGCAGCAGCTACGTATATTGACGCTCGTCTCGCTGAAATCCAGTTGGAAAAAGATGGTTCCTACCCTTACTGGCTTGTGCGCATCGTTCAGCGGCAGACAGTGGTTGTCCAGCAGCACGGCATAGATAGGTTCCGCGGGCGTCGACAGGAACGGCCAGGGTACGACGCCTCCGCGCACGCCGTTGGCACGAATGATGTCGCCCGTGAAAATCTCATCGCCCCGGTTGTCACAAAACCCCGTATCTACACCTGCGAAAAACACGCGGTGGCAGTATTTCCACGCGAAGTCGCCACTCTTGATGAACTCATCGAACACGAATTCCATCACGTCGGGATTGTGGTCCTCGACATATCGCTCGTCATTGCTGAGGTGGTACATACAGTCCCCAAAGAAGAAAAATTCACCAAAGTGCGCATATCCAAACTTCCCTTCGCTTTCTGCGTACCGCACCGTGATTTCCGAAACGAGCTTGCCGGCAGCAATCCACTCGAGGTTCGTCTGACAGAATTTGTCCAGATTTTCCTCTGTCCAGAGTATGCTATGTAAATCGCAACCGCACAAGTCGTTGATCGCATCGTCGTCAAGATACTTTTGCGGGAGTAAACTGCAAAACACGAGGCCGCGTGTGCTCGGGTCGGTCGCCTCTTCCATAGTCGCGCGCGCATCCCTATCTATGGTGACGAATTCATTTACGATATCGGCGTAACCCATTGATTCAATGGCTTTAAGATACGATTCCGCATCTTCCAGCAAATTGTACAAGGAAAAATTTTCCGTCACATCATCCGTGAAGCCATTGACGACATCGGAGTACAGGATGCGGCCAACCACATCGCGGGGAATGTTAAAGCCGTGGCGGGCGCAGAAAAGCAAGGTTTGTTTACCGGTAAGACTCACTCCCGTGCGGGGATCTTCAAATTTAATATTTTCCATAACTATTTAATTTACAGCGGACTTCCTAATGTATTTTGGTTTAATTTCTGCTCCCTTCCCCTATTCTGCCGAAGTCCGACAAGCAAAATCCGAGGCGTGGGATTAACTTTTGGTGGCAAAGATAGGGCGAGGGTGTGCATTTTATGGGCACTGGTGAATTGAAAATTGAAAACTGAAATTTTCCTCGCGGACAATTTTTCCTGACTTTGACACTTTTTCGTGACAATTCACTAATACATTGATTCTCAGACCACTTTTGCGACCCCCAAAATTCCTCATCAAATAGAGGGAGCAAGAGTTTCTGTCTGGGTGTAAGGTCTCCCACGACAGCATCCACTCCTTCTCCAGTTGAGACAGGTTCTTTATTCTCGCACCTATGATGTATTGAATGCCATTCCACTCCAACTCTGCGACATTGGCATCGCTCATCATTCCCGAATCCGCCACGACGACGAAGTCCTCAAGCCCGTATCTACCCACGAACTCTTTCACGACAGGCGTGCGATGACGAGACTGCGGAAGATGTCGTCATCTATTGCTCCGAAACCAATCCTGTCAAACTCTTTACCGAGAATTTGTTTCGGCGCGTCAAGTGTGACACTATTTATGCTGGAAAGGAAATTTTTGGCAGCAGTGATGGCTTCCTCTTCCTGCCTGCGAGCTGCTTCATCAAATTTCACCTTCTTTTGAACTTTGCAGGCAACCGTAACGGTTGCGCTCCCAGATCTGTTGGGTTTCTTTTTGACAAAAATAACGCAAAAATACAAAAAACGGCTTTGCGCCCCCCGGATTGGGGGTCGCAAAAATTTACAACAAACTAATATTCAATGATTTAAAAAATATTACAAAAAATATGTGTCAAAGTCAGGATAGTAATATGATGTGATTTCTTTTGTCAAATTTTGCAAGGCGCAAAAATAGTGATTTTTTCAATGCTCGATTCTTAATTTCGCATTACTCCATCTCCGCAATGTATTCCCAATACTCACCCTAACTGGCTATCTCATAAATCAAAATTTTATCTCGGTTGGCTGATTGAACGGCAAACGGAAGCAACGTGCCTTCTTCTACCAAATCCACATCACGGTTGATTTTCTTTCAGGAATTTAAAAGTGATACAACTTCTTTTTGTAGAACGGGAAGGTTGTTGATAATGATATTCCAAATTTCAATGTTATCAATGTCATCATAACCACGGATGATTCGATTGCGTGTATTGACAATTTTAATACCGCTCTATCCATAAATTTTGTATTTTGTTTCATTCACCTCTTGAATGAGATATGGATTTTTTAAATTCGCTTCATTTAAAAGGTCAATGTCGCGATGCAACTGATCTTCTAAAGCGAAACGAAGACTCCAAATATTATCTCCAAATTTTACAGGATCATCAAATGGTTTATAATTCACTAAAAAATCCACATCACTTTCGTCATTGAATCGGTCTGTGAGGACAGAACCAAACAGATAGGCACTTTTGACTTTGTGCTGCTTTAGGATTTCTATTACAACATCAAGATGTGATTCAAATTGAGGATTAATTTTCATAAAACAAATTTTTCACAGCCGCAAAAGTACAAAAAATGAATGATATGTAAATTCCATTCGAAACTTTCATCACCCTCAAGCCATTTCCTAATCATCCTCCCCCAAAAAAAGAAAGACGCAGCCCATTTGCTACGTCCCTCTTATCTTACTAATAACCAATCAATTGTAAATTGTAAATTGCAAATTGTTAATTAACAATCACTTTCGCCGTTCCGACGCTCTTGCCGTCCGCCACGATGTGCAAGACGTAAATGCCAAGAGCGAGCGTGCTGACATTCACTGCGGTGATGTCGCCAACAACTGCCGTTGACAAAACGCGGCGGCCCGTCATATCAAACAGCTGCACCTCCGCATTTTCGATGCCGCACTCTACATTGACAACGGATTTCGCGGGATTGGGCCAAACCTTGATGGCCTTTCCGTCACTGTAATTGGCAATACCTGTCGTGATGGTAAGATGCAGAATAACAGTGCTGTCACATCCGGCGGCGGTTGTGCCCGTCCACGTGTAGTCGCCACTTTCGGTGTAGACCGTGCCATTCCACTCGTAACTTCCTTCCGCCGTTTGGGTGATTTCCTCGATTACATTTTCGTTAATCGTCAAATGCAACGTCACGATGGAGTCGCAGCCGTTTGCCGCTGCGAAGGTTTGCGTATAATCACCTGATTGATTGTAGGTTTCATCGTTCCAAGTATAGGTCTCGCAAGCAGAATCGGAAAAGTCAGTGGAGACAGATTGGTGAATGGTTAAATGCAACGTCACGACGGAATCCGCTTGGTTTTGAGCAACAAAAGTCTGAACGTAATCGCCAGAAGAAGTGTAGGTTCGGTTATTCCAAGTATATGAATCACAGCTAATTGCAGAAAATTCAGTATAGATGGTTTCAAACTGTGTCGTGAAATTCCACACTTCGCTCCAGTCGGAAGTATCGACATCGCTGATTTGACGCACGCGCCAGTAGTAGGTCGTGCCAGCGTGCAAACCTGAAATAGTGGTCTGCTCCGTGCCAATCGGTTCGGTGCCAGCAACTAAACTCGGGGAATTGAAAGTGTTGCACGTATCATATTGATACTCATACGAATTCCCATCATTGATATCATTCCAGTACAATGATAACGTCGTAGCGTACCCCGTAGAGTTGTTGTAGGGTAACACCAACGAAACGGTTCTAATTGTGGTAAAGTTCCAAACACTCGACCAAGCCGAAACCTGGCTGCCGACGTGGACGCGAATACGCCAGTAATACACTGTGTTATAGCGCAATACATTCAATTTCACGCTCGTCGTTCCCGCAGCGATACTTCCAGTCTGTTTCTCCGGAGAGTTGAATTCCGGGGTGACGTCGCACTCATATTCGTAACTGTTGATATTCGAAACGCTGTTCCAATGGAGGGTCGGCCGCAAAGCTACGTTGGTGCCGTTATTGAAAGGGGAAGAGAGTGTGGGCGTGCCACCGATGGTTGTAAAATGCCACGTATCCGACCAAGCGGAAGTGTCTGAGTCATTGGAGTTTGTGATGCGGGTGTGCCAGTAATAAAGCGTTCCCATCTGCAAGTTGCTGGCGTTAACGGACCTGCTTGTGGATGAGGCCGTTCCGCGTAGCGGTGAGTCAAAGGTCTGCACCGTGTCCCACTCCATAATATAATGTCCCACCGACGAGACACTGTTGCAGTAGAGCGAGGTGCTCAATGCCACGGAGGTGCTTGCATTGTACGGGCTCGACAGCGTGGGCTGGTTCATCGTGGTGAAACTCCAAACATCCGACCAAGCGGAGGTGTCACTATCGTTGCTGTTGGTGGCGGCGACACGCCAGTAATAGCGGGTATTAAACTCTAATCCATTGATTGTCACGCTCGTACCCGTCATAGAATAGGTACGAAAGCGCGGAGAGTCGAACGTCGGCACGGTGTCCCACTCTAAAATGTAGTGGCCCGCTCCAGTCACACTGTTGCAGCTCACCAACGGACTGATGATGGTAGTGTAAATGGTTCCATCGGACGGGGAGGACAGTGTGGGGGCATTGCAGGTGGTGAAGCTTCTCACTTCGGAGGCCACGGAGGTGTCGGCAAAGTTGGTCGTGATGGAGAATACGCGCCAGTAGTAGGTTGTATTGAATTTCAACCCGCTGACATTCAGTGCCGTATAGGAGCGACTCATCGTGTAGTCATCGTGCGTTTGAAACGTGGAGTCTGTACTCCATTGAACCCAGTAGTAAGCGGCATTGGTAGCTTGGGTGATTCGCAGTTCCGGTCGCACACTGCTGGAAAACACGGTACCATCCGCCGGTGAGTACAACGCGGGCGGATTCACTTGTGCAAAGGAGGTGGCAAAAAGTAAGAATGCGAGAAGAAATGACGCAAAAAGTTTTTTCATACAAGAAATTTATAAAATATTAATTCATTTATACAAAAGTAATTCCATCTATTTTCTTATTAAGAAAACAAATGGAATTACAAGGCGGCAAAGGTACAATATTTTATTGCAGGTCGCGCATAAGTAGAACCCCCAAAATGCTGGTTGCTACCGATGCCTCATCCTTATTCGATAACCATATCGATATCACTTTCCTCTTTTTCGTAAACGTCCACCCCTTCTTCAAGCTTCAGGTTTTCATAAAACGTCGCCAAACATACCTGAATGTACGGAATTAGCCACAAAAAAGCGATGCCCAGAGTGAAAACACACAAAATCGCTAAACCGAAAAATCCCAAAAACATAAGGAATAATTGGGTCTTGTGGCCTCTCATCATTTCAATGCTGCGGTCGATACATTCGTTCGCGCCCAATTCCGGATGATCTTTGGCAATATAAATGGTCATTGCATACGAAAAGAATTTGATAATACCCGGAATAATCAGCAACAGACACCACAGGAAGATAAAAATTCCTTGCAGCAATTGCACGGCAATGGCACGTCCATACGTTTTGAAACCGCCAAAGATTTGTGAAATCATATCTTCCTTGTCACCACGAACAAAATGCAAAAAGGCAAGTTGAAAGCCAAAAACTAACGGCAGAACGACCAAAATGCTTAACAATAGCGACACATTGCTGCCATACATTTGCCACTTAAGTGAGAGAAACCGAGTCAACGCGCTCGGAATGTTGCAAGAATATGCAATTACATAATAGACAAAAGTAGCTAAGACGGCATCGCCCCAATAATTTGTAAGTTCCTGCCGTGCAGACATTCTGATTTCCTTATTTGTTTTCATATTGTAAAAATTTAAAGTTAATGCGGCAAAAATAAGAAAATCTGTGCAAAACTTCCCGTTATTCTTAAAAAAAAAATGATTCACTAAGTACAAATCACATCAGCCAATTGAACAGCCAGCCGCTGATGATGATAAGTTGTAAAAAACGGCAAACTGTTACAGTAAAAAGGGGTAAGCTGTTACAGTTTGACGCGGCAAAATATGTTTTTTTCCTTAGTAAATGACATTTTTTTCATCCCGTCGCATTTAACTGTTTTTCATTGATTATCA
>DCHI01000046.1 GCA_002314795.1 Bacteroidales bacterium UBA1756 | reverse complement strand
ACAGCGGCACTGAACGCACTTGAGACCCGCGTGAACACATTCAACACGCACGTGTGCGACAGCGTGAAGAGTTGCGTGACGGGCTGGATCAGCGACACGGCGGACGTGTTGCGCCCTGCAATCCAGGCGAACGCCACGAACATCGCGACCCTGCAGACCCACACGACGAAGGCGGCTCTCCGCGACAGCGTGGCGGGCCAGATCCACGACAGCATCGCGGCCAACACGTTTGACTGCGACGACGTGATGGCTTGCAGCGGCATCCAGACGATGCGCGACAGCATCCAGACGAACAACACGAACCTCGGCACGCTTCGTACGCACGTGAACGACACGTTAAATAACTACTACACGAAGACCAAAATTAATGACACATTGAGTCATTATCTGACTACTGGTGCCCTTGATACACTGCAAAATGTTCAGTCAGACTGGAATCAGTCAGATGCATCTGCTAAGGACTACATTAAAAACAAGCCGACTTTGACAAGCGTTGCCACGAGTGGTAGCTATAACGATTTGAGCGACACGCCTACCATTCCTACTGTATATGATTCTACCATCACGGTGAAATTCAATGGAACCGAAGTCGGACATTTTACTCTTAACCAGAATGGTAATACGAGTATAGACATCAAATTGAAAGAGAAGAACGAGTATATTGCGAGTGTGGAAGCAGCTCAAAATTCTTTCTCTTTAGCTAAAGCACCCAAAGTTAACTTTGCTGTGAAAATGTACATCAATGGTGTCTTTGTTGGAGCAACCGATGATGGAAATGGCGCTATTACTGTTGCCGGCAAAGAAGTTACCTATGTTTCTGTTCGAAATGGTAACTATTCATTAAAAGCTGGCGACCGCGTACAGTTCGTTTATTTCTACGAAGAATAGAAGAATAATAGAATAGATTAAGAAGGTGCAAATTGCGATTCGAATTCGCAATTTGCACCTTCTTTTAGTTTGTAAAGTATGAAGGTTTGTAAAGTTTATAAAGTTGTGTTTTGGTAGTTCCTGATGGAAATATAGTTGCCTAAAGTTTTCAATGTAAGATTAACGATTGTTGAAATTTGAGGTGATATTGAACTGGTACCGGAAATGATGATCTTCTTTTGTCCATAAGCAAAAAAAAAGTGACCTAAATCATTAGGCCACTTTTTCTTGTATAACAAAACTTGATTATTCTGCTTTTTTAGCTGGGTGTTTAGCGTATTTGTTGCGGAATTTATCAACGCGACCAGCGGTGTCAACCAATTTCATCTTACCAGTGAAGAAGGGGTGTGACGTGTTGGAAATTTCTAACTTGACCAACGGGTATTCTTTACCATCTTCCCAAACGATAGTATCTTTGGTTTGGACAGTTGATTTGGTCAAAAATGCGGTTTCATTTGACATATCTTTAAAAACAACCGCTCTGTAATCCTTTGGATGAATGTCTTTTTTCATTATTTTGTGTCGTTTAATTTCAAGGCTGCAAAAATACAACTTTTTTCTTATAAAAAAGTGTCTTCAAAAATATTTTTAGAAAAAAAATCTTGCGGTCACAAAGTCCGTATGAAATGTGAATATTATCAAAGAAAAAGGACGGTTTTTATCCCGTCCTTCCTATAATAACTATTGTAATAGCAGTTGTTATTTGGCAGCAGCTTGAGCTTGGCAAGCGGTAACAGCAACCGTGCTGACGATGTCTTCGACGGAGCATCCGCGGGAAAGGTCGTTGATAGGAGCGGCCATACCTTGCATAATGGGACCGACGGCATCCGCACCGGCGAAACGCTGAACGAGTTTGTAAGCGATGTTTCCTGTTTCCAAAGATGGGAATACTAATACGTTAGCGCGTCCGGCAACGGGACTGCAGGGAGCTTTGCTGGCACCTACAGATGGAATGATAGCAGCATCGGCCTGCATTTCACCGTCGATGAGAAGGTCCGGAGCCATTTCCTTGGCTATGCGGGTGGCATTGGAAACGCGGTCAACGAGTTCGTGCTTGGCTGAACCCTTGGTGGAGAAACTCAACATAGCAACGCGTGGTTCTTCAATGCAAGCAATGTTCTTAGCGGTTTGAGCCGTTACGACGGCAATTTGAGCCAACTTGTTTTCATCGGTGTTCGGGTCGGCAGCGCAGTCGGCAAATACCATAACGCCATCCTGTCCCCATTTTTTGTCTTGGAAAACCATAATGAAAGCACCTGAAACGACGGAAACGCCTGGGAGAGTCTTCACAATCTGGAAGGCGGGGCGCAAAACGTTTCCGGTAGAGTTCTGTGCACCAGCGACTTCTCCGTCAACGTCTTTGTTCTTGATTAACAAAGTAGCAAGGTACAAAGGATCTTGAACCAACTTCATTGCTTCATCCATTTGCATTCCCTTGCTCTTTCTGATTTCGCAAAGCATCTGAGCGTAATATTCCTGCTTCGGATTGTTTTTCGGATCAATGATGGTGGCTTTGTCGATATTCTTCAAACCGAAAGAAGCGGCCTTTTCGTTGATAACGGCTGGACTGCCTAATAAAACGATGTTGGCGATTTTTTCTTCAATGATTCTGTCGGCTGCTTTGAGGGTTCTGTCTTCTTCACCTTCAGCTAAAACGATGCGCTTGTTGTACTTGCGTGCGTTTTC
This sequence comes from Bacteroidales bacterium UBA1756, assembly GCA_002314795.1. Taxonomy (GTDB): domain Bacteria; phylum Bacteroidota; class Bacteroidia; order Bacteroidales; family WCHB1-69; genus UBA1756. The sequence goes on along the minus strand of DCHI01000046.1, from coordinate 15,306 downwards.
TTTGATTTGGTCAATTAAGTTCATTATTATTACGTTTTTAAGTTGTTAAATGTATTTGCGATTTAGGGCGGCAAAGATACGAGTTTTACCAATATCATTTGAAAGAAATCGTATCTTAAAAATCACAAACTTTATAAACAATACAAACTTTACAAACAAAAATCGTACCTTTGCCGCTTCATTTTTAAAAACTAAAATTATGGGTAACAGCGAACGTAAAGGTTTTGCCAGCAGTTTTGGCGCGATTGCCGCCGCTGCCGGTTCTGCTATCGGATTGGGTAATATTTGGCGATTTCCTTACACGGTGGGCGCCAATGGTGGAGGCGCTTTTTTGTGCATCTACATTCTATTTGTCTTTCTTTTAGGCGTTCCACTGATGATGGGGGAACTGATGGTAGGCCGCAAAGCGCAAAAGGATGTGTTAGGTGCATATAAAGTTTTGTCTCCTACTCATAAAGGATGGCTTTCGTTAGGATGGCTTTCGCTCATAACCGCTTTTTTGATTTACTCGTTTTATAGTGTGGTCGCCGGCTGGACCGTCAATTACGTGGTTTTGTCGGCGTCCGGTCGTTTTATGGGAGAAACGCCTGCAGCCATTTCACAAATTTTTGCCGAATTTACGTCCCATCCGTGGATTCCTGTTCTCTATATGGGAATCTTTGTTGCGTTGACGGCGATTATCGTTACAAAAGGTGTACAAAAGGGAATTGAAAAATCGTGCAAGGTGCTGATGCCCGTTCTGTTCATCTTGATGTTCGTGTTGTGTATTCGCTCCGTCACGTTGCCGGGAGCGTCCAAGGGAATTGACTTTTTGTTCAATCCGGATTTTAGCAAAATCAATGGAGGCGCGATTCTTTCCGCTTTGGGGCAGGCTCTGTTTTCACTGAGTTTGGGAATGGGCTGTTTAGTAACGTATGGGTCCTATATTCGTAAACAGGACAACTTATTGAAAACCAGTGTGGTAATTGCTTCTGCAGACACGCTGATTGCAGTAATGTCTGGCGTCGCTATTTTTCCGGCCGTCTTTGCTTTCGGTTTGAGTCCGGCAAGCGGACCGAGCTTGGTTTATGAGGTGCTTCCCAATGTTTTCAATGCGATGGCATTTGGAACCGTTTTTGCTGTCTTCTTCTTCTTGTTGCTTTCCATTGCGGCACTCACTTCTACCATTTCGTTGTTGGAAATCTTGGTCGCTTGGGGCGTTGAGGAACTTCACCAGAGCCGTACCAAAGCCACCATTCTCTGTTCAACCGGAATTTTTCTGCTTGGTGCCGTCTGTGCCCTTTCCTTCGGTCCGCTGAGCCATATCACCATCTGCGGACTTACCATCTTTGATCTTTTTGACAAACTCACCGCCACTTACTTTATGCCTATCGGAGCCCTCGCTTTGGCGGTCTTTATCGGTTGGCATCTGACAAAAGAGGAAACCTTTGACGAACTTTCCAATAGCGGAAGTTTGAAATGTTCATACTATAAAGCGTGGCGTTTTATTGTCCGTTACATCGCTCCCATCGCCCTTTTCGTGGTTCTCGTTGCCGGTTCATTGGGCATCGAGTTCTAAACTCATTTCCCAAACATAGCCCCTGTTTGTAAAATGATGCATATCAAATGATTCAAGACAATCTCATCGAACTTTTTAATGCAAATGAGTCTGAACTTCGTCGTGCTTCTTTGCTAAATGATTTTTTTGAAAAAAAACAGTTGGGAAAATTCCAACTTTCTGGAATCAATGGTTCCTCTTTGGCGATAGCCGTTGCTCCCTTGTTCTCACAATTGAATCATAACCAGTTGTTTATATTTCCGGATAAGGAAAGTTCTGCTTTCTTTTATCACGATATTGAAAAGATGTTGGCGGATGTCAACAAGCCCGTCGAGCAAAAGCACGTCCACTATTTTCCTGCTTCCTACCGCCGTCCATACGAACCCGAAGAGGTAGATAATGCCAACATCAAACTCCGTTCTGAAATCATCAACAAGTTGGTTTACAATGAAGGGCATAGCGTCATCGTGACCTATCCGGAGGCCATCGCCGAAAAACTGACATCAACCAAGTTCTTGAAAACCAATTCCTTTACCATAACAAAAGGGGAGACGCTTTCTGTTGACCGGTTTATCAATTTCTTGTATGAGTATCAGTATCGGCAGGACGATTTCGTTTTCGAACCAGGGCAGTTCGCTTGGCGCGGTGCCATCTTTGACATCTTCTCTTTTTCAGAAGAATATCCGTATCGTATTGAACTCGTCGGTGACGTCGTTGAATCCATCCGCTTGTTTGATACTAATACGCAATTATCTGTAAAAGAAGTTGATAAATTGCATATTATGCCACTTTCTTCCAATTTGGAGGTTGAAGAACGAGTCAGCTTTTTTGACTTTCTTTCTCCGGACGATACTTTCTGGATTAAGAAGGTCGGCGACGTTAAATCGACCATTCAGCGGAATTTTAAAAAGGTGGTGGAAGAGTATGAAAAATTGAATTCTCCCATCAGTCATATTCTTCCGGATGATTTGTATATCGATGCTTCTGATTTTTTACAAAATATTGAAAAACATAAAATTGTAGAAATCGAGTCGCAATTTTTCCGTGAATATGACGGAAGCATCGACTGGGAGATTGTTCCTCAAAATGCATTCAGCAAGAATATGGATTTGCTTTTGGGTGAATGGATTGACAACTACACCAAGGGGCTGACGACGGTTTTTTTGACCGAAAACGACCAGCAACGTTCTCGAATGAAGCACATTGTGGCTGATTTGTTGTTGGCTTTTAACAACAAGCATCAGACTAACTATCAACCCGACGACCTTTATATTCCGTACTCTTTCGTACTGCACGAGGGATTTCGTGACGAAGCCGGCAAATTGTGCGTTTATACCGACCATCAGATTTTTGAACGCTACCATCGCTTTGTCATTCGTGACCGATACAAACGAAGCGAGGCGTTTACGTTGAAGGAGGTATATGATTTGCAACCAGGCGATTACGTTGTTCACATTGACCACGGAATCGGCGTCTATCAAGGTTTGGCCAAGATGGACGTGAATGGGGTGGAACAGGAAGTCATCAAGTTGGTTTACAAGGACGGTGATGTCTTGTTTATTAGCATTCATTCCCTGCACAAGATAACAAAGTATGTGGGAAAGGACGGGACGCCGCCATCATTGCATCGTCTCGGTTCTGGTACGTGGGAAAAGATGAAGGAACGTACCAAGCGTCGTGTCAAGGAGTTAGCTATTGACCTTCTTCGTCTTTATGCCCAACGAAAGTCGCAAAAGGGATTTGCCTATTCGCCCGACAACTACCTTCAAACGGAGTTGGAGGCCTCGTTCATTTATGAGGACACGCCGGACCAGGTGAAGGCGATGCAGGACATCAAGCAGGATATGGAATCGGAGTGCCCGATGGACCGTTTGTTGTGCGGCGATGTGGGATTCGGGAAGACGGAAGTCGCCATTCGTGCGGCGTTCAAAGCGGTGTGCGACAGCAAACAGGTGGCGGTGCTCGTTCCGACGACCGTTTTAGCTTTGCAACATTTCACCACTTTTTCCGAACGTCTGAGCGGAATGCCTTGCAAAGTCGGTTATATCAATCGTTTCCGTACGACCAAGCAGATTAAGGAAACATTGAAGGAGTTGAAAGAGGGGAAAATCGATATTTTGATTGGGACGCATCGTTTATTAGGTAAAGATGTTGTTTTCAAAGACTTAGGGCTTCTTATTATAGATGAAGAACAGAAATTCGGTGTTGGTGCGAAAGAGAAGCTGCGTGAGTTGAAAGTTACGGTGGATACGCTGACGATGTCGGCGACGCCGATTCCCCGAACGCTGCAGTTTTCAATGATGGGCGCCCGTGACATTTCCGTCATTGCCACGCCGCCGTTGAACCGTTATCCTATTCAGACGGAGGTGCACACTTTTGATGAGGAGATTTTGCGTGACGCTGTCAATTTTGAAATTCAACGCGGCGGGCAGGTTTTTGTGGTCCACAACAAGGTTCAGAACATTATGGAAGTGGCGGGTATGGTCAAACGGCTTGTTCCAGACGCTCGCATCGCTGTGGGACACGGACAAATGGACGGCAAGGAGTTGGAGAAAATTATGATGGACTTTATCGATGGACGCTACGATGTGCTGGTGGCCACTACGATTGTGGAGTCCGGTCTGGACATTACCAACGCCAATACGATGATTATCAATGATGCTCAGAACTTTGCGTTGAACGTACTTCATCAGCTTCGTGGCCGTGTTGGCCGAAACAACAAGAAGGCCTTCTGCTATTTCCTGACCAAGCCGTTCGACACACTTAACGAGCAGGCACGCAAACGTTTAAAGGCGATTGAGGATTATTCGGAAATTGGCAGTGGGTTCCAGATTGCTATGCGCGATATGGACATCCGAGGCGCCGGTGATGTGTTAGGGGCCGAACAGAGTGGTTTCATTTCCGACATCGGTTTTGAAATGTATCAGAAAATTCTGAACGAGGCCGTCCAGGAATTGCAAGACCAAGAAATACAAGACGATACGTCCGAAGCCCCCAAGTTGCTTGAACGGGAGTGTATGTTGGAAACCGACCTCGGACTCTTGTTCCCGAGTGATTACATCGCCAGTCTGAGCGAGCGTATGAGTTTGTACAAAGAACTGGATCACATTCGCACGGACGAGGAATTGGAGAAATACCGTGCCAAGTTGGTCGATATGTTTGGTCCTCTTCCGCCCGTTACGGAAGAGTTGCTGAAAACCATTCCGTTGCGTCGTAAGGCCGCCGCGCTCTATTTCGACAAAATCGTTTTGAAGAAAAACACATTCGTCGGTTATTTTGTGGAGAACAGTCAGGCCGCATTCTACCAGTCGGCATTGTTTGATAGATTGTTGGCTTTTATGCAGAAGAATTACCCGACCACGCAGATGAAGGAGACGAATGGAAAACTCACGTTCCAAATCAAGGGGGTGAACACGGTTTCTACCGCCCTCCATTGGATTGAACGGATGAGTTTGGGTTTGTAAGGTTTGTAAAGTTTGTAAGGTTTGTAAAGTTTATAAGGTTTGTAAAGTTTATAAAGTTTGTGTGGGGGAGAAGGAAGGGAATGAGAAACTGAGAAACGAAGGAACTAAGAAACGAAGGGCATTTTCCAAGTCGCTAACTGAAACCTATAACTATTAACTATATAGCCCGCGTTATTCGTAATACAGTGTGTCGAAGGTGGAAGCAAAGCCGGTCCAGTTTCCAATCACATTCTCTCCGTTGATATTGCACGGGACGGGTGCCGGACTCATAAACGGATTTTGTCCGATGGCCAACTGGTACGTCATCGCCGACCAGTATTGAAACGCCGTGTAGTCGATGAGCGAGGTTTTGATGAAAACCGAGTCGCCGTGACGGTAGGTTACGCGGTAAAAATCCTTTAGTTCTTCGTCCGTCATCTGGGAGACAAATAGTGTAGAGGGATTGGCCCGAAGGATTTCGTAATTGGCTGTCTGTCCGTTGAAAGTGGCATCGTCAAAAGCGACGGGCATACTGGTGACCCAGAGGCGGTCGTACAGTTTCTTTCCGTGCACCTTGACTTGAAACATATAGTAGTCGTGAGTTTGTGCGCGGTCGGTCAGCTGGATGCGGGAGGTGGGCATCGTATCGTTGGCGTCGGCGAAAGCGAGCCACGCAGAGTCCAAGTGGAACGGTTCCAAGATGCTGGTGGTCGCCGTGTATTCGCTTTCCCCGCATTGGACGCGCAAGGTGTAACTTTTCCCCGGCTCCCCGACGATGTTTCGGCCCATATATGCAAAATAGATGGGCGAATTTTCAGTATAGGAAAGCGTCAAGTTCTCTGTTTCGCCCGTGGAGGAGGTGATGGTTACGACGGCGTCACGTATAAAAACTTCATTCAGAAGTGTTTCCAAGTTGACCGTGGAAAAATAGGGCATACTTCGGCTCACTATCACCATTGCGGGACTGCCGTTTTCAATGCTTCCTTCAATAACGATTTTATTCTGATATTCAGGAAGATCGACTTCTATTTCCTTTTGGCATCCAGAAAAAATCAAACTGAATGCCATCACAAAAAAGAGAAAGAGATCACAACTTTTCCGTTTCATACTTTAAAATTTAAAATTCCAAGAGATGGACGGCAAAATCGGGAACAGACTCATCTGATAGGCCTTGGTTGTCATATCAAATGTCGGGTTCTGTGGATTCGACGTATCGAAATTGGTGTTGGTCTCGAAAAAGATAAAGAATGGATTTTTCCGATTATAGACATTGTAAACGGAGAAATTCAGACTGGTTTCAAAACGTTTTTTCTTGACAATCGTCCAGTTCAAGGAGAGGTCCAGACGGTGGTACGGATCGAGGCGGTAGGCGTTGCGTTCGCTGTACTCGGTGGCCAAGGAACCGGCGATAAAATAGTACCCTATCGGAATCGTCATCGTATTTCCGGACGCGAAAACCCAAACCGCCGAAACACTCAATTTGTTGCGGATGATTTCGTAACCTAAGTTGATGGAAACGTCGTGGCGACGGTCGTACTTGGCATAGAAGGGCTTGCCTCCGTTCAAATCGTCGAACTGCCGCTGCGTGAACGAAAGCGTATAACCGATGAAGCCCGTGAAACGACCAAGGCCTTTTTTCAAAAAGAATTCTACACCATACGACCACCCTTTTCCAAAAACATACATCTGGTCGGCATTTTGTGTAATGTCCTGAATGTTAATACCATCCTTGTATTCTACCAGATTGTTCATCTGCTTGTAATAGGCGTCGATATAACTTTCGAACATATCTTTGTAAAAATTCTGATAGACGCCCAACGAAACCTGATGGCCCATCTGTGGTTTCACGATTTCGGTAGAAGGCATCCACACATCGGTGGGCAGAGAGATAGTGGCCAAAGCAACCTGGTGAAGATACTGGTAGTTAAGAGTATATGAAACTTTGATGGACGTTTTTTTCGCTACCTGAAAACGCATAGAGAGACGAGGTTCCAAGTGATTGTACTGCTTGATGATTTCACCCGGGCGATAGACGATGGAGTCGGTTCTTACTCCTTGATCATTAAACACATAGCGAGTGAACGGCCCGATAAATTCAAAATGGGAATAGCGGAGTCCGCAGTTGATTTTCCACCACGGGAACAGGTCGAACTCGTCGTTGGCGTAGATGGCCAATTCGTGAGCATAGTACGGATCAACGTTTGGAAGGGAGAGGTCGGAGACGCCCGCGTCAACCGCCATCTTGTTCGGAAAGAACGTATGGAAAATGTATTGTACGCCAAAACGAAATTCGTGAGGGATGGAGGGCGTATAAGTCAATTCCGTTTTCAAAGAGTAGTCGCGCACACCGGAACTCATCTCCATTGAATAGACGTCCAGTCCCATCGTGGTGGCGAAATCGTAATTGGTGAATGAGAAAGTCGTGTTCAGAAACAGCTGTGGGTTGATGATATAGTTCCATCGCAAGGAGGCCGCTGCATTGCCCCAGCGGAATTGGGCGTTCGTGCGGCCCGTCGAGGATTTGAAACCATAGACATCCCGACCGTAGTAGCCGCCGATGAAAAGCCGGTGTTTGTCATTGATGACAATGTTCAGTTTGGCATTCAGGTCGTAAAAATAGAACTTGGTGCCTTTGAGCGGCGACGTCGGTTTGAGGAACGGTTGGACGAGCGCGTCGATGTAGGTTCGACGTCCGGAAATGATGAAGGAGCACTTGTCTTTTTTGATAGGGCCTTGCACGGTCAACCGAGAGAAAATGAGCCCTAAGCCGCCGTCGACTTCAAACTTTTTCATATTGCCGTCTTTTTGCGTCACGTCCAGCACCGAAGCGAGGCGGCCGCCATAGTAGGCCGGCATTCCGGACTTCGTAATTTCCACATTCTTAACGGCATCCGCATTGAAAACGGAAAAGAAACCGAACAGGTGCCCGGCATTGTAGATGGTGGTTTCATCCAAAAGAACCAAGTTTTGGTCGGGACCGCCGCCGCGAACATAAAAGCCGGTGTTTCCCTCGCCACCCGACTGAATACCAGGAAGTAACTGAATGGATTTCAAGACATCCACTTCGCCGAACAGAGCGGGCAGTGCCTTGATAGTTTCTATTTTCATTTCCATCTTTCCCACCTGCGCGCTCGTCACGTTATGGTCCGCGGCCTGCCCCGTCACCACTACTTCGTCCGTTATGACCACGTTGGGAGTGAGTTCGTAATTGATGGTGGTATTTTTCTGTAAATCAATGGTATCCGTAACGGTTTTGTACCCCATATACAAGATTTGGAGAATGTATCTTCCTTTCGGAGCCGTCACGGAATAAAAACCGGCCTGGTTGGAAAAGCCGGTGATGGACTGTGTCGTATTTTCAACTGGAACGAGAGCGACTAAAATATTCTTCATCGTCTCGCCGTTCGAAGCATCCTTTAAAACGCCGGAAACGGTATAGCGTTGCCCGAAAGCTACTAATAACGTGGCGGTTATCAGAAAAATCGTTGCAACGGTTTTACGAATCACAGTTGATTGCTTTTAGAAAAGATTAAATGCTTTTGATAGGAATGTAGGGACCTTTGGTCACCTTGTCGCCGATGCGGATGTGGGGACGGAGTTTGATGGCGAACTCGGTATCGGCGTCCCCCAACTTTTTCACTTCGCCCAAGAAGTGAAGGGTATTTTCGATGGCCTTGAGTGAACTGAAGTCCACCACTTTGGAAATGTCGATGGTAAAATTAAGCGGAATTGTGGTGCTTCCGTGCGCCGGCACGACGATATCGGTGCGGTTAATGCTTTCCCCGGAGGCGATTTCTTTATCATTGTACATCAGTACGTAATCGAAGCCGGCAATGGCTGCCTCCCGTTTTCCGGGATTATCGGCTGAAATGGCAATTCCGATGGTTGTTTTGAAATCCTTTTCGGAGATGGCTTTGGTACACTTTGCCAAAGAACTCAGACTCATACTTGACTTTTCGGTGCTGGTGGTTCCGAAATTGAGGCCGGCCCAGGAAAGTCCTGTGATTTTTTGAAAGGAATAGTCGCAGTTGGCCATCTGAACGGCCTTGGAAACGGAGCAGGAGGAAACGATAGCTAACAAGCTGATAGACAATAGAATGACAATTAGATTTCTTTTCATTTTCTCATAGTTTAAAAACGGGTGCAAAGGTACGATTTTAGTTTGTAAAGTTCATAAAGTTCATAAAGTTTGTAAAGTTCATAAAGTTCATAAAGTTTGTAAAGTTCATAAAGTTCGTAAGGTTTGTAAAGTTCATAAAGTTTGTAAGGTTAGGGGGAGGCAAACTTTGGTGCCTTCGCGGCTGGGATGTCGCCGAACTGGTAAAGCACTTACGGATGTGTTTTTCCCGTTAATGGCACATTGAAATCCCAATAGAATAAAGGTCCAATGCACATTTTCATAAAAAGGCCATCCATAATCACGGGACTCTCAATATTTTGCAACAGTCAAAACCGCTGCTCATCTCCTCGTCTATCCATTCGTCATTAAAAGTATGGACGGGATCCGTGACTTCTTCATCATCGTAGTCGTCGATATACGCCTTGCCTCCGGATATTTCCATAATGATTTTAATTGTTTTAGCGAACAGGTGGTAATCTTCTTTCGACGCGTATATGCAGACCCTTACTTCAAGGCCATCGTCCTCTTTATGAATCTCGATTCCACGAACAGTCTCATAAAAATACCCGAATTTAAGATAGGGGTATTCATCGGAAGTTACTATGATTTTATCGCCAAGACCTATCAGTTTTTCAAACAATTGGTCTGGTGTTATTTCTTTATCAGTCCTGATTTTTACACTTACGCTCATAATTCTGTTTTTGAATGTTAAAAAAACTCATCTACTATATGGATTGTTTCGTGCGATGTCGCTTTCCCAACCCGGATAAACGTTCTGGCATAAACCCAAGGCCGCTCCACTATTGTTTCAGTAAGCGCCGTGACTTGTCCCGGACGAAGCAAATAATCTCCGTTCGACTGTCCGAGCGGAGAGGGCGCAAAGTTACAACAATATCTTTTTATGCGGGAGCATTTTTTATATCTCTTATCTCGTTCGATTGGTTTTCACGCACAATCGTACCGCGTGGGGGCTTCCGTCGTGCATTCCGTCCGATTGCGCTATTGAAAATCTGCAAGCAGCTGTCCGTCAGGATAAAAAAATGCCGAAGACATCGTCAACCTTGTGGTTTTGGACATCAACGGCAAATCAGTTATAAGAAGAAAGCGCGTTTCGGATTTGAAATGGGATTAGTTCTTCGGGGCGGCGTTGTTTTTACCACCAGGGCACATTTCCTTTTTCGCTGGTTTGGGATCCATCATCATCGGTTGAACTCCGTGATGGCGTACGGCTGATTTTTGGAAATTCTTTTCTAAAAGATAATATTGTGCAATTTGTTGTGCTGAAAGGCAACGCTTAAGGTCATTGAAGAAAGTCTCTTCGGCTTGGAAAACCCTGTTCTTGGTCTGCAAGTTATTTTCGTAATACAGAATGATGGCTTCGTCTGACAAGCTGGAAAGACTGTCGGCATCCATTTTTTTGGGCAGTCCGTTGCTTTTTCGGAACTCTTTTTGTTCTTTGTGTGCGTCAAGAATACTTTTTTCGAACTTCTCGTAGGCAGCCCAAAAAGCTTCCTTTTTGTTTCCTTCGATAATGAAATTCTCTTTGATGAAATCTTTTTTCATTTTTAACATCATCGGGCTATTTGGATTTCCGTGATGTTCTCCCGGTTCGCCTGGAGGCGGTGGTGGGCAATTGGTGTGGCCCGCCGGACATTGAGGATGTTCAGTCTGCGCTTGACTCATACTGAAGCTACAGATTCCGATTATAAGGAAGGTGATAATTGCTAACTTTTTCATATATAATATTTTATGAGATTTTTTACAAAAAAAACGGGTGCTTTGACCTCCATCATCCTGCTTGGTTTAATTTGAAATTGGATTTTTCTTTCGGTTTGTAAAGTTCATAAAGTTTATAAAGTTCATAAAGTTTATAAAGTTCATAAAGTTCATAAAGTTTATAAAGTTCATAAAGTTTGTAAAGTTTATAAAGTTGTATTTTTGCCGCCTTAAAAAAACAACATCATCAATGAAAAAGATTCTGATTATTTGCGCCATTGCACTAATCTTCGTTGCTTGCCATTCTAAAAAAGAGGCAACTGTAATTTCCAATGAGACAGATTCTTCCCGAATTGAAACGTTACAGAACGGGGATCTGATTTTTGTCGGGATTCCGATGTGTTATTCGCTCGCTCCCGACGCGGTGAATGTCCCTGTCAACGATAGTACGTGTGCGGGTGATTCGCTCAACCTTGTCCACGTTGCTATTGCTGAGGTTCGTGGCGATTCCGCGTGGATTATTGACGCGACCATTCGTCGCAACGTGAATCGTTATCCGTTGGATACCTTCCTCAATGATTTTAAGTTGGCGGATGGAGGAATGCCACTCCTCATCGTCAAGCGGCTTGTTGATAATTCTAATGTAGAAAAGTACATTGAAAATGCTAAAAAATTCATTGGCAGAAAGTACGATGTGGATTTTTCTCCCGACAACGATGCCCAATTCTGTAGTGAGTTGGTTAGCAACAGTTATGTTACGTCTGACGGAAAGCCGGTTTTCAGTCAATATCCAATGAATTTTCAGAAGGTCGATGGAACGTTCCCGTTGTATTGGCAACAACTTTTCGGTTTTATCCATTCTGAAATTCCACAAGGGCGAATGGGAACGACGCCCGCTCAAATGGCCGCTGAAAAATGTTTGAAAACGGTACCCGTTAAGTTGGTGAAATAACTTTTCTTGTTGATTATAAACGGATTGAGTATTTCTTTAGACGGTCGTCTAACATCTCTTGCGGGATGATGGCTTTGATGGCATCGGCGACGGCATTCAACATCGTTTCGCGGACATAGTCACGGCGGACGAACATTGACACCGTGCGCGTTGGCGTCGGATTGACGAAGGGACGGATGTGCTTCCGTCGAGATGGCGCTAACAGAGGAATATGAAGTTCCGGCACGGCAGTGAACCCACCGAGTTCATCAACCAAACAAAATAGTGTAACCAAACTTCCTGATTCGTAAGAGGTTACTGTTAGTCCCGAACAGATGTTGGTGTTGTCAACCTGACGTTGAAAGCAGATTTCGTTTTTTAGAGCCCAAGCCCGTTCTTGAGGGAGATCTTGGTAGCAAATCTCCTTTTCCGAATAAAGCGGGTCGGTAGGGGAGACGTAGGCTACAAAATGCTCCCTGTACAGCGGAATGTCTAACAAGTCCGGATCCTTTTCAGGCATAGACATAATGGCAATGTCAATTTCTGCGTTTTTCAGTCGCCCTGCGGTACCGGGGCGGTGCAACTCTATCGGACGCAAGGTGATATCCGGATAGTGCTGTCGCAGATACTTGAACATTTTGGGAACAATGTAGGGGGCGATGGTAGGCGTCACTCCAATCTTTAACTCGCCCGTCGCGCGCCTCTTTTCACTCATCGTCATTTCTGAAAGTTGTCGTGCGTTGAATACGACAACTTGCGCCTGCCGAATCACATCTTCACCAACTAATGTCGGTCGAATCGGATGCGAGTTCCGGTCAAAAATAACGATGTCTAACTCCTCTTCCAATTTGTGAATCATAGAACTTAGCGTGGATTGTGTCACACCACACGATTGTGCTGCCTTGACAAAATGACGATGCTGGTTGACCGCCAAAACGTATTCCAATTGTTGTAAAGTCATATAAACTGATTTTTTCGTGCGCAAAAGTACATTTAATATTTATTGATAAACAAGATATTTTTAATAAAATATATTGATGTTATCAATGTGCTTATTGATGTATTCATTTGAACAAAATCATTTTAAAAAAATGAATCTTTTCATATTTAAATAATTAATCATATTTATTATATATCAAAAAGAAAAGAGTGTTTTTTTTAAGAAAGAAAAAATCTTATTTTGTCTTTGTAGGATTCGTGAATGATGAAATTTTACTATCAATTTTATCAATAATAAGATGAAATTATTAGATGAAAATGATACGAAAAAGGATTCTACTTTTGCGTCGTGGTTCTTTCATAAAAATCACACAAAAAAATCATCAATTAAAACCCCTTATTATTATGGAAAATCAAATGTTTTGTTTTCAGTGCCAAGAAACGGCCAAAGGAACGGGATGTACCGTGGTAGGCGTATGTGGCAAGCAGCCCGCGACCGCCGCTATGATGGATATGCTTCTGTTTTCAGTGCGCGGTGTGGCCGTAGTCGCCACTGCCTTGCGCGATATGCAGGAAGAAATACCACAGACGGTGGCTCCGTTTGTTTCAGACGCACTTTTTAGCACGATTACGAATGCCAACTTTGACGAGGAGGCCATTCGTGCAAAGGTGGAGAAGGGATTCGTCCTTCGTAACCATTTGCTGACGCAAGCCATTGAGGCACGTATCAATGTGCCTCAGGTGGAGGAAGTTACGTGGTTCGGTCGCCCGGATGCCTATATGGGAAAGGCCCCTTTAGTGGGCGTGCTCCGTCATTCCGATCCCGACGATCGTTCCTTGCGCGAACTCATCGTCTATGGACTCAAAGGAATGGCCGCCTATCTGGAGCACGCCCGCAATCTCGGTTACGCCGATGGCCGCATCGACGCCTTTATTCAACGTGCCCTTTCCGATATCACCGTCAAGAATCTGAACACGGAGGAATTGGTTTGTCTCGTGATGAAGACCGGACGCTACGGATTGGAGGCAATGGAATTGCTCGACAAAGCCAATACTTCCACTTACGGCGATCCAGAAATCACTACCGTGGAAACGGGCGTGCGTAATCGGCCCTCCATTCTGATTAGCGGCCACGACCTTCGTGATTTGGAAATGTTGTTGGAACAGACCAAGGATGCCAATGTGGATGTTTACACTCACGGAGAAATGTTGCCGGCACATTACTACCCTTTTTTTAAGAGATTCCCGAATTTAGTCGGGAATTACGGTAGTTCGTGGTGGCATCAGCGTGACGACTTCGCCTCGTTCAACGGGCCGATTCTGTTTACAACCAACTGCATCGTACCTCCTCTCGCTGACGCGGTTTACAGAAATCGCATTTTTACCACCAACTCCACCGGTTATCCCAATTGTCCGCACATTGAAGCTGACGAAAAAGGGCAAAAGGACTTTTCCGCTATCATTGCTTTGGCAAAAAAGTTAGCCAGCCCGACGGCGTTGGAGAAGGGAAAGATTGTGGGCGGTTTTGCTCACGGCCAAGTGATGAAACTTGCGGACAAGCTGGTGGAGGCCATAAAAAAAGGCGATATTCGCAAGTTGGTCGTGATGGCGGGCTGTGACGGACGAATGAAGTCTCGGGAGTACTACACGGAATATGCACGTCAGTTGCCACACGATTGCGTCATTCTGACAGCGGGGTGTGCAAAATACAGATACAACAAACTTGCCTTAGGAGACATTGGCGGCATTCCTCGTGTATTGGATGCAGGCCAGTGCAACGACTCCTACTCTTGGATTCGAGTGGCGAAATCTTTGCAGGAAGTATTTGGCTTGAAGGATATTAACGATTTACCTATCGTTTACAACATCGCCTGGCATGAGCAAAAAGCGGTCATTGTTTTGCTCGCGTTGTTGGCTTCGGGAGTCAAAGATATTCACCTCGGTCCTACCCTTCCCGGCTTCCTGTCTCCGGCTGTACTCAGCGTATTGGTCCGGAGATTTGGAATCGGGACCATTTCCACCGTTGAGGAAGATAGAACCAAAATGGTGGCGTAATTCATTAAATCCCAAACAAAATCCCTTTATCAATATTTTTATAAATCATTAAAAATCAACAATTATGAGTACAACATTTTACAAATGCAATTTATGCGGAAACGTCATCCTGAAAACGGTTGACTCCGGAGCACCGGTTGTTTGCTGCGGACACAATATGGAAGAACTTGTCGCACAGACGTCTGAAAGTGGAAAAGAGAAACATCTGCCCGTTGTAACGCGTCCGTACGAGAACATCATTCACGTGAGTGTTGGCAGTGTGCCGCACCCGATGACCGAGGAACATTTTATACGGTTCATCTACCTTGAAACGGAAAATGGAGGGCAGATTGCTTACCTGACAGCGAATGATGCTCCGAAAGCTTCTTTCTGCTGCAAGGAAAAGCCGACCGCAGTGTATGAATACTGCAATCTGCACGGCCTTTGGAAGACGGAACTGTAATCCCAAACTCCACATAATTTCTTTTTAGTTTTTTCGGGACGCGATTTTTCGCGTCTCGTTTTTTATTGGAAAAATCTTTGCACACAAAAACATATTTGACACGGCAACCGCACGAAAGTCGTA
>DCHI01000013.1 GCA_002314795.1 Bacteroidales bacterium UBA1756 | reverse complement strand
AAGAAGTCCTTGCTGTAGTCAACCTTCCCTTCCGGAGTTTTCGGAAGGTTGTTGAAATCCAACGTGGAAACACTGAACATTTCACCGGCACCTTCTGCATCAGAAGCGGTAATCAAAGGCGTATTCAAATAGAAGAAACCTCTGTCGTTGAAATATTTGTGAATGGCATAACCCATCGCGTGACGCAAGCGGAGGACGCATCCGAAGAAGTTGGTTCTTGGACGCAAGTGACCGATTTCACGTAAAAATTCAACACTGTGGCCTTTTTTCTGCAAAGGATAGCATTCCGGATCGGCGGTACCATAAACTTCAATAGTATCGGCCTGAACCTCAACATTTTGTCCTTTTCCCTGCGACTCCACCAATGTTCCAACAACGTGAAGGCAAGAACCCGTCGTGATGAGCTTCATCATTTCGGCATCAAACTTGGCTAAGTCAGCCACAATCTGCAAGTTGTGGACAATAGAACCGTCGTTCAACGCGATAAAAGCAACGGCATTGTTTCCACGTTTCGTACGGACCCAACCCTTAACGCTGACGGTGGTTCCGATTCCTATTTCTTCGTAATGCTTGATAGCATCAATTATTCTTGTTCTTTTCATTACAAATGAGGTATAAAGTTTGTAAAGTTTGTAAAGTTTATAAAGTTTATAAAGTTTGTAAAGTTTGTAAACCTTTCGATTAGTTATCGTTGACGGCTGTTTCTGCGGCTTCGATGATGGAGACAAAGTCACCGCTTTTGATGGAGGCGCCTCCAATCAGTCCGCCATCCACATCCTCCGACGAGAACAATTCGATGGCATTTTGAGGCGTGCAGCTTCCTCCATAAAGAATATAGGTGTTATAGGCGATTTCCGTACCGTACTTCTTTTCAACGAGCGAACGGATAAACTTGTGCATTTCAACGGCTTGCGCCGGAGTAGCATTTACGCCCGTTCCAATGGCCCAAACAGGTTCGTAAGCGATAACCGCGTGTTCAAAATCCTCTTTTTTCAAATGGAAAAGCGTTTCCTTCAGTTGCTTTTCGACCACTTCAAAATGTTTGCCTGCATTCCTTTCCTCCAACGTTTCACCGCAACAGACTACAGGAATAAGTTGTTGATCCATCAGTCGGTTGATTTTTTGTGCAATGACCTCATTGGATTCGTTAAAATAGCGGCGGCGTTCGGAATGGCCGACGATGCAGAAATCGACACCCAAATCTGCCAGCATCTTGGCGGAAACTTCACCGGTATAAGCACCGTTTTCAAACTGACTGCAGTTCTGTGCACCGGCATTGAAATTGGATTCTTCGGCAAGGTCCGTCACCAATTCCAAGAACGGGAACGGAGGACAAATCACCACCTCGGTTTGCAAATTGATTTCGGCCAAGGCCTCCTGAATGGCAATCGTCAAATCGTCCGCTTCCTCAAAAGAAAGATTCATTTTCCAATTGCCAATGACTAACTTTGATTTCATACGTTTTTATATATTAGTTTTGTTTTTTAACAGGTATAAAAATATATTCGATACAAAGAACCAACAGAGTGGTAAACAATGCATTAAAAACAATAACGATCTGTGTATAGATGAAATTACTGAAAGAAAAGACTTCCAAGATGGATACGAAAATCTGATGCGCCAAAACCATAAGGAATGTGTACATCAGCAGCCAACGGAAATCCTTTTTGCCAGGCACCGGAATTTCCGTTTCGTTCCGTTTCTTGTTGACATTCAAGGCATAAAGAAGATACGGACGCAAAAGTATAAAGAACATACACGCCGATGCGTGAATACCATACGTCATCTGAAAAGCATCGACTACGAAACCCGTGGCAAAGGCAACGGCGTACTGCGCCGAACGAGGCATTTCCAAAGGCAAAAGGAACAAAGCGAACAGATAAACGTTAGGATTGAGGAAGCCGAGAAGACGCACGTGATTGAATATCAATACTTGCACCAGCAACATCACTACGAACCGCACAATCTGTCCTGATATCTTATTCATCTTCCTTCATTTTGGATTTTAACGTATCCAATTCTGCCTGATACAGATTGCGGACCACGTAAACCGTGTTAATATGATTAAAGTCCGTGGCCAACGCCACCTTCAGCGTCAAGAAACTCTGCGTGGGGTCCTTTCCCTTCTCAGCAACGGTTCCCAACAAAATCCCATTGGGGAAAATATTGGAATAGCCACTGGTGACCACCGAATCCCCTTTGTCAATGTTCAAATGCTCGGGAATATCTTCTAAATAAACATACTTTGAATCTCCATAATGCCAAGAGACAGTCCCCAACTGATTGGCAGGCAACACTTTGGCACTGATTTGACAATCGGGATGCAGCAGAGATATCACCGTTGAGAAGTGCGTGGAGACATCACTCACGACACCCACAACGCCGCTGGCGGAAAGAACCGCCATATCCGGCATAATGCCGTCCTCACTCCCCTTGTCAATCATCAGGTAGTTGTTTTTCTTATGAATCGTGTTGTAAATCACATTGGCCGTCGAGTACTCGTACAAACGCACGCGCTTGGTATGGCCCAACGTATCCGTAAAATCACCCTCAACGGGAACTACGGAATCGCTACGAAGCAGGAAGTTGCTCTCTTGCGAATTGAGCAATTCCAAATTCTGCTGAACCAAATACTGGTTTTCCTTATTGAAATTGAAATGACGGATAACACTGTAACACAACTTGTTGACCGGAGTAGTAACCACACGGGCGATTCGGGCAAGGGCAAACTGCGGATAGGTGGTCGTTTTAAAAATCATAACGACACACAAAATCTGCAAGACGATAAACGTCAGCACGTGAAAATATCGTTTTACAAATTCAAAAAGGTTACCCACGAATCAACTATCTATCAGTTAAGATTATAGTTTAGCAGCCGTAAACTGTTCCAAGAAGCGGACATCGTTTTCGAAATAGAGACGAATGTCGTTCGTCTTGTACTTGAGCATCGTCATACGTTCGATGCCAAGTCCGAAAGCGAAACCAGAGTATTTTTTGCTATCAATACCGCAATTCTCAAGGACATTCGGATCGACCATACCGCAACCGAGGATTTCCACCCAACCGGTATGTTTGCAAAGGGCACATCCCTCACCGCCACAGATGTTGCAAGAGACGTCCATTTCTGCGGACGGCTCCGTGAACGGGAAGTAGGAAGGACGGAGGCGGATGCGGGTATTTTCACCGAACATCTGTTTTGCAAAATACATCAACGTCTGTTTCATATCTGCAAAAGAGACGTTTTCGTCGATATAGAGACCTTCCATCTGGTGGAAGATGCAATGAGCACGGGAAGTGATGGCTTCGTTACGGAAAACACGGCCGGGGCAGATGACGCGAATCGGGGGCTGATGGGTTTCCATCGTACGGACCTGCAAGGTGGAAGTGTGCGTACGAAGGGCGACATCCGGCTTCTGGTCAATGAAGAAGGTGTCCTGCATATCGCGGGCGGGATGTTCCTCCGGGAAATTCAGCGCCGTGAAAATATGCCAGTCGTCCTCAATGTCAGGACCGGCGACCGTAGAAAAACCTATTTTCTCAAAGATTCCGCACACCTCGTCCATCATAATGGAGATGGGATGACGGGAACCGAGAGAGACAGCCGTAGCGGGGCGTGTCACGTCCGACAAATTTCCCTGAACGGGAGCGGCGTCTTCCAGACGTTGCTTCTGTTCTTCAAAGATTGCTTGCGCCTTTTGCTTCAACTCGTTGACCTGTTGACCGAAAAGTTTTCGTTGTTCAACGGGAACGTTTTTAATTTCGCCCAAAAGGGACTGCAACTCACTTTTTTTGCTAAGGAATTTCAATCTGAAATTTTCCAAATCAGCGGCTGCGTTGACTTTGAATGCCTCTATTTCGGCTGAGATTTTTTCTATGTTATCCATTATTTTAAAAATGTTAAACTTGAGTAATAGGAGATAGTAGGAAAAGTTATTTCAAAACTTCTGCGGAGATGATTTTAATATCTTTCGTAGGACGGTCGTAACGGTCTTTTTGCTGGCCGGCGATTTTATCGACAACGTCCATACCTTCAATCACTTCACCAAAAACGGTATAGTCGCCATCGAGGAACGGAGCGCCACCGATGGTTTCATAAACCTTACGTTGTTCGGGGGTAAAAGATTTTCCATACTGATAGGAAATCTGTGCCATCTGGTCGGGAGAAAACTTCTGTCCGTCAACGATATAGAATTGAGAGCCGGAAGAAGCTTTCATCGGATTGACTTGGTCGCCTTGACGAGCGGCAGCGACGGCACCACGTTTGTGATAGTTTTCGGCTTTGAATTCAGCAGGAATCGTATAGTTGGGGCCGCCTTGACCGAGCATCTTGCCGGCGGGAGCGCCCTTGGAATCCGGATCACCGGTCTGAATCATAAAACCCTTGATGATACGGTGAAAAAGGATGTCTGCATAATATCCGTCATTCACCAACTTGATAAAATTCTCTTTGTGTTTCGGGGTGTTGTCGTAAAGGGCAATCGTGATGTTGCCTTCGCTGGTCTTGAACAAGACTTTGGTAAGATTTTCCATATCGCGTGTTGTTATTTGATTATCGGCATCGGAGGTTGCTTGCTCAACGGCGGAGTCGGTTCTTTCGGCAGGTGTTTCGCTCGTCTTGGAAGAGGAGCAACTTGCAAAAGAAAGGCAAATAAAAGCAGCAAAAACAAAAGATAACTTCTTCATAATTTATTGATTTATAATATATTTAAAGCAACGCATCTTTTCAGATGCAAGCGGCAAATTTACATTAAATTCCCAAAACTGAAGGGGTAGTTGACACATATTTTTAGGAATTATCCCTTTGACGCTTTGCATTCAGCTTCACCAGTTCACTAATGTCTCGTTAGACAATCTGAAAACTTCTTCTTCTCCATATCATTCTGCCTTGACACGCAAAATTATGGTGCAAAGAGATTATGAAAACGATGCTTTGAAAAATTAGGGATGGACAAAATAAAAGATTCAAGTTTCGCAAGTTGATTTTACCCCACTTTTTGTAAGGGCTTCCAGATTTATTAATTTCA
>DCHI01000016.1 GCA_002314795.1 Bacteroidales bacterium UBA1756 | reverse complement strand
GCGCAGAAGGATTAGAGAGATTGCGTGAAACGGCCAAGCGATTGTTGGGAATGGGGATGCCTATAGAGGACGTGGCCGCCGCCACAGGACTGCCGTTGGACGAGATTGCGGCATTAAAATAAAAATTATTATGGCAATGCACTTAAAAGCGAGGTTGATAATCCCGAGTTGTTTTATGTGCGGTTGCATCCCATTTTTGAAAATATGAAACCTTTATCAACTGTTTTAATTCTAACTTTGATGATTATGAATTGCCATTCGCAGACGCACACACCGCAAACGGGGAACGAATCTTCTTCCAAACGAAAAGTTGCGTTGTTCGCAGCTGTCCCCGAAGAGGTTGGCACGTGGGCCGATCGGGTCAACTTTACCGGCATCGGACGCGAAAACGCCACCAAAACCATCCTTTCCTTTATCAATCGTCACAAAGGGGAAGACTATATTATTATTAATATGGGGACGGTCGGCTCGCACGTTTTCCCGGTTGGAACCATTCTCAGCATTGACGAGGTGGTCTCGCACGGAAGTTTTTTCAATGATTTCAAAATGCGTCCGTCGCAGCTGCCGCTCCCTGAAAAGCTGAAAGTGCCACACGCCACGCTCTTTTCGTCCGACAGTTTCGTGGATCCCTCCGTCTATACACCCGAAAAACTTGCCGCAATGAAAGCGGCGGCGCAGTGTTTCGATATGGAGTCGTCGGCCTTGATTTCCATAGCCGATGCGGAAGGAATCAAATATGTCTCTTTTAAAATCGTGTCTGATAATTTGGACGTTCCTTTCTCCGTCTGGCAGGAGCGCGTTACGTCGCTTGCCGTCCAGCTGGACGAATTTATGGGAAAGGTTCTTGAAGCGTTGGGCGAAGTGGAATACATCAAATAGCGATGGAAAAATCGGTTTCGCAGTTTTTGGATTATTTGAAATTTGAACGCCGTTCGTCGGTGAATACGGTCGCGGCGTACGAAAGCGACTTGGCACAATTCGAGTCGTATATGACTCTGAATTTCCCGGATGTTCCCGTTCTGAATGCCGAGCCCGTGATGGTTCGTGCGTGGATGATGGAACTGTTGGATGCGGAAATGACCGCGCGGACGGTAAGCCGTAAGGTGAGTTCGTTGCGTGCGTTTTTTCGCTATCATACCAAAATCAAGAACGTGAAAGTGAACCCGATGGAGGCCGTCGTCGCACCCAAGGTGGCCAAACGGTTGCCGCAATTCGTGGAGGAAACCGATATGGAAAACCTGTTCAGCGCCGATTTGTTCGAGGACAGCTTCGAGGGCTGGCGTGACAGGTTAATCATAGAACTGTTCTACGTGACGGGAATGCGTCTGTCGGAGCTCATCAACCTGCGCCGTGACGACATTAACCTTTACGATGGCACGGTCAAAGTTTTGGGAAAACGGAACAAGGAACGCATTATCCCTTTCAGTAATAGAGAGAAAGA
Organism: Bacteroidales bacterium UBA1756; assembly: GCA_002314795.1. Classification (GTDB taxonomy): domain Bacteria; phylum Bacteroidota; class Bacteroidia; order Bacteroidales; family WCHB1-69; genus UBA1756. The sequence continues at coordinate 6,675 of DCHI01000016.1, read as the reverse complement.
GGTGATAGAGAAATATTTGCAACTTTTCGACGAAAAATATCCGGATTTTCCAAAAAATAATTATATCTTTGTCGCTCAAAATCGAAACAAAATATACCCGAAAGCTGTTTACCGCATTGTTAGAAAATATTTAGACGTGGTAACAACGATTGATAAAAGAAGTCCTCACGTACTCCGACACACTTTTGCAACACATCTGCTCAACCACGGCGCCGACATCAACGCCATCAAGGAAATCTTAGGACACGCCTCGCTCGCTGCCACTCAGGTCTATACTCATAATTCAATAGAGAAACTCAAAAACATTTATAACCAAGCCCATCCCAGGGCATAAAAAAAGGAGGTTTTATGAATATCAACATCTCATCACTGCATTTCAAGGCCGACCAAAAGCTCGAGGCCTTCATCACTGAAAAAGTTGAAAAACTTGAAAAGTTGCACGACGGTATCATCGGTGCAGACGTGACGCTCAAACTTGAAAACACTGAAAAACCGGAAAACAAAACCGCAGACATCCGCATTAAGATTCGCGGTAACGACGCAATGGCTGCCAAAACAGCCAAGACTTTTGAGGAAGCTACCGATACCGCTATCGAAGCTCTCAAAAAACAGCTCGTCAAGGTCAAAGACAAAGAACGCGGCATCTAACCCCAGCCGCCTATCGATAAATATTTAAAGCTCTTCCGTTTATGCGGAAGAGCTTTTCTATACTAAAGAAAACTTTTTAACGCCAGAAAAAAATGTTCAAAACCTATAACGCCTCCGCCGGTTCCGGAAAAACCACCAACCTCGTCGCTGAATATCTTTCCATTTGTTTAAAAAATACGGATTGCTATCGTAACGTCCTCGCGGTTACCTTCACCAATAACGCAACCGCAGAAATGAAAACCCGTATTTTGAATACACTCAACGACTTCGCTTTTACGGATGCCTCCGTCTGGAATTTTTTTGACGAACAACCCGACTCCGTTAAAAAGGAACTTGGACGCTCCCGTTTTATTCATAAAACCACGCAGGAGCTTTCGCAGCTGGACGCCGACACCATTCAAAAACGCGCCGTCGAACTCTTGGAAAAGATTTTGGCCGACTATCCACACTTCGCCATTAGCACCATCGACAGCTTTTTCCAGCACATCGTCCGCTCCTTCGCCTTTGATTTGGGATTAAGCACCGATTTCAATGTCGAAATTTCGTTGGATGACTATTTCCAGCAAACCGTGGATTTGATGTTCCAGCGCATTTCAAAGGATAATCCGGAGTCATACGATTTGGCAAAACGTGTTATCTCATTGATAGATCAGCAGTTGGAAGAAACTGGAAAGTGGCGCGTGGACTTTGCCCTCATCCATCTTTTAAAACGGGTCTATGGTGACGAACTCGCCGATGAAAATCTGGAATTATTGAAAAATGTGGATTTTGAGAAAGTAGCCAAACAGCTCTCGTCCAATTTGAAAACGGCTCAAAATCAATATGATGTATTAGTGGCGAACGGTTTGCAAATCCTTGCCGATTCTGGCATCCCCGAAGATGATTTTCCGAAGTACGGCATTTGGACTTGGTTCGTAAAAGCGAAAGAGGGCGAATTGAAAAGTTATTCCGCCATCGACAAAGCCATCGAGGGCGCTTCCTTTACTAAAAGTAGAAAAGCAGACCTCTCTGAAAATGACCGCGAAACCATCATTGCGCTCAAGTCCCAAATTGAAAATCTACATTCTCAAAAAATCTTGCCTTGCGTATTGATTCTCAGAAATTTAAAAAGATTTCAACTTGTTTTTGACTTGAGAAATATTATGTCGGAATTGCGGGAACAGGACAACAAATTCTTTCTGTCGGAGACGGGACGATTGATTCAAAAGGAAATCAAAGACAATCCTGTTCCTTACATATATAGTAAGGTGGGCAGCCGATTCAGCAACTACTTCATCGATGAGTTTCAGGACACGTCCGATACGCAGTGGGATAATATGCTTCCGCTGTTGGACGAGGCGGTTTCGCAGGCGCAACCCAGTGGAAAAGCCATCCTTTTCGGTGATGTAAAGCAGGCCATCTACCGTTTCAGAAACGGCAATCCGCAGCTTTTTGCCGATCTGACAAAATCCGGAACCGCCCGCTACAACCATTTCAGCAGCCGTACCCAATGTGAGGAAAAGTTGTTGGATGCCAACCATCGCACTTGTCAGAAAATAGTCTCTTTCAACAACCTCTTTTTTGATTCGGAGAAAAAAATGTCGGCTTTCCCGAACGTTTTGCGTGATTATGCGTTTTATGACGATTTTTATAAAACAGTAAAACAAGAATTTTTCAAAGAAGATGATGGCTTTGTCGCCATTCGTTTTTTTGAGGAAAAATCCAAAGAAGAAAATCGTACCGATGTGTCTGAGGAAAGTTCGGAAGAAACCCCGAAAGCAAATGTAGGCGACTACTTTCTCCAGTCGGTGATGGACGCCATTGCTGACGCCCGCGCCCGCGGTTTCCGTTTCCGTGATATAGCGGTACTGACCCGCACGACATCGATGGGAACCGACGTCGGGAAATCGTTGGCCGCCAACGGAATCCCCGTCATTTCCGGCGATTCGTTGGTCTTAGGGGCTTCCGATGAGGTCAATCTTTTGGTCGGTCTAATTCGCTACATCGAACATCCCAATGATTCATTGACCAAGTTTATGGTGGCGCACTGGTTGCTGGAAAGAAACAAGAAAGGAAATATTGCCCCCTTTATCCATCAGATTTCGGGATTTAAGCCGTCTTTCAGCAAAATTACTGATTCTATGACGACAGCGGAAAAAGAGCAGGCGCTGTCTGAAAACATAGAAAAGGAGAGAAGCGCCGTTGAAAAAAGCGAATGGATGTTTACCAGTTTCTTAAAAGAAAATTTTGGTGTAGAAATCCAACGTTCGCTGCTGCAACGGCACTCTTTGACAACACTTACTCACTTCTTAATCAAACAGTTGAAACTGACCGATGCCAACAGTTACGTGGTTGGTTTTCTGGATTTGATTTCCGATTATGAAAAGGAGTTCGGCAGTGAGCTTTCTCCTTTTTTGGAATGGTGGGATAAAAAAGGATGTCAAAAGGCCGTCACTTCTCCGGACGATATTGATGCTGTGAAAATTATGACCATCCACAAATCAAAGGGGAAGGAATTTCCGGTGGTCATAATGCCGCTGCGTAACAAGCGAACTCGGCTGACACGGCCTAACGTGTGGCTGAAAATGAATGAAGAGGAATTTGGACTTCCGGTAATTTCGCTCCAGAAAAGTGATGCACTGGACAAGAGCTTTTCTACTAATTATTTTGCAGAGGAGAAAGCCCTCACGATGTTGGATGAAATGAATGTCATTTATGTGGGACAGACTCGTCCGGAGGAGGCGTTGTACATCATTGCCGATGCTGTTCGTCCGGAGAAATCAGATGACAAATCCGCCGAGACAGTCTTTCGCTACAGTTGGATGCTGAGCGATTTTATTCAAGACCATTCGGCTGATTTTCAAGAAGATGGAAAATGGAACTGGTTTGGAAACAAAAATCATCACAGTTTGAAAAACAAGGCGGTAACGTCTGCTTCGGAGGAACTCTCAAAAGAGGAAACGGTCCCGTCTTTACTTCCCGTTTCTGACTTTTCGCTTGACCGTTTGGTGGTTCCGTCGCACGAAACGGAAAAGCAGGAGATTGGAATCGCCATCCATCATTTTTTTGAAACGACCGACCATTTTCCGCAAACTTTGTCGGAGGTGGATTCGTGGTCGTTCGGTGATGACGAAACGTACGCGGAAGAAATCCGTGCCGCGCTCCGGACGTTAGTTTCTCGGGCCGATGTTCTTCCGTACTTTGCTGACGGACTGTCGGTTTGGCGGGAAGTCTCTCTGTTATCGGAAGCGGGTGATAAAAAACGTCCCGACCGCGTGGTGCTGTTCCCGAATGAAACGGTAGTGATTGATTTCAAAACGGGTGAGCCGAACGCAACAGCGGAAGAAAAGTATCAGAAACAGTTGGACGAGTACGTCAACTTGTTGACACAGATGAACTTCCCCAATGTAAAAGGAGTGCTTTTGTATTTGTAGTTATTCCACATTTTTAACGCAGCGTACTGAAAGCCCTTTGCTGTGGTTGCTGTCGTCGGAACTGTCAATGGGAGCAGATTCGTACCAATTATCGTAAACATCCGTCTTATGATAGTCGGCGCTCCATAAATAAATCTGTTTGCCAAAGTCGTGATAGACATTGAAATGGTAATAGCCGGCGAGTTGCTCCTTAAAAAAAGTGGGAGCTGATTTGGGGTCTCCTTTGTACGATTCGTAATACTGCTGGCAGAAATTCATCATCGTTTCATATTCATCGTAGTTGGGAAGGTGCCAGTCGGAAGGGCAAACGGCTTGTGCCGCGTGATAATTATAAAGAAGGCCGTATGTTTCTGCATTCTTTTCGTCCCCATCGGGATAGTAGAATGCGGGTGCGGTGCTGTTGGCATATCCTTGGACGAAGCGGTCGATGTACTTTCCGTGTGTGGCACGGATATTTTCGCGCATCCAGCATTGCTTGCCAATCTGCACTGTTTTGTATTCGGTCCCTTCATAGTCTTTCATCGTTGCGGCATCCGGACAGGGCCCTTGGGCGGATGCAACAAAAAACAGGGAAATAATTCCCACAAAAAGAGAAAGTTTTTTCATAATTGTTTGGTTCTAAAATGATTGCAAAAATAATAATTCATTATCTTTAAAAATTAATCAATTTATTAAAGAAAGTTAATGTTGTAAATAATTGAATTTCAATAAATTATCTATATTAAAAATAATCATAATACTATGGAGGAAAAAAATGTATTTTTGCCGCTGATTTTTTTAGAAGAAATACAAACGTAAATCAATGAAAATGAAAAAGTTATCAATTATTCTATTGGCATTCGCGCTGATTTTCCCTTTTATTTCCAACGCTCAGGTTTATCAATTGCCGAATGGCGGTTTTGAAAATTGGGACGGCGGTAGTGCCAATGAACCGACTTCTTGGAATGGTTTTCCCTCATCGTACTGCGGTTTGTCCATCGGTTGTGGCACGGCACAGCAGACACGTCACGAGCAAAGTAGCGACGTCCGTCCTGGCAGCACCGGTTCGTATAGCTGCAAGATTTTCGCTACACAAGTGAGTCTCCTTATTGTCACCACGTGTGCTAATGGAAACATCACGACGGGACAGATTAATATTGGAGGAACCAACCCGTCTGACGGCACGGTGAACTATAATGTGACGAAACGTGCTACAAACGGTTTGAACCAACCTTTCAATGGCAAACCCGACTCCATCGTTTTCTGGAGCAAGTTCAGCTGCCCCAGTGCCACCCAATATGCTCGTATGAACTGTGTCATCCACGACGATTTCGATATGCAAGACCCTGTTTTGGAATCACAAGCTTCTCACGTTGTGGGAATTTCAACTTGTGAATACCTTCAAACCAACGGGGCTTGGCGTCGTTATAGCGTTCCGGTGAATTACAACTATACGGCTCAGACGCCTCATTATATGTTGATTACGTTCACTACGAACAAGAATGCCGGCGAAGGTTCTAACGATGACAATTTGTGGATTGACGATGTTGAAATGATTTACCTTTCCACTTTGAGTGATTTGAAAAGCAATGGCATCACGGTCCCGAATTTCAATGCGGCCACCCACACCTACAACGTCCAATTGGCTTACGGTGCGGAACTTCCAACGGTAACGGCCACGGCAGTTTCTGCCAATGCCACGGTTGAAATCACCCAGCCCACAACCGAGAATCCTACTGCCACCATCGTGGTCACCCAAGGCCCGAGCACGACCACTTACACCATCAATTACACCTTCGGTTCTGTGATGGACGTGGCCCTCGCTGACTTGCAGGTCAATGGCGTTACGGTTCCTAATTTTGACCCGACTGTCTTGGAATACAATGTTTCCGTTTGTGGCACGCAAGCGGTCGTCACGGCTACTCCTCGTTCCGAACTCGCTGGTACGGACATCACCCAACCTTCCGCAGCCAACGATTATGTTGGCACTGTCGTTTGCTATATGGGCGACAGTATGAAAACCTACACGGTAAATGTTACGTTGGTTACACCTTCCGCCGACCTTGCTTCTCTTATGGTAAACGGCGCGCTCATCGAGGGTTTCGATGCCAATGTTACGGAATATGTTGTCAATTTTGCATCGCTCACTCAGATCCCGACAATCAGTGCTACACCGGTTGCCGAGTGTGCCAACGTTGCTATCGTTCAAGCAACTGCGGACTCTTTGGTCGCTACGGCTACTGTTACTTGCAACGAACTTACGAAGGTCTATACGGTTCAAATGCGTTGCACCGAAAGCATTCGTGACAATGCCCGTGGAAACTTTGTGATGTATCCCAACCCGACCGATGAAAAGGTAAACATTGTTCTTCAGGGCAATGCTACGGCCACGGCTGTCATTATCTACAATATGGCGGGACAAGTTGTAAAATCAGAAAGTGTTTCCGGAAATAACATTGAAGTGGATTTCAATGATTTCAATAGTGGAATTTATTTTGTTGAACTTCGTGACAATAACCAGATTGTTGGAATTCAGAAAATAGTAAAACGATAGTGAGTAGGGACGTCACATTGTGGCATCCTTTTCAAGGATGAATGATGTTGATACATCCACCCCTTTGTCCCCTCCTATTCT
>DCHI01000084.1 GCA_002314795.1 Bacteroidales bacterium UBA1756 | reverse complement strand
TTTTGTTTCGCAAATATACAACATTTAAGAAGGAAAGTCAAGTGTAAAGTATTGATTTTTAAATAATTAAAAATGGCAGATAATGGAATGTTTTTGACATTATTTGATTGAAAAGTGACAAATGTGTCTTTTTTTCAATCAACACAATTTACTGAATGAAGAGCGATTTCGGAATTTTTGTGTAAGTGAATACGCTGTTTGCTCCCCCCTTATTCGCTAATTTCTTCCAAAACGCCTTTTTGCTTTTCTCCTTTCGTGATAAAATAAGAGAAGGGCTGCAACAAGCGGTCGAAGTGGTAGTACTGGACTCGGTACAGGTGCGTTTTGTCTCCGTTGAGAATGGCATAGCACCGGTCACGGTTGTAGTACATTTCTACATCGTCAATATGGTTTCCGTTTTCGTCGTAGTAGTCGTATTCGCTGTCCATTCTGTACAAGTCCAACTTGTTGACGGTGCCGTTTACATCAGTAACCTGAATGGTTTTGAAATGGCTGCTTCGGATGATACTGTCGCGCTTGTCCGGCTCGATGTCGGAATCAAGAGATTCGTAATTGCGATTTCTGAATTCGGATAAGTAGTTGATAACCTTGCTCGTATCGTAATTGGCTATGGGCGTTCCTTGAGCATTGTAGAGATGGAAGAAACGGGCACCCGCTTTTTCGATGCGGAATGATTCATTCGGATTGTCAATGTCGGTAACCAAAACTTCTTGAATACGAGTGAGTTTGGTGTCAAAAAGTTTATGACTAATCCAATCTTCCGTGTAGGGCGAGTAGCGCGGAGCGACGAAGCCGCGAAAGCCCGGAAGGTAAATGATGAAAGGCATATCTTCGTATCCTTCCAAAATGGCGTAGTTCCCCATATTGGATTGGGTGGCCGGCCCCATATAGTAGGTGAGTGTACGGCGTTCTTTTACGAAAAATCCTTTTTTGAAAAGTGTGAAAAGCGGTTTTTGCTCGTAGATTTCAACTTTTACTGCGCTGGCCGCCATCATTCGATTGATGTTTTCGATGCTGTTTTTGGACGCAGGTTGCTGTACGCGAATGTTTTGCATCGTGGATAGTAATGCTTCCACTTTTCCATCAACGACAGGAATGGAGTCTGAAATTCGCCAACCATCTGCCGTTTTTGTCAACAGGACGGTGTTCTCGTGCATATCTGCCATAAAGATGCGTGTGACGGTGGAAGTGTCGCTAATGGCAAACATATCTTCTTTTAAATCAGAACGATTGAAAAGAACGTGCGACTTCCAAAGCACCAAAAAAATGCAGCCGACAACTACGACTGCGGCTCCAATCAAAAGAATGAGATTTTTTTTATTCATTGAATTTTTGTATGAAAAATCTATTTAAAAAGATGATAGTGAGTTGAATAGATGCCTACCAATCGGTACAAGTGAACGTGTATTGCTCGTCCGGCCACGTCTCTTCCATATCGGAAATGAGTCCTGAACACTTTTTGTTTTTTGTTGTTGATGTGAAGATGTTGCGAATCAGTGAGTCTCTTCCCGTTGGGTTAACAAGATATTCGGATTTTTTGTATTGACTGCACGAACAGCCTTTGTTACAACTGGTTGCGGAAATTGCAACAGTGGCAATGAGGGCGATGGTGATGAGAATTTTATTCATATTGATAAGAATGTTAAAGGTTAATTTGAGTATTTTCTTTTTCTAATGGTAAAGAGGATGGCTCCTAAGATGGCCACGAGTGCAAGAGGTAGTCCGATGTCCATCGCTTGGTGACGTTGACGAACCTTTTTGTCGGCTATTTTCGATTGGTTGAGCAGCCCGATGTGGAACGTTTTGGAACGGAGTTCAATCAAGTCGGTGTTGTCACACAAGTAATCGACGCAGTTGGTCAGAAATTCAGTGTTGTCAAAGAAACTTTTGGTGTAAACGTCATAACCGGTTGGGTAGAAGCCGGTTCTCGGATCGAAATAGTTGCGGATGATGTCCCCGTCGGAGATGAAAATCTGTTTGGTTTCTTTGCTGCTTCTCAGGTAGTTGAACTGTTTGATGGTGTCAAATTCAATGGGGAGAAGCCCGTCGAATGCGGAACGGAATTTTCCCTCGACCAAGACGGCAACGGGAATGCGGCGCAAACTGAACTCTTCCGGATTGGGTTTGGCCAAACCGACTTTCAATGAAACGATGGCGGGCGTCGGTACCAACTTGCTGCTATCGGACGAAGTCGCTAAGACGGTTTTGGTAAGTCCGTCGTCGTGCCCTACAAAGTCGATGGAGCCGGTGAAGTTGGACCGTACTGCGGTGATTTTTTGCGTGATAGGATGGTCTTCAAAGTGTGTGATGCTCAGTGCGTATGGGAAAATCATCATATTGCCGCTGGTATTGATGGGGATGGCTTGGCAACTTCCGATGTCTTGAATGAGATTGCTGTTGATTCGGACGCCGTAGCGGAAGAACATATCGCCCAATCGGTTTCTTGAGGGCGTTGCCATAAATTCGGGACGTTCTTGCAAGCTGTCGAGTGCCGCATCCGTGCCATCAATGAGCCAGAGGATACGCCCGCCGCGCATAAGATGCTGGTCGATAGCGTATTTGTCCATATCGGAGAATGGTTGCGTGGGTTGAGCAATCACCAACAGGTCGTATTTGTTACCGTTGTCTTTTACTGTCTGTGCCGCCGAATCAGCGATGCAAATGTTCCGCAAACAGTTGATTTTCCCGTTGATGGAGTCGCGGGTGACGTTATAGAAGTCTTTCATATTGGCTCCGAGTTGTGAGCCGAACCACGCCGTGCGGTACATATCCAATTCCCCGTGACCGTCAATGAATGCCACATTTGACTTGTGCGGTTTTACCAAACTCTTGATTGCCATCACAAGATTGTATTCAATCCGCATATAGGCAAATTCTTCCGTCGAGAATTTGTTGCTGAAATCTTGTTCAATCAGGATGGCCGGACGCTCCTGATTCTTGTAGGTGACCATTGCGCCAGGAATGATGTACTTGGTGGAAGCTCCGGCGGCATACTGTTCACGAATAGGGTAGGGGACCAGCCCTTTTTGGGCAAATTCGGAATAGATGGAGTTGATTTCTTCCTTCGTCTTATCAGCCGTCGGATTGATGAATTCGAATTTGATGTTGGATGAATAACTGCTGAATTCTTCCAACATTTCGCGGGTTTTTGTGATGACGGGCTGGTACGATGCGGGCATATCCTCGCTTTCCAGATACACTTTGATGAAGACGATGTCGTCCAAGTCTTTCAATAAATCTTTTGTCGATTCAGAAAGAGAGTGCCGGTTGTCCTTCGTCAAGTCCAAACGGAAAAAGAAATAGGAGGACACTACGTTGACGGCAATTAGAATGACGAGTGAGACGATGATGGAAATGACAGCGCTTTGCCGAAATGCCTTGCTGTGTGATATTTCCTTGTTTTTCATAATACTATTTAAATAACGTATTGAAATAAATTGCTAATGAATGTTTTACCACTTTCTGCTAAGAAGCACGATTTTCGTTCCAAAAAGAAAAACGAAGGTTACCGTGGCAAAATAGATGATGTCGCGGGAATCAATCACGCCCTTGCTGATGGCAAGATAGTGCTGCTCCAGTCCCAACGACTTGATGAGGGCGCCCGCACTTCCGAAAACCTCAAACGAGTAAATGAACTCGAATCCAAAGTGCATAAAGAAACAGAAGACGGCTCCGAGAATGAACGCGATGATTTGGCTGTTGGTGATGGACGAAGCGAAAATGCCGATGGCAACGAAAACGATGCCCAAGAGCAAAAGTCCGAGGTACGAACCAAACGTGCTGCCGAGGTCAATGTTCCCGACGGGATCGCCCAAACGCCAAACCGAAACAACGTACAAAAGTGTGGGTAATAATGAAATGAATAGCAAAGTGCTGCAAGCTAAAAACTTAGCTCCAATAATCTGATTGTCAGACAACGGTTTTGTGAACAGGAGTTCCATTGTCCCCGTTTTCTTCTCTTCTGAAAAAGAACGCATCGTGATGGCGGGAATCAGAAAGAGAAACAGATAGCAAGACAGGTTGAAGAGACCTTGCAAGTCGGCTGTCTTTAACTCAAACACGTTGTAGTAATTGGGGAAAACCCAGATGAAAAGTCCCGTGATGATGAGAAATGTCGCGATGATGATGTACCCGATGATGGAACTGAAAAACGACTTGATTTCTTTAATGTAAAGTGGAAACATTGTGTTTAGATGTTATTTTTTTGCTTTTTTTGCTTTTTTTTCAGCAGCGGCCTGCTGTTTTTCGTAATCGACGACGACGTCAACAGCTTCTCCCGCCGCCTTGACGAACGGTGAAACGGTCAGCTTGGTTCCGACGGCCTTCTGAAGCCAGTATTGCGGAATCAGTTTGCCCTGTGAAAATACGCGCTCAACTTCCGTGCCAAGGTTCTTCCCTTCAAAGTAACTTTGAAGTTGGAAACTGATGAGATAGCCGATGGGGTACGCCGTCAGATAAAGCGGTGAGTCAATCATATGGGAGTAAATGGCGAGGATGGTTTGGTCTTCGATGCCGAAAACGGGTGCGTAAAATTCGTTCCAGACCTCTTTGGACAAGGCAATGACGGCTTCACGGAGTTGTGCTGCTGTCGCGTCCGGATGTGCGTACATCCATTTCCAAACGCGAATGTCCAATAAGGAGACGCCCATAATTTCATAGCAACTCCAGAAATTGTCCAAAAGGTCGTAGTAACGCCCGATGGTATCATTGCTGTTGATTCCAAGTAATTGCAAATCACGTTGTTGGAATGTAAAGGCGAGGGCTTCTGTGAAGGCCGTGTTCGGGACACCGGCTAAAAAGTAGTTCGGAACATTGTGCAAAGAAAACGTTTGTTCCACATTGTGACCGAATTCGTGAATCCCGATGTTGTAACCTTTGTAGTCCATCCCTTTTTCGCCGATGCGAGTACGCAAACGAGCGTTGTCACTCTTCATCATTGACTCCCACGCGTGGCCGGCACCGACGGAAGCGTCAACCGTGACGTGCTGGCAGATGAATTCCGCTTTTTCTTTGGTGAAACCTAATGTCTGCAAAATGTTGGGAAGGTCGGCCGTGAAAGCTTCTTTGTTGGGATATTTGCTGCGCGTGAGCTGGTCCAATTGGCCTTCGTCAACGGCACTACGGTTTTTGAAACCATTGTACCAAATGTCGTACGGACGGAGTTTCCGGCCTAAACGTTTCGCAATGAGGTTGGCAACTTTTTGAACCTCAGAAGATTTCATATAAGCGGCAAACAGTTTTTCAATGTCGCTTTGAGAAATTTCCAAATCGTCGTTGAAACGGCGGTCCAAGAAAGTGGAGTTGCCGGCATAGTATGGGTCTGTTGCTTTTTCTGCCTTGAAATTGTTGAGAAGATATTGATAACGGGTTTCTCCTTCCGGAAGTCCGTAAATGCCAATGGTGCTGCCTTCTGCAAAAATCTTGTTGGCTGCCGGATACCAGTAGTATTTGTCTTTGTTGATGACATCTTCGGGAATCGTCTGATCGATGATGTTCCTCATAATGCTGTAAATCACCTCCTGTTTGGCTTGGCCGTTCTCTTTATCGGCGTAGGCCGCCTTCAGTTCGTCGCGAAGTCCCCAGTGGCTGATGAGTTTCAAATCCTTAGGCCAGAACTGTCTTCCGTCGTTGGCTTTAACTTTGCCCATATATATATTGTAGTTGGCAATGTAGTTGTCGGCCGTGGTCGTTGCCGTGGTGATGGCTTGTACCTTGTCGGCGGGTACGCGGCTGGTGAACAGGTCGCCTAAACGGGCATACCCCCACTCCAAATCGCTCCATTTTTCTGCATTTTCCGTTTTTTCTTTTAAAGAAAAATGAGGATAATTCAGCGTGATGATGAAAGCTATCTTATTGTCAAACATATCGTTGGTGAGATGCGTCGTGGCGCTGTAGGCGGCAAAACGTTCATCAATGGGAAGCGTTTCGTAACCGACCACGTGGATGGGCAAACTCAGTTCGATGGTGACGCGGTTGCTGTGTCCGAGGATGGCTTCGAAATTGTCGCACAAACGGTTGAACAGCACCTCTTTTTCGTTGGCGTCCTTGCAATAGTTGGCAACACAAAACTGAACGAACTCGTCGGCGGTTCCGTCGCTTTCGGTCCAGAGGGCGGCGGTCTGGTTTACACCGCGTGAAACCAGAGCAGGTGTGATTTTGCTCTGCTTTTGAATTTCGACAATGGTTTTTTGTATGGTGGCCGTCTGAATGAATGTGTTTTGCGCTGACATAGCGAGTGTGATGACGGAAAGGAGGAGGAAAGTGAAAAGTCTTTTCATATAGGGTTTAGAAAAGGCAAGGAGGTCGGTTTCAATTCCGACCTCCTGTTTTTTATTTGACTATTTGTTGAATAAAATCTGATTGTATTTTTGGAGGCATTCCAACACGTTGGTTCTAACGTGAATGAAGTCGGCGGTGCCGGCGGCTTTCAGTTCTTCAGCGCCTTCTGCCGGATTGCCAGCAACGATGAAGGTGAAACCGGCTGCCGTAGCGGCTTTGGCTGCTTCTACGCCGTAGGTTGCGTATTCTTCGTCGGAACTGCAAATGACCACGATGTTGGCTTTGGCGGCCTTGGCGGCTTCAATGCCTTCGGCGACGGTGCTAAAACCGGCGCTGTCGATGATTTCGTAGCCGGCACATCCGAAGAAATTGGTGACGAAACCGGCGCGTGCCTGACGCATTGCCAAGTTGCCTATTTTCAGCAAGAAGACCTTGGGACGTCCGTTTTGGGCAGCGAAACGTTCGGTTTCCAAGCGAAGTGCTTCGAACGCGGCTGCGCCTCTGTAACGGCGAAGTCCAGCATTCGTTTGTTCCGCACAGCTCACCACTTTGTCCAACATCTGTTCGTTCGTGTTCGGGAACTGGTTGGTTCCGAGAAGAACGTAGCGGCGGGTGGCGATGTCCATATTGCGTTTGTTGCAGCTCTCTTCGATGGCCGCTTTAATGCTTCCGTTTTCAATCATCTTGACGATACCGCCTTCTGCTTCAACGGATTGGAAAAGATTCCAAGCGCATTCAGCGATAGAGTCGGTAAGGTTTTCAATGTAATAGGAACCGGCTGCCGGGTCAACCACTTTGTCAAAGTAAGATTCCTCTTTCAAAATCACTTGGACGTTGCGGCTGATTCGTCTTGAAAAGTCGTCTTCCTGTTTGTAGGCGACGTCAAACGGTTGGAGCGCAATGCTGTCGGCACCACCGATGGCGGCGGACATTCCTTCGGTTGTCGTTCTCAACATATTGACGTATGGGTCGTAAATGGTTTTATTCCAAGTGGATGCAATGGAATTGATGCGGACTTTATAGGCGCAGTTGCATTTGGGCTGATATTGTTCCAGCATTGTGGCCCACAAAAGACGGAAGGCGCGTAATTTGGCGATTTCCATAAAATAGTTGGATGAAATGGAAAGTGAGCATTCCATTTTACGGGCGAATTTGGCTACTTCGAGGCCGTTGTCGGTAGCGTAGGCAAGGTATTCGTTGGCGAAAGCAAGTGCATAGCCGAGCTCTTGAACGAGCGTCGCGCCGCCATTGTGCATAAAAATACCTTGAATATTAACTGCCTTGAAATTAGGCATTTCGTCGGTCAGACGGAACATTTCGAGTGCCTCTTTCATATCAGCATCTTGCGATGTGTAGAATTTGGCTTCGCGAAGCAAGTATGCAATCACGTCAAAACCGGTGCCGCCTTTTACTTTTTCTTTGTCAAAACCACTGGATTCCACATAGTTGACGAAATCTTTAACCAATGGCAGATAGGTGTGTGCGTGGAGAAAACGAACGCCCGTCTTGTTCAGGTCGATGCCTTTGAGCAATTGTGCCAAGTCGTTCGCATTCTTGACTTCTGCAACATTGAAGGAAATCATCGTTGCGCCACCGGCAATGGAGGCCAACGCGGCTTCGTTCGCCTTGACGGGACATTTTTCGGTAATTGTCTGCACAATTTCCCACGCATTGTTATCCGCTTTCGTCCCGCGGGTGTATGGGAACTCTCCCGGAAGAGCGTTCAAATAAGCAACGTCTTCCAAATCTTCGGCACGATAATAGGGACGAACCTTGAAGCCCTCGTCGGTGCGCCATACCAATTTCTTCTCATAATCAGCACCTTTTAAATCTTTTTGAATGACTTCTTCCCATTGTTCGGTCGTGACGGGAGCAAATTCGTTGAATAATTTTTCCTTGTTCATAGTTTGATATTTTTAATTTATTTCTTCTTGATTTTTTTGCACAATAAGGCGGCAAAAGTACGAATAAAATTAGTACGATGTGCCGCCCTTTTTTCAAAAATACGGGAACCATTTTCAGACCTTTTTTTGTAATTTTGCAGCCTTGTTTTTGAATGATTTTTAAATTTTTACAATATGCTTTACACTGATAAAACGATTGCCGACAATATTTACTATGTTGGCGTAAATGACAGACAGAAACATCTTTTTGAAAATTATCTTCCACTTCCTAATGGTGTGAGTTATAATTCATATCTTATTGTAGATGAAAAAGTTGCGTTGGTTGATACGGTGGATGTTGCTTTCGCAGATGTCTTTTTCAAACAGATTGATGCCATTCTCGGAGACCGGCCGATTGACTATTTGATTGTTGATCATATGGAACCGGACCACGCGGGTTCCATCGGTTTGCTTCGGACGCGCTATCCTAATGTCCAGATTGTGGGCAACAAGAAGACGTTTGACTATCTGAAAGGATACTTCTGTATCGATAGCAACCTGTTGGAAGTGGCTGAAGGTGATGCTTTGTCTTTGGGTAAAACGAACCTTCAATTCTATTTCGCTCCTATGGTGCATTGGCCGGAGGTAATGGTGACGTATGACCCTGATAGACAGATTCTTTTTTCCGCTGACGCTTTCGGAACGTTCGGCGCATTGAACGGCAGTTTCCGTGACGATGAGTTGAATCTGGAACCTTTCTGGGACGATATGCGCCGCTATTATGCCTGCATTGTTGGAAAATTTGGGAATCCGGTTCAGACCGCATTGAAAAAACTGAGCGGACTTCCCATCAAGATTATCTGCTCTACTCACGGTCCCGTTTGGCAGTCCCAAATTGCGAAGGTGGTCGGTTTGTACGAC
Source organism: Bacteroidales bacterium UBA1756 (assembly GCA_002314795.1). Lineage (GTDB taxonomy): Bacteria > Bacteroidota > Bacteroidia > Bacteroidales > WCHB1-69 > UBA1756. The sequence continues at coordinate 1,980 of DCHI01000084.1, read as the reverse complement.
CAGTGGAGCAAGTACGAAACGGAGCCCGGCGTTGTCATCGCGTACGGCTCGATGTACGGAAACACGAAACAGATGGCCGAGGCCGTCGCGCAAGGAGTTGTCGATGGCGGCATCCATCGCGTCGTCGTTCACGATGTTTCCAAGTCCGACCCGTCCTATATCCTTGCCGACATTTTCAAATACAAAGGATTGATTATCGGTTCCCCGACCTATATGATGGGGCTTTATCCATTGATTGATAGTTTGTTGCATAAAATTGAGGAGCGTTGTATCAAGAATCACGTATACAGTTGCTTCGGCTCCTTTACGTGGGCAGGTGCTGCGTGCAAGAAGCTCACGGACTTTGCCGGAACGATGAACTGGCCCCTTGTCGGCACCCCCGTCGAAAACAAACAGGGTGCTTGCACTGACGTTCTTCAACGCTGCTATGAATTGGGTAAGCAGATGTCCGCCGAAATTTTAAAATAGATTATTGTTGCGATAAAATTTTGAAATATTACCACCCCCTGCCCCCTCCTAATAGGAGGGGATAAAGGGGTGGTAGAAGCAATGGATACTCTGAAAGAAATTTATTAAAATGATGGAGTCACTTCAATCTTTGTACGAAATCTACCTGCGCTATCCGCAAATTTGTACAGATACACGAAACATCACCGACAATTGTCTTTTCTTTTGTTTGAAAGGGGAGAATTTTGATGGAAATGCCTTCGCGCGCCAAGCGGCGGAAAAAGGCGCCGCCTGCGTCGTAACTACCGATTCGTCATTGGTGGGCGACGAGCGTTTTTTTATTGTGGATGATACGTTGACGGCCCTCCAGCAATTGGCCGGCCTTCATCGCAAGCACCTCGCTATTCCTGTCGTCGGAATTACCGGAACGAACGGGAAAACCACGACGAAGGAATTGGTCGCAACAGTCTTAAAATCAAAGTACAGAGTTACTTATACGCAAGGTAATTTGAATAACCATATCGGGGTTCCGCTCACGTTGCTCTCCATTCGTCCGGACGCGGAAATCGCTATTGTGGAGTGCGGAGCTAACCACGTGGGCGAAATTGCCGACTTGTGCGAAATCGCCCTCCCGACATACGGTATTATTACGAACATCGGAACCGCTCACATCGAAGGGTTCGGCTCCAAGGAAAATATCGTTCTGACCAAGCGTGCAATGTACGATTCTGTGATGAAACAAGGTGGTACACTGTTCGTTAACGGAAATGATGAAACGTTGTGTGGTTGCGCGGGTGATTACGAATTGCAGGTTTTGTACGGCAATTGTGACGAGAGTATTTGTGAAGGACGCATCGCCGCTATGAATCCGTACCTTTCCGTTTCCTGCTGTGCCCATCTGGAGGAAGAAACGGAACAGACCGTCACGTTTGCCACGCACCTCACGGGGGATTACAATCTTCCTAACATATTGTGTGCCGTCGCCGTTGGACTTACGTTCAATGTTTCACTGGAGGACGCGGCCGCAGCACTTTCCAACTATGTCCCGACGAACAATCGTTCCCAGGTAAGCACGGTCGGAACCAATACGCTCATTTCGGATTTTTACAACGCCAATCCGACCAGTATGACGGCGGCGCTTCACAACCTGGCCCACCTTTCTCATCCGCACAAAGTCGCCATCTTGGGCGATATGCTCGAATTGGGCTCTGTCAGTCACGACGAACATTTGAAAATCTATCAGCTCTGTAAAGAATTATCCATTGACGCATATTTCGTCGGAAATTGCTTTAAAGAATTGAATATCAGAGAAATGAATGTTTTTTCTGATGTAGATGAATTGAATTCGTTCCTGAAGGAAAATCCCATTGAAAATGCAATGCTTCTGATCAAAGGATCCCGCGGCATTCATCTGGAAAAAGTAGGAAGTAGGAAGTAGGGACGTCACATTGTGGCGTCCGCCGTACCAGATGTTACGTTGTGGTGTGATACAGAGGCCAGCCCCGGAGGGGCTGCATCAAAGAAGTAAGAAGT
>DCHI01000036.1:8612-48055 GCA_002314795.1 Bacteroidales bacterium UBA1756 | reverse complement strand
TTTTAATTCATTGCATCAGGGCGCGGTTAGAATATTGCGGAAAGTCTGTTCAGCGCCTCCTTCACCGTTGCCCGCGGACAGGCGAGGTTGATTCGCATACAGTTATCGCCCGCTGCACCGAAGGCCGTTCCATCGTTAAATCCGACCTTGGCTTCTTGCAACAATTTTTGGGATAACTGTTCGTGTGTATATCCCAATTCTTTGAAATTCAGCCACATCAAATAGGTTGCTTCGTGCGAATAGGTTTTAATTTGAGGGATTTTTTCTGCTAAAAAATCTTTACAGAACTGAACGTTTCCCGCCAAATAGACACGGAGTTGGTCCAACCATTCGGCGCCGTAGGAATAGGCAGCCTGCAAAGCGACATCCCCGAAAACGTTTCCGTAAATATGGACAGTATCATTCATAAATGCTTTGAAGCGAGCGCGCAACTGCGGATTTGGAATAATGATTTCCGAAGTAAACAACCCAGCCAGATTAAAGGTTTTGCTGGGCGACATACAAGTAATCGTGTTTTGTGCAATTTCGTCCGACAACTTGGCGACCGGCGTGTGCTTGAATCCCGGCATTGTCAAATCCGAGTGGATTTCATCGCTGATGAGAAGACAATGATACTTCAGGCACAGTTCCGCAACCTGGCGCAATTCATCGGGATTCCAGCAACGGCCAACCGGATTGTGCGGATTGCTGATAATCATCAGTTTCGGCCCCTGTTTCAACTTTTCTTCCAAATCGTTGAAATTCATCAAGAAACGATCTCCTTCCAAATAGAGCGGATTGGTGACGAGCTCACGACCATTTTTTTCAACTACTTCGTAAAAAGGAGGATAAACCGGTGTCTGAATCAACACTTTATCTCCTTTTTCTGTAAAATTCTGAATTAAAAACGACAGTCCGGCCACAATTCCGGGAGAGAAACAAATCCATTTGGAAGAGATATTCCATTGATGGCGCATCTGCATCCAGCGGACGATAGAATGATAAAATTCATCGGTATGGTAAAAGTAACCGATAACGGGGTGGTCCATTCTCTTTTTCAGTGCATCCGTAATGAAATCAGGGATACGAATATCCATATCTGCAATCCACATAGGAAGAACATCCTCGCCGCCAAGAAATTCGTTTGTCTTGTCATATTTGAGACAGCCGGTTCCTTTTCGGGGGATTATTTCATCAAAATTATATTCCATATTTTTCAAGGATTAGAGCCGCAAAAGTACAACTTTTCCCACATAAATAGTAAACGCTTTTACAATTTTTTAAACAAGCACATCAAAGATAAAATCGTACTTTTGCAGCCGTTTTACGATATAATAATGAACAACGAGAATTCAGAACACCGCGCCGGTTTTGTTAACCTGATTGGAAATCCCAATGTTGGAAAAAGCACGTTAATGAACCAATTGGTTGGCGAACGGCTTTCCATCATCACAGCAAAAGCACAAACCACACGCCACCGGATTAAGGGAATTGTTGACGGAGAAAATTTTCAGATTATCTACTCCGACCTTCCGGGCATTCTAACTCCCGCCTACAAGATGCAGGAAATGATGATGAAATTCGTCTCAGAATCGCTTCAGGATGCAGATCTGATTCTTTATCTGGTGGAATGCGGAGAAACCAAGTACGACGAGCAGGTGATTTCCAAATTGCAAAAAATCAACACACCAATCCTATTGGTTTTCAACAAAATAGACAAAGCGACATCGGAACAGATTGATGCTTCAGTACAACATTGGACCACTCTCCTTCCCCAAGCGGAGCCCATCCAAATATCGGCATTAGAAGGTCTGAACCTGGATGTTCTTTTGCAGAAAATCATTGAGAAATTGCCCGTTTGTCCTCCCTATTTTCCAAAGGACCAACTGACCGACCGTCCGATGCGGTTCTTCGTTTCAGAAATCATTCGTGAAAAAATTCTTTTACTATACAAAAAGGAAATTCCATACAGCGTGGAAGTGGTGGTAGATGAGTACAAAGAAACAGACGACCTGATTCGTATTATGGCCACTTTATACGTTGAACGCGACACCCAAAAAGGAATCGTCATCGGGAACAAAGGAGCCGCCATCAAAAAATTGGGCATTGAATCACGCACCGCCATCGAAGAATTTCTTGACAAGCACGTCTATTTGGACCTTTCGGTAAAAGTTTTGAAGGATTGGAGAAACAACGACCTCATTATGAAGAAGTTCGGTTACAATCCCGCCTAATTTTTTTAAGAATAAACAAAAAACATCATATTATGAAAATCATTGATGGCAAGCAAATTGCCAACGAAGTTAAAGACGAAATCGCCAACAAAGTCAAGGCGATGATGAAAGAGGGGCAACCGGTACCTCATTTAGCCGCCGTAATCGTAGGAGAAGACGGCGCAGCAAAGACCTACGTGGATAGCATCTGCAAATCGTGCAAAGAGGTAGGGTTTATCTCTTCCATTTATCACTATCCATCTGATATTAAAGAAGATGAATTTTTACAAGCCCTTGATTTCCTTAATCAAGATGAGGAAATTGACGGATACATTATTCAGATGCCCCTGCCGAAGCAAATCGCAATGGACAAAGTAGTTGCCCACGTTGACCCGAAAAAAGACGTTGACTGCTTTCATCCCATCAATTATGGGAAACTGTTGTTAGGAGAGGCCGACTTTCTGCCGGCGACGCCGTACGGAACAGTGGAGCTGATGAAACGCGCCGGCATTTCCGCCAACGGAAAGCACTGTGTCGTTCTTGGACGAAGCAACATTGTCGGCAAGCCGTTAGCAATGCTGTTGGCAGAAAAATCGGAACAAGGGAATGCTACGGTTACTATTTGTCACAGTCGCACCGCCAACCTCAAAGAGATTTGTGCGACGGCCGACATTCTGTTAGTCGCTATTGGGAAAGCGGAAATGATTACGGCAGAATACGTTAAGGAGGGAGCCACCGTCATTGACATTGGCATTCACCGCGTGCCGGACGCTACAAACGAAAAGGGCTACCGTATTTGCGGTGACGTAAAATACGACGAAGTATCCAAGAAGTGCGAAGCCATTACGCCTGTTCCTGGTGGCGTAGGGCCGATGACGATGACTTGCTTATTACTCAATACTTTACACGCAAGAGAGAAAAAATGGAGAACATCCGAATAGACAAATGGCTGTGGTGCGTGCGACTTTTCAAGACACGCTCAATGGCTACGGACGCCTGCAATGCCGGGAAAGTGAAAATGAACGGCACGAACGTAAAACCATCAAAAGTTGTCAAGCAGGACGAAATTTTTGTGGTACACATCGGTCAACTTGAAAAGACGGTGCAGGCCATTGACTCACCCAAGAACCGTGTGGGAGCGCCATTGGTGCCGCAATATATGACGGACCTTACCCCTGCGGAAGAGTACGAAAGAGTGAAGATGCTGAATATGCGTTTTGAGCATCGCGACCGTGGCGAGGGCCGGCCTACCAAACGGGACCGCAGGCAGATTGAATTCGTGAAAAATCTATATGGTGGCGAAAGTGAAGAAGAGTAGTCAAGTATCGAACTAATGTCGTACTTTTGCCGCCCCATTCAAGGACTCATAACATTTACACAATATTTATAATAGAAAAAAACTATGGCAAAATTAGCAGTGGTCGCTTTCGGAGGAAACGCTTTGTTGCGCAGCGGCCAGAAAGGAACTTATCAAGAACAAATTCAAAATGTAACCTCAACGTGTGAATCGTTGCTCGGTTTATTAAAACAGGACTATAACCTCGTTATCGGACACGGAAATGGTCCTCAAGTAGGGAATGTGATGCTTCAACACGAAGCGGGAAACAAAACCTTCGGTTTGCAAGTGATGCCGATGGACTTCTGCGTTTCCGAAACACAAGGTTCCATTGGTTATTTAATTGAACAAGGTTTTCGCAACATTTTTGTAAGAGAAAACCTTGACAAAAACGTGGTCACCATTGTCACTCAGGTTGAGGTCAACGGGGAAGACCCAATGTTCAAGAACCCCACGAAACCCGTAGGACCTTACTACAAAAAAGAGGAAGCGGACCAATACGCAGCAGCAACGGGCGCTATCTTCCGTGAAGATCCCAAAGGAAACGGCTGGCGCAAAGTAGTTGCTTCCCCGAAACCTTTGAAAGTTGCCAACATCAAGATTGTCAAGCAACTTGCCGAAGCAGGAAACGTTGTCGTTACCGTAGGTGGCGGTGGCATTCCGGTTGTTGTAAAAGACGGTTACACGAAAGGTGTAGAAGCGGTCATTGACAAGGACTTGGCATCAGCACTCACCGCAGTAGAAATCGGGGCGGACGAATTTTACATTCTCACGGACGTTCCGAAAGTCTACCTCAATTTCAAAAAGCCCAATGAGAAGGCACTTGACACCATCACCGTAGCCGAAGCCAAACAATATTTGGAAGAAGGTCATTTCACGGAAGGTTCAATGGCTCCGAAAGTTCGTGCGGCCATCTATTTCGTTGAAAACGGCGGTGCCGAATGCATCATCACCGAAGCGGGTCAGTTAGGGAATCCCGCCTGCGGAACTCGCATCGTTCGGTAGATTCGATTATTTATGCAACAAAAAAGTCCCGGCCTCGTTGGTTGGGACTTTTTTTTGTGTAAAGGAGAATGGAATCGACTAATTACTAATGTTTTAAGCAACCGATAGGTACAACGTAAATCCCATCTTCTTTCCGTTGATAAGCGTAATCGCCCACTGCGGTTACAATCATACAGAAGGCGGGCAGTGGCATTTTATCTGGATTCAAATCTTGTTTCAAAGCATTCAATGTAGCAGCACCTTCCTTGATTTTCGTCATACCGCCCAACTTGATTTCAATAAGTGCATACTGACCATTACGACGATGTAGAACGGCATCGCATTCCAAGCCACGATTGTCTCGATAATGGTAAACTTCTCCCAATAAGGCATCTGCAAAAACGCGCAAATCGCGAACCACGAGACTCTCAAAAAACATTCCACACGCTTTGGGATCTTGTTCCAAATCTTTCGGGCTCACTTGCAACGCGCCGGCAGCAATACTTGGATCGACAAAATATCTATTGTGCGAAGTGCGTATGGCGGTTTTGCTTCGCAAATTCGGGTTCCAAGCAGGCATATCTTCTATAACAAACAATTTACGAAGCGCTCCCACATAATCCGCCACAGTATCATCATTAATAGTCTGACTATCATTGGATTTAATGTCTTCACAAATAGTTGTATAAGGAATCTGATGTCCTTGATTACGGGCGTAGGAGCGAAGAATCATTTTTGCCCGTTCCGGGGAACGGCGCACTTTATCAACTCGGTTGATGTCATTCGTCACAACCGAATTTACATAATCAAATGCCTGATCCAGTGCGACATCGCCTTTTAATAAAGTTGCTTGCGGCCACCCACCACGACAAATCAGATAGCAAATATCTTGCAATGTCAATTCATTCGGACAAACGCCCAATTCTTTTCCTGCAAAAAGGTCTTCCAAAGACACAGTTCCATTCGATTCCCCTGATTCATATAGACTCATAGGTCGCATATTCAAATGACCGATTCGTCCAGTTCCACTATGAATCGTCTCCATCGCTTCGGGAAGGACAGACGAACCCGTCAGGACAAATTGGCCGAACTGGCGACGTTCATCCACGGCACTACGCACCTCGTCCCATAATGCAGGAATTGTTTGCCATTCATCCAATAGACGAGGCGTATCTCCTGCCAAAAGCAAGTCCGGATTGAATTCTATCAGTTCTCTGCTTTTTTCAAGTACGACCTTCTTGCCAAGCATTAAAGAACTTTGAGCAATTTGCTGCGCGGTGGTCGTTTTCCCACACCATTTGGGCCCCTCAATTAAAACAGCCCCTTTTCCTTGCATCTTTCGTTGCAAAATTGAATCTGCAATTCGATTTTTATATGTAAAATCTGCCATTTCCTTCATAATTGAATTGAAGGCGCAAAAGTACTAATAATAAATAATATACGCAACTATTGAATCAATCATTCGGGAGATTGTTAGAATTTCGTTCGGGAGATTGTTGAAATTTTGTTCGGGAGATTGTTAGAATTTAGTTCGGGAGATTGTTATCAACTTATAGATACGATTGCCGCCATAGCAATTTTCACCTAAAAAAATTACTATGGCGGCTTGGCTTTGTTCGTAAATCCGTTGAACGGATAGTCACCACTGGAGCGAAGACCCAAAAGTACCCCCGTTCCTACATCACAACAAACTTTATAAACTTTACAAACCTTACGAACTTTATAAACCCAATCAATTCACCTTCTTCATCGTAAACGATGTAGTATAGGTGGAATTATCGATGCGGGCGCGGAGAGCCGTCCAAACCATCTGCGTCGCGTCGCAATTCTGGATGTCCCACATTTCGCGGAATTCATTGTTAGAGGCATCCTTCCATCTAAAAACCAAGAAATCGCCATCTACAAAGTACTCATTCATTGTATTCGTGCTCGGAACCCACTGATTATTTTCGTAATTATAATATGTATAGGTTCCATCGCCACGGAACTCCCAACGATGGTCAATGTAACCGTAAGAGACTTCGCCTTCAATGGAAACGCCTTCCCACGTGCCAACAATCGCTGATGAAAAGTCATTAGCAATCTTCTTATATACCACGTCATTGGAGGAACCAATCATCTGACCATCCAAGAAAGAGATACGTTGTTTAACAGACATATCCATTGCTGAAATGGCACTCAGTTGCCATTCGGTCTTATAATTTGGAGAAGAGCTGGAGACCGTAACTGTTTTGTCTTGAATGGAATAGGCCATAGGTGTATGACTGAACCAAATGTTACTGGTGGGTGCGGCTGAAACAACCGCGTTGCCATCCTTATCAAAAGTATAAACTAATTTATAATTAGTAAGTTCAGCTTGGCCGCCCTCGCTCACTTTTTTCCATTTTCCAACAATGTTTTTCTGAATGGATTCATCGGTAAGTTTATCCTTCTGACAAGACGAAAAGGAACCGACCATCAACATACAAATAGCGAGTAAAAAAAGTTTTTTCATAATTTTATTAAAGTTAATATATTGATTATCAATAAATATTCAAAAAAGAAACAAGACCGCAAAGATACAACTTACCATAATACAATGAACGACCCAACCATCATTTCTCTCAAGATGATTGATAACTGATAAAAGAGGGGAATAAAAAGGTTAGCGGTCCGCAGCGTGAAGTCGGAGGATGGAACGGGCCGTATTGATGAAGTGGTCGGCGACACGCTCGGCATTCGTAGCCAAAGAGAGGTACTGCGCCCCCACGTCGGCGGTACAGGTTCCGTCGTTCAATCGCTGTATGTGACTATCTTCCATTGCTTTCGTAATGTCATCAATTTGTTCTTCAATGGTTTGGGCTGCTTCCAAAGCCGTCATATCCTCATTGGCGTAGGCATCTACTACTTTAATGTAAAGCCCATCAATTAAAGAGCGCAGCTGGTGAATTTCAGAAACCGCTTTCTCGGAAAACTTCTGTCCGAGGTTCTTCAAACTGTCGGCATATTCCACAATATTTTCGGCATAGTCGCCGATACGTTCCAAGTCGCGGACGGTGCGGTACGTTGTAGAAAGATAGACACCGTCGCGTTTATTCAGCTGGTGCGTTTCCGACAACTTGACAACAAAGTCGATGATGGCTTTATTCAGGTAGTTCAGTTCACGTTCCTGCTTCACGAAGAGTGGTTCTTCTTTAAAATCCATCGTACAGATAATATCCAGTGAACGGTCGAAGTTTTCCTTGGCTATGGCAGCCATATTCAGGACTTCTGCCTTGGTTTGTTGCAAAGCGACAGGAGGTGTTTTCAACAAGTTGTCATCGATGTAGTAGCAGTGAGGGGCGTCCGGATCAATGGCGGTAGAACCGTCGGGAATCAAGCGGCAAACGAAACGAACAAGGACGTTTGTGAGCGGAAGAATGATGATAACCGTGATGACATTGAAGAAGGTATGGAACATAGCGAGCTGCGTCTGCGGTACGCCGGGGAACCAAGCCGTGAACATCGTTCCGTATGTGAAACTTCCGCGGGTGACCAACCAGAGGATTCCTTCTACCACCAAAAAGATGACCACACCACTAATATTGAAGAAAAGGTGAATCAAAGCTGTACGTTTCGCATTCAATCCGGAAGTCACACCGGCGATAATGGCCACGACGCAGGAACCGATATTGGAACCCATCGTCAAAAAGATACCTTGGTCAATGTTTATCAATCCGGTGACAACCATAGCCAAAGCGATGGAGGTCATCACGGAAGAACTTTGAATGATGGCAGTAAGCACGGCTCCGATGAGTACCAGCAAAACCGGATTGGAAATTTGAGCAAGGAACAACTTAACGCTGTCCAAAGCGGCAAAGTCGGACATTGAATCGCTCATCATACAAAGCCCGACGAAAAGCATACCGAAGCCAGCGAGGATTCCACCCATTTTTTTCCAAATATCTTTATTGGCGAAAAGAGCCATAAAGGCACCGATGCCAGCAAATGCGGAAAAGATGATGGAGGTGGAAAGGGTGTTGCTACCGAACATACCCAACGCCACAATCTGCGCCGTAACGGTCGTACCGATGTTGGCACCATAAATGATGGTTGCGGCCTGAGTCAGAGAAATGATGTTGGCATTGACGAAACCGATGGCCATCACGGTAGTGGCACCAGAGCTTTGAATGGCGGCAGTGCCTAATGTTCCAATTCCCACCCCCAGCAATTTGCTACCAGAGGCCTTAGAAAATAATGCTTTTAGTTTGTTTGAACTTGCGGATTCCAGATTTGTACTCATCATTTGGCACGCAATCAGGAAAATACCGATACCCGAAATAAGGGTTAAAATGGCTGAAAATATGGCTGTTACCGTCATTGATATTTTTGAATTTTCAGGTTGCAAAAATCTGATTTTTCTACTGAATTTGCACAAAGAAAATAGCATTTAACCGAAACTTAATTTTTTATAGAAGTTGTAACAATTTTGTAACAGCGTTCCAAAACTATTGTAGTAATTTTGCGGCCTTCAAAAGAGACCCAATGAAAATACTGATTGTAGAAGACGAAGCCGATATTCGAGAAATATTGAGTTTCAACTTAGAGGCCGCGGGATATGAAACCGCGACCGCACCTTCCGCCGAAGCGGCACTTGATTTATTGGACGATGTATCCCTAATTCTGTTAGACGTAATGCTGCCAGGTATGTCGGGATACCGTTTAGCCGATTTGCTTCGTAAGGAACGTTGCAGTCGCATTCCTATCATTTTTTTGACGGCGAAAACATCTGAGAACGACTTACTTACAGGATTTTCAGCGGGCGGAGACGACTACATCTGCAAGCCGTTTTCAATTCACGAAGTCATTGCTCGCGTCAAAGCAGTGTTGCGGCGAACCACTCCCCTATCGGAAAAGCAGGGCGCGTTCACGTGCGGACCGCTGACTATCTACCCCGAAAGTCAGACCGCCACCCTGAATGGAACCGAACTTGACTTATCACGGAAAGAGTACGATCTTTTGTGCGAGTTGACAAAAAATCCGAACACCTATTTATCCAGAAGCGAACTCATCAACCGACTTTGGAAAGACACGCCCTACATCGTGGAACGCACGGTTGACGTTCACATTGCCCGCATTCGGAACAAGTTGGGAGAGCACCGCGACCTCATCCAAAATCGGACGGGCTTCGGCTATTATATTAAATGTAAAAACGAATCGGAACGATAATGAAATACACCCGACGCCTTTGGATTTATTTTTCCACACTTTTTTGCGCCCTGGCCGCCCTCATCCTGATGGTGGAAATGGAAAGCAAATTCATCACCATCTTTCTCATCTTTGTCGCCATCCTACTCATCATTTTTCTTTTCTCATTATTATATGATAAAAAATCAGAAGAAGCTGAGAACAAAAGAATTAGACAACTAAAACAGGAGATGACGAGCAATATTTCGCACGAGCTGAAAACGCCGGTCAGCAGCATTCGCGGCTACTTAGAAACCCTTGTTACGCATCCCGAAATTGACGAGGAACGTCGAAAGATGTTCATCGAGCGCTCCTACCTGCAAACGCTCCGTCTTTCGGACCTTATCCGCGATATCTCCATCATCAATAAAATGGAAGAAGCTCCCGAGCAATTCAAGATTGAAACCGTCAACTTGCAAACCGTATCGGAGGAAGTTTTTGAAGAATTCAAAGAGAAGATTTCGGAAAAGGAGCAAAAAGTTGAAAACCTGCTCACCTCTGCCGACACCATTCAAGGCAACTACAGTCTGCTCTACTCACTCATCCGCAATTTAGTAGAAAATTCGGTAAAATACGCAGGGAACGGAGCTACCCTTCATCTTGAATGCAACACATCCGGAGACAAATACTTACACTTCGTCTATTACGATACAGGAACTGGCATAGAAGAGAAATACGAGTCCCGTATTTTCGACCGCTTTTTCCGCATTGACGAAGGGCGGACTTCCGATGCGGGCGGCTCCGGACTGGGGCTCGCCATTGTCCGCAACGCCGTTTCCTTCCACAAAGGGACAATCCGTGTGCACAATCGCACGGAAGGAGGATTGGAGTTTTTCTTCTCGTTAGCGAAAAATAACTAAGGGAAATTAGTCATTAGAAGGAATCGTATCCGGGTTAATGACCAAGATGCGGGTCGGTTTCTTCGGACGGGCAATCGGTTTCCGCGCCGGTTTGTTTTCAGGAACGGAGTCCACTTCTGCCTTCTGAGCCGGCGTTTCTTCTACGATGTCGGCAGCCGATTTACGAACCTTTTCCGGTTCACGAACCGACTCTTTTGCAACCTCTTCCGATTCCACTTGCGTTGAATCCGTCACCGGTTCCACAACCTGCAACGGTTCTTGCGGGGCAACCGTAGCCGTATCCACGGACTGCGGGGCTTCGGAGAGCGAAAGCAGCTCATAGGCAACCCATCCGAGCGAAGCGGCCACTACCACGGAAGCAATCCCAATAAAAAGCGACTGAGCCGTCGTCAAGGCAGACTTCAAACCAGCTTTTTTGGCAAATCCTTTCCAAGCTGAAGCCGAATAAGAATAGGTTTTCTTATCCACTTTTTCTTTAATAAGTTTGTCAAAATCAGTCATTTATCGAGTTATTTCGTTTATCATTTCTTTTAGTTTCGTTCGGGCGAAATTCAGATGCCAATGCGAGGTTCCCTCTTTCATATCTAATAGTTTGGCGATTTCGGAATGGGGCAGTTCTTCAAACACATACAAGTTGAAGACGCTTCGTGAAGTGGGAGGCAGTTTCTGAATCAACGTCAGCAGTTCGTCCGTTCCTATTTTTGAAATTGCCGTATTTTCATCCACCAAGCCGAGGCCTGTCTCCACCATTTCCTCAATGTCAGCCATCGGTGTCAAGGTTTTATACTTCCGTTGATAATCAATGGCGGCATTCACCGTCACGCGTTTCATCCACGCCGCTAAAGAACCTTGTCCGTCATATTTATCAAGATTAGAAAAAATCTTGATAAAACTTTCGCTCAACATATCCTGCGCCTCTTCCTCATCCTTTGCGTATCGCATACAGACGGCCATCACATCACCGTAAGACAGTTTGAACAGCTTGTGCTGGGCGCGGCGTTTCTCCGCGCGGCAATCGGCCACAATCTGCCTCAATTCATCCTCTGTCGTCTGTCCGAACATTTTACTAAACGGAATAGGTGATTAAAATCTTTGGTAAAAAAATCAATTTTTTTAATAATTTTCGCGGAAGTCGCGCTTCATATTATATTTAAGGTCTTGCAATACAGATGCTTTGACATTGATGGTAAAACTCCAGCCCCGTCTCGTGCCAAACGGAATCCAGTTGAATCGCATTTCCCAGCAGTGGAGGTCGCGATAGACATCCAACGAAGTATAAGACAAATCCTTGTTGGTGAAATCGTAGCCGGTGGTAAAACCGACCTTCCATTTTTTGGTAAGACTGACCTCGCCGCTAACATTCAACGTTTGGACAATTTTATGCGTGTGTGCTTGGGCAGCATCTTCCTTCGACACGTTCAGACGCTCCAAATTGGACAAACTCATATAGTAGTAAGTGTTGTCGCGGGCGGTGTAGGCAAACGTGTAGTTGATGGTGAGAGACCACGGCGTACTGAAATCGGGACGTTTTGTCGGCATACCCAAAGAGTTTTCTGTAAAAACATTTTCCTGCGGTGGGGGCTGTTTCGGTTTCTTATCCTTCTTTCCTTTGAAATATTCCTGATTCAGCGTCCAGTTCAAACCGAGGTTCAAATCAGTGGAGGAAAAACGGAATAGCCGTTTGTTCACTTTCAACTCCGTCTGATTCACCCGAATTCCCTGATCGTTGTAGCAGTACGGATCGAAGCCGATACTGAACGTGATATACAGCTGCTTAAACAACGTGGTACGTCCCGAAATCGTAAACAGAGACCAATTAAGTGAGTCGGCAGCAAAATCGTAATATCCTGACAATGTGACATTTTCAAGAAGAACGACTTTTTTTGTTCCAGTAATGGTATCTTTTTTGGAACGAACTTTCATTTCCAAATTATTGGAGAAACTGAGTTTCGCAATCGCAGTGGAATTGTCGCTCACACCACCAAAAATGGAATTGGAATAATAGGAGTAACGCGTCCATTGCCCCGTAATCGTATTGAAATATTCCCCATAGGTATTTCCACTCAAATTGGGGGTATAGGTAAAACTCAAATCGGGTGTAATGACGTGACGGATGGCGTGCAATCCACCTTTTTTGAACTGATACATAAAATAAATCTTCGTCGTAAGTGCCGTAGAGATGTTCAGTTCGTGCAACGCGGTGAATCCCCGATTAAAATCCTTCGCCACGGTTCCGGTGACGACATCGTCCACCGTATCGGTTGTAAAGTACTGACTTTCATTCTGCAAATACCATTTTTCAGTCAGATTGATGGAGGTATTCCAGTTAATCATCTTGGCAATCTTGATAGGAATGGAAATCGGAATCGAGTGGCGCATTCCCAATTGAAGTTTTTCCCACGTTTCAGGTTTTGCAAAAAGAGAATCCTGAGTAGCCAACTTATTGGTAAACTGCGAGCTCCACTTCACGGAGATGTTGTCCCACCATTTCAAAGCCGACGTTTTGTTTTTCTTTCTGAACGGATAAAACTGATTGACCGACATACTCACGTCTGGAAGGAGCAAGTCAACCTGGCCCGTCTTGGTATTTTGCGTGTAAGAACCCGTAATGTCGGCATAAAAAATGCCTTTGGCACTCGTTGACAAATTCAGTTTTGAAGTATATTGATTTGAAAGATAATCATTTACACTTGAAGAATTGTACTTGTTGTAATTACTGCTCACCACGTCGATATGTGCAGAAAAACGGGTGGTCGGGTGTGACTTGGAATCCTGTTTGTGGTCCCAGTACAATTTAAAGTCGTTGGTCTTGTAGCGCGAAGGGGTGTACTTTTCACCAAAGAAGTTTTGTGCGAAGCTGAGGTTGATGTTACCGGCGCACTTGTACCGGACGACATAATTGGAACGGATTTTCGCCGCCCAGCTTCCGTTGGTGTAAATGTCCCCGGCGAGCAACAAATCGACGTTGTCGCTGATTCCGAAATAGAAACCGAAATTTTCAAGATAGAAGCCGCGGTTCGCCGACTCACCGATAGTAGGCATCACCAAACCGGACCGACGTCCTTTTTTTATGGGAAAATAGCCGAACGGAAGTGCGAGGAAAGTAGGCACTCCGCCGAAACTAAGATAGGCCGGTCCCGTAACAATCTTGTCGTTCGGCATCACCTTTGCCTTGGTGAAGGCGATTTCAAAGTGGGGGTGGTCCAATTCGCAAGTCGTATATTTGCCCCGACGAATGAAAGAGGTATTGTCATCTAATTTTTTAACCTTTTCACCGTGGATGTAGCCGTCACCTTCTTCCGTAATCACCTGAGTGATAATACCTTTTGTTGTATTGAAATTATACTTGATTTCGTGGGCGCGAAAAAAGGTTTCGCCTTGTTTGAAAACGGGAAAACCGTGCATATTTCCTAAAGAATCGGCCACGCCGCAAGCATAAAGTTCCTGTGACAGAAAGCCGATTTCGATATAATCGGCGTGCAGTTCCAAATCGTCATAATAGACGATGGCATCGCCAAAAAGGTACGCGATTCTGTTTTTCATATCAATGACGATAGAATCTTTGGCTTCGTACGTCACCATTTTTTCAATGGCATCTTTTGAAAGGCGCTTTTTCCCAACGGAGTCATTTTCGGAAGAATCCATCGCAATTGTGTCATTTTCCGAACGAACGGAATCCATTGAAATGCGTATGGAATCCGTTACGTGAACGGATTGAGCGGGCGGGGTTGTTGGGGCTTGTGCAGAAACGGAAAATTCTAATACGCTGAATGTTATCACGGCAATACACCGTAATAAAAGTAACATTCTAACGTTGATTTCTCGTAAAGACAACCCTATAATATTTTTTATATTTATAATAATTTTGCGACCCCGAAAAAAAGTTTCAAAAATACATAAAAAACCAACCTTTATGAACACAAAAAAATGGTTTTTATTATTGGTTCTATTTGCTTTTTTTAACGTTCAAGCGTTTCCTCAAGCCAAGGATATGATCAGCAAAATCGTGATTGATGCCGGTCACGGAGGAGACGACCCCGGGGCCGTCGGTTCTCGCGGAAAAGAAAAGGATGTCAACCTTGCCGTTGCTTTGGAAGTGGGCAAACTGATTTCACAAAACTGTCCCGACGTATCGGTTTTTTACACTCGGAAAACGGACGTGTTCATTCCTTTGTACAACCGCTCCAAAATTGCCAACGACAAGCACGCGGACCTTTTCATTTCCATCCATTGCAACTCCAGCGACAGCAAGTCAGCCAATGGTGTAGAGACTTTTGTTATGGGGCTTCACAAAACCGCCTCCAACCTGGAAGTGGCTAAAAAAGAGAATGCGGCAATGCTATTGGAAAAAGATTACAAGAACAAATACGGTGATTTCAATCCCAACTCGCCCGAATCCTACGTTATCTTCTCCCTTTACAGCAATGCTTACTTGGAAAGTTCGGTACAATTGGCGTCCAAGGTTCAGAAAAACTTGCTGAAATGCACCCATTTCCGTGACCGCCAAGTCCAGCAGGCCGGATTCTGGGTTCTTCACAAAGTGGCTATGCCCAGCATTCTGATAGAACTCGGTTTCATTTCGAACAAAACCGAAGAGGACTTCTTGCTCAATCCGTCATCGCAAAAGGCGCTTGCCACCTCGATTTGCAATGCTTTCATCGAATACAAAAACCAGGTTGAAGGTGGAAACACGGCTCTGATTACCGCGCCTGCCGTCACGAGCGGCAAAAGCGACGAGCCGACGCCGGCCCCGTCTGAAAGTGCCAACAGTTTAAGACCGGTGGATGACACGTCTGAAAGCACACCGGCACTGGCAACGACGGGCATCGTTTACAAAGTGCAGATTTTTGCTTCTCCTGAAAATTTAGGGAAAAATGATCCGAAATATCTTGGTTTAGAAGGAGTTGAAAAATATCAAGAAGGGAATTTATGGAAATACACGTTGGGAAATGAAAAGAAGTTTGCCGATGTGCAAGTTGTTTTGAAAAAGGCGAAAACCAAATTTCCGGACGCCTTCATCATTGCCTTTCAGGATGGCAAAAAGATTCCGGTGACGGAGGCACGAAAATTGACGGAATAGTTTTCTGAAAAAACGATAGGCCATCAAGGCCCATTTTTGTCAAGGCTCTACAAAACATTTGTAACTCCTCAGATATCCAGAGAATCAGCATTCATCAGAGATACTGAGCTTTCTCTGTCACATCCTCCATCCTTCACTCTCTTCTTGATGAACGCCAGACAAATGAAGAGACATACGTGTCCCTCACATTTATACAGTTTCACCTGTTATGGCTATCAGACGGGGCAATTATTCTGATTCGATTGTTTCCACTAAAAAGCTGACCGGCCGGAAGCCGTCATTGCAAGAGAGCATAGCGGAATGTGGATTTTTCATCCAGCCGTCATAGAAATCGGAGGCGCCGTGCGACAAGGCGAGCACGAAAGGAGAAAGGGTTCCCCACGCGCTTTCGCATAGTCCCTCAGGACGTTGCCAATTTTCGGAAATAAAAACTTGTCCTTCCTGCAAGTCGCAGGCGTGTTCAATTGGGTTCTCGTATTTTTCAGACAAGTCCTGATAATGGGCCTTCCGAATGACGGTAATTTTTACTTTTTTCATTTTAGAAGAAATGCAGGCCAAATGATTCAATTGTATCCAAAAAAGGAGAAAGATTTACGCATCTCCAAAAGAGGTACGAATTAAATATCTTATTTTCAAATAATTACAATTTACAAAAAATCCTTGCAAAAATAAAAAAAAGGTGTACTTTTGCAACCTCAATCAAGCAATGATCTGTTAGCTCAGTTGGTTTAGAGCGCTTGCTTGACAGGCAAGAGGTCACTGGTTCAAATCCAGTACAGATCACCACTAAAAAAAAGCACTTACGAGGATTTGTAAGTGCTTTTTTATTGCGTGCAATTTTGATGCCGTTGGATTTACCTGTTACTTCTTTTTATATTGATTATAGTTTAACCTTAATGCAATACCGTGACAAAATAGGAAGAAATAAGTAACGAAAACCAGCCATAATCCCCAATTCATCACTTCGCCAGAATATGAACTCTGTGACAAGAAAGCAATTACGCACACAAACAAGGTTAATATGATCGTTCCGATATTGGCTTTTCTATAGTAGGGAGCAAAACCATCTGGAACTGCGTAATTTTTTCTTTTAAATATCATAATCAGGGCTATAATGCCACTCACAAAAAGAGGCAAATACACCCAGCCTTCCTGTATTGCGGGAAAGAACTTGATATATAAAACCCATAACAGAATGCCAATAAGGCCTTCAATACACTCGATAACTGCCTGTTTGCTCATAAAAAAATTTTTTTTGGACTTCTTTTTTACTATTTGCACATCGTTCTTCTGAATTTTGCGAAGCCCGTTAAACAAAATTCAAAAAGGAAACGAGCCGCAAAATTACAAATTTTTTCAATAATTTAACGGATTTTTATAGTTTAATTTTTTTTGTGTCATTGCTGTTGAATCGGTGAGTAGTGAGCGGTGAGTAGTGAGTAGTTGATTTACCCGTTCTTCTTTTGCAACGTCAATGTCGGTAAAACGATGGCCGTTTCGTAAGCGTCATTTTCACCGCGCCATAGCACGATAAAACGTATGACTGCCGAATGCGGTTCATAACCTAACGAACGCACTTTTTCCAATCGTTCCCCGAAAGCACGGGAATACTTGACAACAGGCACCGTCACACCATTATATATCACCGATAATCCGTCACCCATCATCTGCAAAGGTTGCCCCGAACGCAAGCCACCTATCACCTGCTGATAATTTCTACAAAAGTCCAAATAGACATCACGATGCGAAAGATGTAACATAATTTTTTCAGGGGACTGATACGCATTCACATCATTATACCATTGAATATCTGGCATTTGCAAACAATCCATTACGTCATTGTTACAGTGAATCACCAACGATTTCTTGGCACGTGTCATACCTACGTACAACCGGCGCCGTTCTTCATCCGTACGCAAAGCGACCCCATCCAACAACATAAACACCTGGTCAAATTCACGCCCCTTGGATTTATGAATGGTGGAAACAAAGATTGGCGTTGTTCCGTCCTCACAAAAATCCTCCAACTGCGATTCCATTACAAAATCGCGCAAATCACTACGATATTTTTTTTGATAAACGGTTTCAAATTTGTCTATAAATGAAGAAATCAAATCCCAGTTGGCACTTGTTGAAAATGCCTGATGCAGCGCATTTTTCGCATTGTTCCACTGTTCATCGCTAATCAAAGGGGATTTCAACTGATAGTCGATACAATTCAGAAAATAACGAACTTCAACCAGATCAAAAAAACGGAAGCCATCAGAAGATTGTATCAATTTGGCTTTCAGATTATTATGGAGTAAAAGTCCTAATACGCGGAGCGCTTCGTCATTCGTAGATGTCAGCACACACGTACGCCCCGATTGTTGTCGTTTCAACAAATGTTTAACAAGAGGAACTTCCAAATTCTGACTGTGGTGCCGCACAACAATCACCTCCCCATCTTCGGACGAAGCCGCCTGAATGGGAGTGGTTTTCATACGGTCGCGAATCTGTTTTGCAAAAGTGTTGGCGGCAAGAACTACCTCACAACAACTTCTGTAATTTTCAGTCATTTCATACGAAACAACTTCATTATCAACCAATAACGATTTAAAATAATTGGAATTGGAACCTCTGAATTCATAAATGTTTTGGTCGTCATCCCCGACGGCAATCAAACGCATCTCTTTTTCATTGTGCTCCATCAGCGCACGAAGCAACGCAAATTCATTGACGTCCATATCTTGCGCCTCATCAACCACGACCACCGATTTACTAATCTTTCCCGCCTCAACTTCATCGTTTCTGATTTTTTCAACGGCCGTCTTTACCACATCCTGAACCTCTTCCAAATTGCCGTTTTTACCCAATAAGTCAAAGCAAAAAGAGTGGAACGTTTTGATTTCCACATAATAAGCAGCCGGACCGATCAAATCAATTAGGCGACTTTTGAACTCGATGGCCGCTGCCCGTGAAAAGGTGAGCATAAGAAGCTGTTCCGACTTTACGTCCTCCATCAACAGCAGCGATGCCAACTTATGCACCAAAACGCGCGTCTTGCCACTGCCCGGTCCTGCTGCCACCACAATCCGTTTCGATTTGTCATTGATGATTTCCAACTGACGTGCAGACAATTCACCGAACAACTGCCTATATTTTTCCGGAGTGATATTTTTGTCAATTTGAAGACCGCGCTCTCCCTTGAAATAGGTGCTGATGAATTTTTTGAAATCCAAATGAAAATAGTCGTGAACAAATTTCAGGGCCGCATCATAATTTCGAACCATCAAGTTGGCATACTCCCCTACGATGTGAATTTGTTGGATCTTCTGCTTATAAAATTCATTCAATAATTTGTAATCATCAATTTTATAGCCCCTGTTTCTTTCTGCTATAACATTGATTTCCAAACTATTATAAAGTACCATAAAACCACCTTCCAATCGCAGGCAACCGATTTTGGAAAGATACAGCAACGCGTCCTGCACATCGTCAAGATGAACCGGAGAATTACCGAAGTCCATTTGTGGCTGCTGATTATACTTTTCCAAAAGAGCGACTACTGAAAAAACGACAGGCTTGCTTCCGTCCTTCGCGGGCAACATAGTTTGTGCCTTCAGAAAGAGTTGCTGTATGATGAAACGACAAAGCGAGATGCGACATTCAAACTTTTGTTCCACCCTCTCTTTTTGAAACATAGGAATCAACGTCACATTTCCGCTATTCGAATCTTCCTGTTTTTTTATTATTTTATTTATAATCAAGAAGTTCAATAAAATTCTAATATTCTTGACGTTAGAATTGGCTATACCGTTTTTCAGTGCCAATTCATTCAGTTCCTTCAGTGTCAGCTGGATGCCATTGGGCAAAATTTGTGTGTTGAGAAAACGCTCCAATTTTGCCATCTGCTCAAGCAAATGGACGCTACTTTTCACCGAGTCACTCTGAATAATTTGCGCCGACATATCAAAAGTGTCAGCCAGAATTTTTTCCTGCCGCATTTTGTTGACGGCATTGACCACGTCAGTTTTTTCCAGACCAAGGATGTCAGCGAGGTAATCAACTCGCGACTCTGCCTCGTCGTCTTGCGCTTTAGCGACGCTACGTGCGGAAATGAGGGACTTGATGATGCGGATGGCGTTCTGGCGTTCAACGTCCCCAAACAGTTTGGAATCTTGCAACTTGGTAGCTGCTTCTTCCATATTTTTTACCAAAATACTGGTTGCATACACCCGTGGCACATTATTTCCGCGCTGCACCAAACCGGCTTGTTCCAAGGCGGCGATGGCCGAGCGAATCAGTGTTTCAACCATACGGGGACTTTCTTCCCAACCCGACTGCCGTGCAATTTCCAAAGCGGAACAACAGACTTTGTTTCGTTTCTTCGACAAGTCTTTGATTGCCTTCCAAACCTGTTGTATCTGGCTGATACTCAATTTTGTTTGATTCAAAAGCAAAAAATGCTGATCCAAATCGCTGTCATTGAAAAGCACATAGCAATCGGCTTGCATCATCGGGTCACGGCCGGCGCGTCCCGCCTCTTGGACATAATTTTCAAGGGAGTCTGAAATGTCGTGATGAATTACCAAACCGACATCTTTTTTATCCACACCCATTCCGAAAGCCGATGTGGCGACAATGATACGGATTTCATTGTTCGTAAAGGCATTCTGGATTTCAATTTTATCATTGGAATCCATTTTCCCGTGGTACGGACGGGCAGAAAAACCATCTTTGCAAAGTTTGGATGCTAAATTTTCCGCAGATTTTGTCCGTGAAACATAAACGATGGTAGGGCAATCTTTACCGGAGAGAAGCCGGCGCAGCGCCTCGTATTTTTCCGCATCAGAAGCGGCATAAAGAACCGCATAGTGAAGATTTTCACGCGAAGCATTGGAGGCAATAATTCGCATCGGAGTCTCCAATTTATTTTTGAAATAGTCGCAAATGTCGCTAACCACTTTTTGCTTTGCGGTAGCGGTGAAACAGGAAACGGGGATACGATAATTGTCGCCTTTCTGCTTTTCTAATTTTCGAATAAAATCTCCAATGTAAAGATAATCAACACGAAAATCCTGCCCCCAGGCGGAAAAACAGTGAGCTTCATCAATGACGAAACGAGCGATTTGTCGAGACGAAAGCAATTTGCAAATCGTATTCGACCGAAGGGACTCCGGCGCGATGTACAGTAATGATGCCGTCCCGTCAGCAACCTGCTCAATGGCTTTGGCACGGCTGATGGGATCAAGCATTCCGTTGATAGTTACAGCTTCGGTGATACCTGCTTCGGCAAGATGATCTACTTGGTCCTTCATCAGCGACTGCAACGGTGATATGACGACGGTGAGTGCGTGAGCAGCTTGTGCAGCAATCAGTGCCGGCAGCTGGAAGGTGAGTGACTTTCCACCGCCCGTCGGGAAGATGGCCAATAACGAGTCGCCAGCCACAGCAGTTCTGACCGCCTGTTCTTGCAATGGTTCTCCATTGTAAGTACGGAAGTCTTTGAAACCGAAGAATTTAGAAAGATTTCCACGCGGATCAAACCGTTGTTGACAATAAGAGCAGCCGGACTTACACGGCGTATTTCGCAACTGAAGCAAAACGAACTCAAAACGCGGGAAATGAAACAATAACCACGGAGGTGTTACCGAATGCGAATCATTTGTTTCAATAAGAGCCAGAGCGTACGCCAATTCGCGCGGACACGTTGTCACTAATTCCAATAACGGCGCATTGGCACAGATTCGTTCAGAAAAATAGGTCGCAATATCGTTTGCAACCTGCTGTTTTTCAATATCTTTTTTATTTGTAAAAAGATTTTTTAAAGAAATTCGTGACTCTGCTTGCGACACTTTTTTTTCCAGATATTGAAAAAAGCCGGAAAATTCCTCGAACTCAAAAAGCAGGTCACAAAAGATTTGTTGTAAAGGCGCTGCCAAAGCCTCAAAAGCATTCACCTCATCATAAAACAGATCTTGACATTTTTGGCAATCCTGCACGGGATTGTTCAATTCTGCAACTTGTAACTTATCGTTTTTCAGAAGTTTATGATAAGGTTTTTTCGGAAAAAGGAGCGGAGAAAGGTAGAGTGTATCAATAGGAATTTTTGTAATTGTCACGACGGGACGCAGGTACGTCAAATCGTGGTGGACAAGATTGTGTCCACAAATGAACGGACTATCGTCGATAAAGTCAGCAAAATCTTTGGCTGAGTGAGAATGGAGTACAGAACCGTCAGAGCGCAGGGCGCCAAAATCGTGGATCTTTTTGTCGTTAATATCCACTTCCAAGTCAACAAACAGTACTTTTTTGCTCATTTTTCACAAAAGGAATGCAAAACGCTGGTAGTGAGTTTTTTTCAGAAAAGAGGAGATTTTTAATCACAAACACATCCGTGCAATTGTAGGGGGCACAAAGAATATGCCCCCCAACATTTACCTCGTTACAATCACCTTGGAAGAACCGACGATACGTCCGTTTTGGGCAAACCGCAAAACATACATTCCAGGGTTGGCCTCTGAAAGATCCATCTTCGTTTCCTCACCTTCCACCTTTTTCATCATTACTAAATGGCCTACCATATCATAGACTCTGATTTCTGAAATCAACTGAGAATCAGAAATATGAACCGTAAATTCTCCTGTTGTCGGGTTCGGGTAAATTTGAAGACCGGAGAGAATTGCGTGGTCAGCAATGCCTGTGGTAATGGTCAGGTGCAGCGTCACGGTGCTGTCGCAACCGCCAGCGGAAGTGAAGGTTTGGACATAATCGCCGGAGGTATTATAAGTAGTTCCATTCCACGTGTAACTTCCTTGTGCCGAAACTGTAATTTCATTCTGAACATTATGATAGATGGTAAGAGAAAGGATGTAGATACTATCGCACTCGTCGGTATGGACGATGGTGTCGCGATAGACGCCACTTGCCGTAAGCGTGCGTCCGCGCCACGAGAATGTTTCGCAAGCGGACTCAATTTGCGTAGGTGCATATACGGAACAGTTCGCCGTCGTGAAGTGCCATACGTCGGACCAGGGAGAGTATTCGTTGTAGTTTCTTCCCCTGACACGCCAGTAATAAGTAGTGTTCGTACTCAAACCGCCCAACATAAACAAGGAACTGGAGGCGATGAACGTGGCTGCTCCGGAAAATGTACTGTCGGTGGTATACTGAACTTCATAATCGGTTGCATTAGGAAGCGAGTTCCAAGTAAGCGGCTGTCCGCCCGTTGGAACATTGACACTACCATTGGCAGGAGAAATCAAGATGGGCGCATTCGGAAGCAAGGAACTCAAGATGGTGAAATTCCACGTCTGTGACCACTCAGCGACATCATTGTCATTGTACGCTTGGATTCTCCAATAATAGGTGACACCGTATGACAAGCCACTAAAATAAGCACTTGTGCTGTAGGTAGTTCCTGTTTGCAAGCTGGGGGAATCAAAGTTAGGCGTTTCGTCCAATTCGTAACGATAATAACTTCCATTGATGGAATTCCAGTAAAGATACAAACTTGTGGAATAGGTCGTGGAGCCATTGGCGGGAGACGAAAGTGTAACCGCGGCGGGGGTTGTAAAACTCCATACCGAAGACCACGCACTCGTATCCGTTCCATTCGTGGCAGCCACACGCCAATAGTAGGTAGTGCCATAGTAAAGCGAGTAGAATGAACGTGACGTAGAATACGTCGTTCCCGTCATTCTATACGAAGAGTTGAAAGTTGCAACGGTATCTACTTCGTAAATATAATCACTGCCGCTGATTCCGCTCCACTGCAACGTAACGTCAGTTCCGGAAACGAGCGTTTGGTTCGACGGAGATGTGAGCGTGATGGTGCCCGGCGTAGTAAATTGCCACGTTGCAGACCACGCAGAGGAGTCAACACTATTGATAGCACGTGCGCGCCAGTAATAGGTAGTTCCATACTGCAAACCGCTGACACTCACACTTGTATAGTACGAATATCCCGAATAATGATGTGGGGTATTGAAAGTGGGGGCCGTGTCGTATTCATAAACATAACCGCTTGCTCCCGTATAACTGTTCCACGAGAGAGAAACATCCACAGTACTGATGGTACTGTTATCGGCCGGAGACAGCAACGTCATTCCGCCCGTCGTATTGAAATGCCACGTTGCAGACCAGTCGGACGTATCCACACTATTGATACAGCGCACACGCCAATAAATGGTACTTTCAAAATACAAATTACTGATAGTTACATAATTATAATAAGTTCCTGCACTTCCTGTACGATGAGCCGGCGAGTTGAAAGTAGGCACGGTGTCGTATTCATATTGATAGGAGTTCGTTCCACTGATGGTGTTCCAATAAATCGTCTGAGACAACGAAGTGATGGAAGTTCCGTCGGCTGGAGACGAAAGCGTGGTACGAGCGGGCGTAGTGAAACGCCATACTTCCGACCAAGCGGAAGTATCTGTGCTGTTGTAAGCGGCCACACGCCAGTAGTGCGTTCTTCCGTAATACAAATTGGAAAGTGAGAGACTCGTGCTGCTCGTTGTGTTGTTGGTTAATGCCGGTGAGTTGAAAGTAGGCACGGTGTCCTTTTGCAACAAATAGGAACTACCACTGATTCCGGACCAGTTGAAATAGGAGGAGACAGAAGACAACGCCGTTCCATCGGCAGGTGAAATCAAAGTCAAACTGTCGGATACCATAAAGGTCCACGTTTCAGACCACGCGGAGGAGTCACGGGAATTGACGGCGCGAACGTGCCAGTAGTAAGTCACTCCGTAGCTCAAACCGCTGATGTAAGAACTTGTAC
Organism: Bacteroidales bacterium UBA1756; assembly: GCA_002314795.1. GTDB lineage: Bacteria > Bacteroidota > Bacteroidia > Bacteroidales > WCHB1-69 > UBA1756. The sequence continues at coordinate 23,631 of DCHI01000036.1, read as the reverse complement.
TTGAGGTGATTCCACTATAGACGAAAGGAGAGTCAAAAGTAGCCGTCGTATCGTACTGATACTGATAGTAACTGGCTCCATTATAGCTATTCCAATACAAGTAAGTATTCGTAGAAGTCAGGTTGGTTCCATCCGCCGGACTCTGCAACGTCATTTGTCCCGTTGTCATCACGCTCCACGTGTCTGACCAATCGGAAGTATCCACGCTGTTGATACAGCGGACGCGCCAGTAAATAGTATTTTCAAAGAAGAGATTACTGAGAGAAACGTAGTTGTAACTGCTGCTACGGGTGCCCGTAAAGGAAGCAGGCGAAGTGAAATCTGGCAAGGTATCTACCTGGTATTCGTACATTGAAGTTCCACTGAGCGTATTCCAATAGAAATACTGACTAAGACTTGTCAAAACGGTGCCGTCGGCAGGAGAGGATAGCGTGGTGCGAGCCGGTGTCGTGAAACTCCAAACCGATGACCAAGCAGACATATCCACAGAGTTGATGGCCGCCACACGCCAGTAGTAAGTTTTTCCATAATGCAACGAGCTGACGGAAACGCTTGTGTAACTTGTTGTTGAAGAATAATATAATGGTGAATCAAACGTCGGAACGGTGTCCAATTCGTAGATGTATGAACTACCACTAATACCCGTCCATTGTAACGAAATCGAGACAGAAGATGAGGCATAGCCGTCAGCCGGAGAAACTAATTGAATAGCCGATGGAGTGAAGAAATTCCATACATCGCTCCAAGCGCTGGTGTCCCGACTGTTGATGGCACGGACGCGCCAATAGTAATGGGCCGCGTAGGCCAAGTTACTGATACTTGCACTGGTACTGGTTGTGGTGTAGGAAACGGCAATCGGAGAATTGAACGTCGCCGTGGTGTCATACTGGTATTCATAGCGAGTAGCACCGGAATAACTGTTCCAGTAGAGGGTTTGACTTACACCTGAAAGGGTACTGAGATCCGCAGGCGAGCTCAAAGTCATTCGGCCAACGGTATTGAAAGTCCATACCTCCGACCAGTCGGAAGTGTCCACACTATTGATGCAGCGGACACGCCAATAGTTCGTACTTTCAAAGCACAAGCTACTGAGGGATACGTAACTATAACTACTGCTACGAGTTCCCGAAATCAGTGCGGGAGAATCAAAGTTGGCTGTCGTGTCGCACTGATACTGATAGGTGGTCGTGCCACTCAGCGTATTCCAATAGATAGTTTGCGACAACGTAGTAATATCGGTACTATCGGCAGGCGACGACAACGTGGTGCGGGACGGCGTCGTGAAATGCCAAGTCTCACTCCAATCGGAAGTGCTGTACGAATTTTGTGCTTTAACACGCCAATAATAAGTTTTTCCAAAATAAAGATTGTATAAAGAATAAGAGGTTCCAGATGTGGTATTTGTTCCATAAACCGGTGAATCAAAAGTAGATACCGTATCAATTTCATAGATATAGGAAGAAGAGCCACTGATGGAATTCCAGTACAAGGTATTGCTGATTGTGGTGCTGACATATCCATTTTCGGGACTGCTTAGCGTGACGCTACCTGGTGTCGTAAAGGTCCACGTTTCAGACCACGCTGACGCATTGGCACTATTGATGGCACGGACGTGCCAATAGTAAGTCTTGCCATATTGCAAATTGCTGAGGTAGGCACTCGTGCTCGTAGTAGAAATCATTGAGGACAATGGAGAATCGAACGTCGGGACCGTGTCGTATTGGTACTGATAGTTGGATGTGCCAGGGAAAGAGCTCCAAGTGATATAGGTGGTGATATCAGTAATTGCCGAACTATCGTCCGGAGAAATCAACGTGACACTTCCTTGTGTATTAAATTCCCAAACGTCTGACCAAGAGGAGGTTTCAACGCTGTTGGTTGCACGCACACGCCAGTAGTAATGCGCACCGTAACAAAGACTGGAGGCCGTGTAATAGGTACTTGTCGTATTGTAGGTTACTAAAATGGGCGAAGAGAATGTCGCAGCGGTGTCATATTGCAACTGGTAAGTGATATTGTTTCCAATACTATTCCATCTCAACTGCTGTGAGACGGTTGCAAGAACGCTTTCATCCTCCGGTGAAACCAACGTAACGACTGCCGGAGTCGTAAAGGTCCAAACATCAGACCAAGCGCTCGTATCGCGGCTGTCAATGGCACGGACACGCCAATGGTAGGTAGCTCCGAAATAGAAATTGGAGGCAGAATAGCTTGTACTGCTCGTTGTTCCGACTACCATTGCAGCCGAATTGAAATTGGCTGTCGTATCATATTGATATTGATAAGAAGAGGAGCCCGGATAACTATTCCAGGACAGGGTCTGATTAACCAACGACAATTCGGTGCCATCCGCGGGAGACGTCAACTGCATACGGCCAACGGTAGTAAAGTACCACGTGTCACTCCAATCGGAAGTGTCCACGCTGTTCCAGCCACGGACGCGCCAATAGATTTCATTTTCATAAAACAAATTACTAAGGGAAACGTAATTGTAGCTGCTGCTGCGCGTTCCTGCAAAAACAGCCGGGGAATCAAACGTTGGAAGTGTATCTACCTGATACTGATAGTAATTCGTTCCCGTACAAGTATTCCAATAAAGATATTGTGACAAAGAATTGCTCACCACAGTTCCAATGGCTGGACTGCTCAGTTCTATCTTAGCAGGCGTAACAAAGGTCCACACTTCTGACCAACGGCTGGTGTCATTGCTGTTGTACGCAGCCACGCGCCAATAATAGGTTGCTCCATAATACAGATTGCTGAATGAGCGTGAGGTAGAAGAGGTGTAAGAAGTTTGATGAGCCGGCGAATCAAAGGTAGCAACCGTGTCCAAATCATAAATGTAACTGCTTCCACTGATGCTTTGCCAGGAAATGGAATTGCTGATGGTGGTGGAAATCGTGCCATCGGCAGGTGTGAGCAACGTTACCTCAACGGGTGTGGTAAACGTCCAAACATCTGACCACGCGCTGGTGTCACGACTGTTAATTGCACGGACGTGCCAATGATAACGAGTGTCGTAAATCAGATTGCTGATACTAACTGAGGTGCTGGAAGTGGTTGAAGAAACTCGACTCGGCGAGTTGAAATTAGCCGTTGTGTCGTACTCGTATTGATAGTAGGAGGTTCCGGAATAACTGTTCCAAGATAACGTTTGGTTGGCCGTGGTCAAAATGGTTCCATCGACCGGTGCTGACAGAGTCATACGCCCGGTGGTAGTGATGTACCAAGTATCACTCCAATCGGAAGTATCCACGCTGTTCCAGCCACGGACGCGCCAATAGATTTCATTTTCATAAAACAAATTACTAAGGGAAACGTAATTGTAGCTGCTGCTGCGAGTTCCTGCAAAAACAGCCGGGGAATCAAACGTCGGAAGTGTATCTACCTGATACTGATAATAATTTGTTCCACTGCAAGTATTCCAATAAAAATATTGTGAAAGCGTGGTATTCTCAGAACCAATCTCCGGAGAACTCAATATGATTTTGTCGGGTGTCGTAAAATGCCAGACATCCGACCACACCGTCGTGTCTCCATTAGCATACGCGGCCACACGCCAATAATAGGTCTTTCCGTAATATAAGTTGCTGTAACTATAGTAAGTATAGTAAGTTGTATTATGCTGTAAAACAGGAGAATCAAACGTCGGAACCGTATCCATTTCCAAAATGTAATTACTTCCACTGACTTCCTGCCAATAGACGGTATTGCTGATGTTCGTTACAGTGTCTCCGTTCGCTGGAGTGAGCAAAGTAACGCTGCCCGCCGTTCTAAAGCTCCAAGCCGGCGACCAGTCGGACGTATCGGAACTGTGCCAGCCACGAACACGCCAAAAATACTGTGTATCGTACTGTAAATTACTGGTGTAAGCGTAATTGTAGCTACTACTGCGAATTCCACTCACCATCGCGGGAGAATCAAATGTGGCGACGGTATCGTACTGATACTCGTAGGTGGTTGTACCCGAACAACTGTTCCAATACAACGTGGGTGACAACGTGTTGACGATACTGTTCTGCTCAGGCGTACTCAAAGCAATGGTTGATGGCGTCGTAAAACTCCAAACCGGGGACCACGCACTCGTGTCGCGGCTATGGTAAGCACGAACGCGCCAATGATAGGTAGCCCCGTACTGCAAATAGCTCAAACTTCTATACAAATAGGATGTAGTTCCTGTGTAATATAACGGGGAATCAAACGTTGCCGTCGTGTCATACTGATATTGATAGTAGGAACTGCCGTCGTAAGTATTCCAACGAAGTTGGGGATTGACCACTTGCAAAACAGAATCGTTCGCAGGAACATACAGCGTCATCGCATTGTCAGTATTGAAATAACGCACTTCCGACCAGTCGGAAACGTCAACATTATTCCAACCACGAACGCGCCAATACGTGCGCGTCTCATAACAAAGATTGCTGACCGTCACACTCGTATAAGATGAAGTACTGCTATACAAAGCGGGAGAATCAAATGTCGGCAAGGTATCGTATTGATATTCATAATAAGAAGTTCCATCGCAACTGTACCACGACAAGGTTTGTGACAATGTGTTGATTACAAGTTCGTTTTCCGGAGTATTCAGCAAAATGGTGGACGGTGTCGTAAAACTCCAAACTTCACTCCAAGCCGTTGTATCATTGCTATTGTATGCAGCAATGCGCCAATAGTATGTTTTTCCATAATATAAATTGCTAAAATAAGCAGAAGTGGAAGAGGTGCTTCCCGACTGCAAAGCCGGTGAATTGAAGGTGGCTACGGTGTCAATATTGTAAATGTAATTGCTACCATTAACTGAATTCCAATAGAGTGTATTGGCAATATTGTTAGAAACACTTCCGTTGGCAGGAGAACTTAAAGCCACACTTGCACTCGTTGTAAAATGGCGAGTTTCCGACCACAACGAAGTGTCTGGCAAATTGTAGTTGATAGCCCTCACACGCCAGTAGTAGTTTGTATTATACAACAAATTACTGATACTTACACTGTTATAACTACTACCACGGGTTCCCGTGTATGCCAACGGGGAATCAAATGTCGGCACGGTATCGTACTGATATTGGTAAGAGGTACTTCCGGAAATGAGCTGCCAGCTCAAAGAAACCGTACTGGAAATGTTCGTTGCATCTTGATATGGAGAGACTAACGTTACGGAGGCGGGCGTAGTTACCGTCCACACGTCACTCCAATCGGATTGGTCAATATTGTTGACGGCTGCTACGCGCCAATACAAAGTGCGTCCGTAGGGAAGGTTGGATTGGTTGATGCCATAATCATATACGTTGGCATTTCTGAGCCACTGTGAATTGAAAGTGCTAACCGTGTCGATTTGGAAAAGATAGTAATCGGAAGAAAGATAATTCCAATAAAAATAGGAAGAAACGCCGGTCAATTCGCTTCCGTTGGCAGGCGTGCTCAAAACAACGGTCCGCGGGGTAGTAAAAGTCCAGATGTCACTCCACGCAGAGGTGTCCCGATAATTGATGGCACGCATCCGCCAGCTATATTCAGGTCCATAGTACAACGGACTGATGCTGACGCTGTTGGATGAGGTCGTATAGGATATCAAAGCAGGTGAAGCAAAATTAGCTGTCGTATCATACTGGTACTGATAGGTTCTTGTTCCTTGAATACTATTCCACGTCAAAGTAGCGGAAGGAGCTTCCAATGCTGTTCCAGAAACCGGAGAAACAAGTGTGGGGTGCTGTATCGTGCGGAAAGTCCACGTCTCACTCCAAGCCGAAGTGTCGGAAGAAATCATACAACGGACACGCCAATAGTGCGTTTTTTCATAATATAAGTCATTCAATGTAATGAAGTTATATCCGCTATTCCGGATTCCGGAAATCAGTGCCGGAGAATCAAAAGTACTTACCGTATCACATTGATATTGGTAGCCATTACAGTCGGAAATGTTTGTCCAAGTCAGGTACTGCGTCACGGCATTCGTGGCATAGCCATCAACAGGAGACTGCAGTTGGACACGTCCGTCAACGGTGGTGAAACTCCACACATCGCCCCAAGCCATCGTATCGGTACCGTTAACGCCCGCCACTCGCCAATAGTACGTCGTCCCAAAATCCAAATTCTCTACATAATTATTGTAGTAATTGTCTGTCCGCAATTCCGGCGAATTGAAACTTTCTGTCGTATCTAATTGGTAAATCCAACCATCAACATTACGTGTATTGCATTCCAAATAAGTGTAAAAACCGTTCAAAGTACTTCCATTGGCCGGAGAGTAGGGCTCAACACTCGACTCCGTACTGAAGCTCCACGTTTCAGACCAAGTCAACGGACTATAGTCGTACGGACTGAGTGCGCGAACGTGCCAATAATAGATTTTATTTGGTTCAAAATCATATAGATAAGTACTATAATCATATACCTCTTGCAAACTTTGCGTTGCCAACGGAGAACTAAAATCTGCTACAGTATCATATTGAATATGGTAATATGAAATGTTGTAATTGTAATTCCAATAAAAATAGACGGAAGAATAGTTTGACACAATGCTGCCATTGCTTGGGGAATTCAGAGTCACAGTTCCGATTGTACTGAAGCGCATAACATTGCTCCAATCGCTTTCAGACGAACCGTTTCTTGCCTTCACACGCCAATAGTAGTTCTGTGCGTACGCCAACGATGACACATAGTATTCGGTGCTTGTCGTGGTATAACTCTGTATGGATGGAGAATCAAAAGTGGCGGTGGTGTCCATCTGCACGGTATAGTCTTCAGCACCCGTAAAATAATCCCAATACAAATAGGTACTATTGCTACTGAGGGTGCTGTTGTTGGATGGAGAATAAGGGTTAACAGAACTTTGGACAGTAAAACTCCACGTATCCGACCACTCCATCTGCTGGCTACCAGAAACGGCACACACACGCCAAAAGTAACGCTGGCCGAATTTCAACCCGCTGATATAGCGATAAGTATCCGTCATAGTATAAGTAACCGCCGCCGGAGAACCAAAAGTAGAGGTCGTGTCAATGTTGAGAAGGTAACTGTTTCCGAGAGAATTCCATCCGAGTTCCGTTTCAAGACCGCTTACGGTAGTTCCATCGGAAGGATAGGACAAAGTGACCTTTCCATTAACACTGAAATTCCAAACTTCCGACCAGCAAGTGTCATTTTGCGTACAAGCCCCCACTTTCCAATAGTAGGTCTTTCCTAAATAAGGCAACTCAATGTCTGCGTACGTATTGTAAACCGTTCCACGCATCAAAGCACTGGAGCCAAAAGTTGGAACGGTGTCAATCAAATAGACATAATTGTTTACGCCGCTGATACTATTCCAACTCAATTCGCAATACGTGTTGCTCTGGACGCTACCATTCTGAGGACTGCTCAAAGTAAGCGTGCCAGGTGTTCGGAACGTTGCCGTATTGGACCAAGCGCTGGTGTCGCCATCGTAAATGGTACGAACTTGCCAATAATACTCCTTGTCGAAATGCAAACCGCTTACGCTGCAACTGTACGTGTTGTCTGAATAAGTGTAATATTGGGAATAACTGTTGGTCACCAAAGCCCCTGACTGAAATGTCGGAACGGTATCGCATCGTACTTGATAATTGATGTAATAACCATACATCCCGCTGAATGTCAGTGATGGAGACAACGAACTGACCAAGGCCCCATTGATGGGGTTCACGGGTTGTACGCCGCCGAGCCGCGTAAATACACGCGTTTCACTCCAGTCCGAACCGGTTGTCCCGTTATAGTATCTCACGCGCCAATAGACACGCGCTCCGGACGGAATGCTTTCTGTATAAAGGTAACTCGACGTGGTCGTTGTCTGATACAACATCGGAGAATTAAACGTTGGAACCGTGTCATATTGCACCTGCATACTATAGGAATTGTCATTCTGCCAGTACAATTCCGTAGATTCACTCGTCACAGTGCTATTGTTGGCCGGTGAATAAAGTTGCGGACCGGTGGAAGGCAAAAACAAGGTGCGTGTTTCCGACCACGGAGTGTATTCGCTATTGGCATACGCCCGTGCACGCCAATAATAGGTTTTTCCAAAGTAAGGAAGCGAAAAAGAACTGCTTTGCGAGTAAGTGTAGGCCGGTGAATCAAAGGTGGGAACCGTATCAAAAGCCGTATAGATGGAAGCCCCGCTCGGCAGCGAATAACTGATATAAACGTAGGGCGTTGTGGCCGTCGTACCATCCTCTGGCGCCGTGACCGTTAAGCCGGGAATGTTGAACGAAAAGGCCTGCGACCAAGCCGAAGTATCGCTTGCAGTGCGCGTGCGAACCCGCCAATAGTAGGTGGTATTCATCCGCAAACCACTAATGGAAATGTTTCTGTATGAACGCGACCGTGTCCCCGAGACCAAAACCGGAGAATCAAAATTTGCCGTCGTATCATATTGATAATCATAATAGGTGATGTTACTCACCGAATTCCAATACAACGTGGTACTCAACGAATTAACACTGCTCCCATCCGTCGGAGTGGATAATACAGGAACACCCAATTGAGCAAATGTCATACTCACGGACATCATCAGTAAAAAAATAACAAGCGCTTTTTTCATAAGTGAATTTTTTTATTTTAATTATTTTCAAAAATCATTAAAAAATTGTAAAACAAAGCACGAAAAAACCAAGCCATCCATAAGTTGGCTTGATGAGAATTTTCTTCCATCATTTTGAATGATAAAAAGAATTGCATCCGTTCTATTTTTACCGCGCAAAAATAACAATAATCCCTTTCCAAAACACAGTTGCAAGCAATTTTAACGAGATGTTTATTCTGAAATTTCTTAAGAAATGACAATGAATTTTACAATCGCTATTTTTTCCATCCCCTCACCATTCTTTTCATACTTTTATCATTTATGAAATAATTTCAATTTTTTTTCTTTCTCGAACCAAAATAGTAAAATCTTTTACTATTTTTGCCGCCCGAAATAGTAAAAGCTTTTACGAATTATGAAGCATTATTTTATCTCTGGTATTCAACAAGTTGGAATCGGAACTACCGATTTTAGAAAATCGTGGAACTGGTACATCGAACATTTTGGAACGGATATTCGCATCTTGGAAGACGATACTGTCGCCGAACGAATGCTCCCCTACACAGGCAACCAACCACAGAAACGCCACGCTTGCATCGCCGTTAATTTGCAAGGCGGAGGCGGCTTCGAAATCTGGCAGTACAGCGAACGGATGCCAGTCCCCCCTACTTTCGAAATCGCCGTCGGCGACTGCGGAATCTTCGCCGCAAAACTCAAGTGCCGCAACGTGGAAAAATTTCACTCCGAAATGCTTAAAAAGAAAGTGGAATGCAGCCCGGTCGGCTCTCTCCCGAACGGCATACCCTGTTTTTATTTAAAAGATCTTTACGGGAATTTCTTTCAAATTATTGAAAATCAATCTATTTACATAGAACAGAACAAACTTACAGGAGGAATTGCAGGAACGATGATTGGCGTTACCGATATGGAAAAGTCTATTCGTTTTTACAAAGATATTCTTGGCTACAAAGAAATCGTCTATGATAAAACCGGTACATTCGACGACTGGCTGCTGCTTCCTGGCGGAACGGAAAAGTACCGACGCGTCTTGCTCGCCTACCCCGAAATTCCGAAAGGTCCATTTGCGCAACTGCTTGATTACGGACAAATTGAATTAGTTCAACCGTTGGAACGTTCCCCACGGAAAATTTACGAAGGCCGCTTTTGGGGCGACCCCGGTTTTATTCAAATTTGCTACGACGTGACCAATATGAAAGCACTCGGCGAATTTTGTAAAAAAGAAGGATTTCCCTTCACCGTCGATAGTTGCCCCGATGACAAACCGTTCGATATGGGGGACGCACAAGGACACTTTACGTACATTGAAGATCCCGACGGAACATTGATTGAATTTGTAGAAACACACAAGATTCCGATTGCAAAAAAATTGGGATTGTTCCTTGATTTGCAAAAAAGGAATAGAACAAAACCGCTTCCCAAGTGGCTATTCCGATTGATGTCTTGTTTTGCAAAAGAAAAAATCAGATAAGACGAAAATGGAAGAGAACGCCAAAACGGTTGTTTGGATAACGGGCGCTTCGTCCGGAATTGGCGAGGCCTGCGCTTACGAATACGCACAGCGAGGGGCATCGCTTATTCTGACAGCCACCTCCATTGAAAAATTGGAACAAGTAGCCAATAAATGCCGACGATTAGGAGCAAAAGCTGCCGTCGTGCCATTTGATTTTTCAGATAATTCTGATATTGAAATAATCGCAGAAAAGGGGTGGGACATTTTCGGAAAAGTTGACACGCTTTTTTGCAATGCAGGAATCAGTCAACGGACGACCACGGAAGAGACTTCAATGGAAATGACGCGAAAAATTATGGAAGTCAACTTTTTTGCTCCGGTTGCGCTAACAAAAGCGCTACTGCCGAAAATGCTGACGGCGGGCGGCGGGCACATTGCCGTCACCACCTCCATAGCCGGCCGTTTCGGCTTTCCACTTCGCTGCGCCTATAGTGCCTCCAAACACGCTTTGGACGGTTATTTTGAAACACTGCAAGCGGAATACGCCGAACGCAACATCAAAGTAACCTTTGTCTGCCCGGGAAGAGTGCAAACAATGATTTCCGTACGCGCCTTGGACAAAGGGGGAGAACCACACGGAGTGATGGATCCCGGACAAGCGGGCGGACTTTCTGCGACCAAAGCGGCTCAAAAAATCGTTCGCGCCATTTCGAAAGGGAAAAGAGAAGTTCTCGTTGGACGCAAAGAACTGATAATGACCTATATAAAAAGATTTTTTCCCGGACTTTGCGCCCATCTTGCCAAAAAAATCAAACCTCTATAATGAACGACACTGAAAAAAAAATCAACCTGTTTGACGAACTTTCCAAAGACTACCGCTTCAGGGAGGGCTTTCACACGTGCATCAACTGCGGAACGTGTACGGCAGTGTGCCCGGCAGCGGAATTTTACAAATATGACCCGCGACAGATTGTAAACATTGTACAAACCCGTGATAATGAACAGATTGAAAATCTGCTCAAATCGGATACCATTTGGTACTGCGGCGAATGTATGAGTTGCGTCACGCGGTGCCCACGAACAAACGGCCCCGGCTTAGTCATTATGGCCCTGCGCGACCTTAGCGCCCGCCTCGGTTACTTTACCGAATCGGAAAAAGGGCGACAACTACTTCCCCTAACTCACATTATGACTAATAATATTCTCAACTATGGCTATTGTGTTCACCCAAAGACTTTTAAATGGGAGGAACACAAAGAGTCGGGACCTGTTTGGAAATGGCATACCGAACATTTGGAAAAAAGTCTGGAACGACAAGGCGCCAACTATATGGGCGACGGCCCGGGCGTTTTAAGAAAGATTCCTCAGGAATCGTTGGACGAACTCAAAGCCATTTTTGACGTGACGGGCGGCACAGAACGTATCAAGGACGTGGAAAACTACTCTGCCGAAAAAGCCAAAGAGCTGGGAATCAGCTTAGAAGAATACGAGAAACAGGCATTTGAGTTTTGTTCCGATAAACACTTCAACCACTAATACTATACGAAATGATTAGTCAAGGCAAACAAAAGATTTGGAGCGACTACCAAAAGGAAATTCCGGACGATCACTGGTACTACGTACGCAGTTGCATTCGACAGAATTTCTTTCCCGCAAGTGAAAAAATGTTCACCGAAATCACTAAAAAAGTACTACATAAAGACTTATACGAAACACCTCACCACACTACCTGTGGCGGAATCGCTTACCATTGCGACACCATTCCGCAGGAAACAGCTATGACCATCGTGGCCCGCCAGTTCGCGCTGATGACCGAGGCCGGCTACGAAAACTACGTTCCCAGCTGCATCACTTCGTTCGGTAATTACGCCGAAATTTTGGAAACTTGGCACGAATTTCCGGAATTGGAAGCCAAAATCAGAGAAGACCTTTGGAAAGCGTGCCGCCGCGAGTTCAACAAACCCAAATACCTCGCTCACAGCAGCGACCTCATCTTCCATTGGAGAAACGAAATCGCTGCCAAAGCCAAACATCATTTAGTAAATAAAGAAACCGGAGAACCACTGAAAATCGTGGAACACATCGGTTGCCACTATGCTAAAATGTTTCCGCATAAGGGAGTGGGCGGCGCCGAATATCCATACGTGCTCGCCGGTATGATTGACAGTTGGGGAGGACAAGTCATCGACTATCCCGAACGGCGCCACTGCTGCGGCTACGGATTCCGGCAGTACCACGTCAAGGCAAACAGAAGTTACAGCATATCAAATACTTGGAAAAAGTTTGAATCAATGGAGCCCTACCATCCGGACGCCATCATCACCAACTGCCCCGGCTGTCCCTATTTCTTGGACCGCTGGCAGTATGTCATCGCGGAACAAACCGGAAAAACGTACGGAGAAAACGGCTTCGGCATCCCCGTTCTTACCTACGAGGAACTGGCTGGCCTCGTGCTTGGCTACAACCCGTGGGACCTGGGATTGCAACTGCATCAGGTCGCCGTGGAGCCGCTGTTAGACAAAATCGGAATTGAATACGACCCCAAGGCAAAATATGTCGGACTCAACCAGGAGGACCTCCTTCGTCCGGAACTTCCTTCTTCACTCAAATGTTTTTAAAATGAAAGAAAACATCGTTATCATCGGAGGTGGCATCGCTGGAATGGAAGCGGCCAACCAACTTTTGCAACTCGGCTATCTTCCCATCATCGTAGAACAGACCGACCATCTCGGAGGACACGTGGCGCAATGGCACAAACTGTTTCCCGATATGTCCTCCTCTCAAGAAATCGTTAGCAATTTGAAAGAACGAATCAAAGATGCACACGTACACCTTGAAACCAAAGTCAAAGGAATCAATTCCTTGGGAAACCGTTACAATATTATGCTAAATAATGGCATCAATATTGTGACTAAGGCGGTGCTGATGAGCACGGGATTCTCTCTTTTTGATGCTTCAAAAAAGGAGGAATACGGTTACGGAGTTTATGATCACGTCATCACCAACGGGGATTTGGAGGCGTGGTTCAACGGGAAAACCGACAAACGGATTCCCCCGCAGCCAAAAGCCATCGGCTTCGTTCACTGCGTGGGCTCACGCGACCTGAAAGCCGGCAACAGTCAGTGTTCCAAAGTCTGTTGCACAACCGCCATCAAGCAAGCCATTGAAATCAAAGAGCGCTTCCCAGACACCGAAGTCTATTGTTTTTATATGGACTTACGACTTTTCGGCAAAAAATATGAGGATTTCTACATTCAGGCGCAGCGTGATTTCGGAGTGCATTTCATCCGTGGACGTGTCTCCGAGGTGGGAGAAACTTTGGACGGACTCGTCCAAGTGAAAGCAGAAGACACACTGGTCGGCAAGCCGCTGAAAGTCACCTTGGACCTGCTCGTACTGATGTCAGGGATGGTTTGCAATTCGCAAGTTACTCCATTGGCGGAAATGCTCCGGTTGGAAATTGACGATGACGATTTCTTAAAAAGCAAAGACAACGTCTATGGAATCATCGAATCCAACCGCGCGGGAATTTTTTATGCGGGGGCGTGTACGGGTACAAAAACCATTCCGGAGACGGTTTCGGAAGCACGCGCCGCGGCTCTTTGCATTCACAACTATTTGAAAAACAATTTCTAAAATAAAAAAATGACAGATTTTGGTTTTACACTTACCAAAAGTTCAACCATCAATTTTGACAGTTTGGACAACCATCTGTACAAACGGCTTTGCACTATTGAACCGGACGCGCAGATTTGTATGAGTTGCGGTTCTTGCAGCGCTACTTGCACCGCCGCACCCTTCAGTGGAATGAGTGTTCGTAAAGTCATTTTGGGACTTCAGCGGGGACAGGACGTGCGCCCACTGCTTTCAAACTGTATGCTTTGCGGAAAATGCACAATGGTCTGCCCGCGCGCCATCAACACCCGTCATCTTCTCTTAACGCTATATAGAATATATGATTGATAGAATTCCATCGGGATACAATCCCTTTGTTCTTCCATTCCTCTTCGGAATGATTTTCGTTCTGGGCTATTGCGCGTTCGGAATCGTCAGAATCCTGCTGCAACTTTCAAGAAAAGACAGGCGGAAATTCTTCCTTTCGCTCATCCAACCCAAGATGATTGTAAAAAACTGTTGGGACATTTTGTGCGACTGCCTCCTTCATATCAAGTTATGGAAACGGAATAAACTGTTGGGATATATGCACTCCAGTATCGCTTTCGGCTGGTTTATGCTGATTGTGCTGGGGCATCTCGAAGTTTTTCTGTTCGTTCCCAATCGAGTACATCTTTTCTACTATCCCATCTTTTTCAACTATTTCGTAGCAGAAGGAGAAGGAACCATACAAGGAAGTTTGCTATTCTTTCTGATGGACTTTTTCCTGATGATTGTTTTAAGTGGCATTGTTCTCGCCATCATCAAACGGGTGCGCTCTCAATTTTTCGGGATGAAACGAACCACACGGCACACTCTTCTCAACCAAATAGGGATGTACGCATTGTGGGCAATTTTCCCGTTGCGACTGCTGGCCGAAAGTTTCACGGCGCACATCAGTGGCGGCTCGTTTTTAACGATTCCCGCCAACTGGATTTTCCGTCAGTTTCTGGGGAACAACCTCAACTTGCTTCCCACCTGGTGGGCGTACTCCATTGCCTTGTGCGTGTTTATGTGCGTGCTCCCGTTCAGCCGTTATATGCACATCCCTGCTGAAATGATGCTGATTCCAATGCGGAATGCAGGACTGAAAATACGGAATTCACGGCGCGGTTTTGCACGGGCACAGGTGATGAGCTGTCCCAACTGCGGCGTCTGTATCGATGCGTGTCCAATGAGCGTGGAAAAACAGAATGTACAAGACTGCACCGTTTATCTCACCCGTCAGATACGAAGGAACAATGAAAAACGGATTGAAGAGATTTCCGACAAATGCCTGCTTTGTGGCAAATGCGAAGAACTGTGTCCGGTATGTGTGGAAGGTCCGCGGCTACGAATCGCGCAACGCGCCGCCCGCC
>DCHI01000036.1:0-8607 GCA_002314795.1 Bacteroidales bacterium UBA1756 | reverse complement strand
CCCGCCATTACAACCTTTCGCCGGACTACACCAACATTGATGTTTCCCCATTGGAAGAAACGGCTAACGGACACAAAGTGGCATATTTCAGTGGCTGTATGAGCCAACTCACGCCTTCCATCGGTCGCAGCGTGGAGTCCATTCTCCAAAAAGCAAATATGGATTATGTTTGGATGGACCGAAACGGCGGCTTGTGCTGTGGTCGACCGCTTCTGATGGCGGGGAGAATGGACGAAGCACGACAAATCGCCCGTAAGAACGAAGAAATCATCCGTAAATCGCAAGCCGACACCTTGTTAGTAAGTTGTCCCATCTGCTATAAAATGTTCAAAGAAGAATACGAACTTCCTGGAATTCAAGTGATTCATTATAGCGAATTTTTCAATGATTTAGTAAAAAAAGGAAAACTTAAAATCACCAAAAGCGACGTTTGCTACGTTTTCCACGATCCCTGCGAATTGGGACGCGGCTGCGGAATCTACGACGCTCCCCGAAAGCTCATCGGACAAGCGGCGTGCATTTCCGAAGCCGACAAAACCCGCAACGAGAGCATCTGTTGCGGCGGCTCTTTGGGTTCCATCACCCTCGGCTTCGCCCAACGGGAAGCAATGACAAAAGCCGCTTTGGAAAACTTGTACACCAGCAAAGCCGATGCCATCGCCACGGCCTGCCCACTGTGCCTCGCCACCTTCGCCCGCTACGCCGATCGTCCCGTCCACGACCTCGCAGAAATTTTGGACGCGCAATCCCTACCTAAACAATAATTTCAAAAACAATCGTTAAAAAACATACAAAAATGATCAATATGAGATTCAAGCCCACGAAGTATAACCTCATCAATGTAGAAAACGGACGCACGTTTGAAGACAAAGGGTGGACGTTAAGCGACCCCAGCGGAGGCAGCCCCTCCCTCATACGAGCCAATTATGAAAACAAAAAGTTCACACCCCACGAAGATTTCGACGGGATTTACCGCTACGCAGAATGGCTCCCCATTCAACGTACACTCAAAAAGTCCAATGCGCCAGTTACTTACAAGTCAAAAGGATTAGCCAAATTTCTTGGATTGGAGAATCTTTATATCACCTTTTCGGGATGGTATCCGAAAATTGGCGCGAAGATGAGAACCTGTTCCTTCAAAGAAACCGAGGCCTACTCCGTCCTGGCTCGTATCGGCAGTGACGAAAAAAGGACGCTCGTCGTGCAATCCGCGGGAAACACCGCACGCGCCTTCGCACAAGTCTGCTCCGACAACAAGATTCCCATCGTTTTATGCGTCCCGATGGATAATCTGCACGACCTGTGGTTCAGCAAAAAATTAGACAAGTGCGTCAAATTGGTGGCTGTTCCGCACGGCTGCGACTACTACGATGCCATCACCTTGGGAGAAAAGTTAGCCGAAGACCCGCGGTTTTTCTTGGAAGGAGGAGCCAAGAACGTAGCACGCCGCGACGGAATGGGAACGACAATCCTCAGTTGCGTCGAAGTGACCGGACGAATTCCCGACGCCTATTTTCAGGCCGTCGGTTCCGGAACCGGAGCCATTGCCGCGTGGGAAAACGCACAGCGTCTCGCCGCTGACGGACGTTTCGGAGAAAACAATATGCGCGTGTATGTAGCCCAAAACAAACCGTTTACACTCATCTATGACTCCTGGAAAGCACGTTCCCGCTCGCTTGTTGAACTGCAGCCCGAAACGGGACGAAGACAAGCCGAAATCATTTTAGCCAAAGTACTTTCAAACCGGAAACCGCCATACAGTTTGCACGGTGGTCTTTTTGACATATTGGAAGTTAGCAACGGAGACGTCTTTCTTGCTGACAACGAGGATATTATGTTCTGGATGATGAAATATCGCAACTTGGAAGGGTACGAACTGCTCCCCGCTGCCTGCGTGGCAGTCACTGCATTGGCAAAAGCAGTGGAAAACGGGACAGTGAAAAAAGACGAATTTATTATGCTCAACTGCACCGGCGGCGGCACATTGGCGGCTATGAGCAAAGGTTTCGTTTTCAAAGAACCCGACCTCGTACTCAATCCGGAACTTCCGTCTGAAACCATCATCAAAAGTGTGGCGGCTCTCTTCTAAGCCGCCACACTTTTGGCAACGAAATCTATACCGACATATTGGCTGACAACTTGTTCAGCGTGCTCAGAAAGCTCTTTAATTCCTCCTCACTGATTCCTACTAACATCTTATCCAAAATGAAAATGCCTGTCTCCTTGGCATCTAACTTCATCCCTTCCGCTTTGGAAGTGAGCACGACAATATTGGAACGGCGGTCCTTTTCATCACGCTTGCGGACAAGAAACTTCTTCTTCTCCAAAGCATCCACCAATTTGGTGATGGAATTTTTATCTTTCTGCATCGTGTCCGCCAATTTCTGCTGCGACATCGGCCCCTGGTTCCATAATAAATCAATGAGAAGGAATTGTTCCGGCGTAAGAGCAACCTTGTTTTGCTTCAGCATAACGGCAATATATTGTTTCAATTTGCACGCGGCAAGGTTGATGTAAACGGCGACCTCTTTAGATAGTAACATATTTTTACTGTAAAAAAAATTGACGATGCAAAAATAGAATAATTTCTTTGTTCTTCTACAAAAGAAACGCGTACTTTTGCAACCTTAAAAAAAAGGATAAAACTATGGAGTTTAAAATACGGAAAGGCTTAGATATCAGGCTGGAAGGAGCCGCCACACGCACATTCAAACGGCCCGACACCAGCACTTGCTTCGTACGCCCCTCTGATTTCCGATGGATAAAACCGCGCCCATTGGTGCAATCCGGCGACACCGTTGAAATAGGATCCCCACTGTTCTGCTCGAAAGAGGATGAACGTATCATCGTCGCATCCCCCGTTAACGGAACCGTCCGCGAAATCGTCCGGGGCGAACGTCGTGCCATTGAGTGCCTCATCATCGATACCACCCCCGCCGACTTTTTCTTCCGCCAATATTCCGTCCCTCAGCCCAAAGACAGCCGCGAAATCGCTGACTTGATGCTTGCCAACGGACTTTGGCCATTTATCCGCCAACGTCCTTTTTCCACCATTCCCAATCCAGATAGCCGTCCCAAGGCACTTTTCATCAGCTGCTTCGACTCCGCGCCATTAGCACCGGAAACAGCACTTCTGCTCAAAGGCAGAGAGGACGAATTTTACGAAGGCGTCCGCATCCTTCAGCAACTGATAGGAGATGAAAACAAAATCCATCTTTGTATGCGGAAAGAAGCTGACAACGGACTTTTTGAATCGGTGAAAAGTGTTCATTTACACTACTTTAAAGGGCCCCATCCCGCAGGCAATGTCGGAACGCAAATCCACCGCATCGAGCCCATCGACAAAGGAGAAACCGTCTGGTTCGTACAACCGCAAGATGTGGCGACTATCGGACGTTTCTTTCTGAACGGCGTTCTCAGTTTTGAAAAAAATGTAGCATTCACCGGCCCTTCCCTCAAAAATACTGGCTTCTACTCGATGCCGTACGGAGCCGATTTATCTTCCATTTTTCAAGAAGAAATCACAGACGAATCCGTTAGAAAGATTAGCGGTAACATATTGACAGGTAAAAAGATAGAACAATTTCAGACGGTTCGTTTTTACGACTCGCAAGTGACCGTTTTGGAAGAAGGCGGACGCCGCGAATTGATTGGCTGGCTGCTTCCTGGATTCAAAAAGTGGAGTTTTTCTCACACCTTTGTCGCTTGGCTTTTTGGAAAGAAAACGTTTGCACACGATACGACTTTACACGGCGGTCGCCGCAATTTTGTGATGACCGACGTTTACGAAAAAGTTTTTCCTTTTGAAATTTTACCCACCGAACTTCTCAAGGCCTGCATCACCAAAGATATTGAAATGATGGAAGAGTTAGGAATTTACGAAGTTGACGACGAAGACTTTGCCCTTTGCGAAGTGGTCTGCCCGTCCAAGACGGAATGTCAAAAAATCATTCGTGACGGGCTCTATCTTCTTAAAATGGAATTGGAAGGAAAGAAATTATAAAAAATTGATTTATAATTATTTATGAATATTTTTGAAAAAATTGGCAAGAAACTGGAGCCCACCTTTGAAAAAGGGAAGCCCTTGCATTGTCTCTATCCTCTTTACGACGCCATTGACACGTTTCTGCTGACTCCGAAAGAAGTAACATCGGAAGGAAGCCATATTCGTGATGCCGTTGATATGAAACGAATAATGATTACGGTAATGATAGCGCTTTGTCCTGCTCTCTTCTTCGGAATGTGGAACTTGGGCTATCAGCATTTCCTTTCACAAGGAATGGAATCCGGTTTCTGGAACTGTCTGCTCTACGGCTTTTTGAAATGGCTGCCGTTGGTTATCGTCACTTACGTCAGCGGGTTGACCGTGGAAATAATCTTTGCCCATAAACGCGGGCACCAGGTTGCGGAAGGATTTTTTGTCACCGGCTTTATCATCCCGATGATTATGCCGCCCGACGTTCCTTTGTGGATGGTGGCCATTGCCACTGCTTTTGCGGTTCTGTTTGCGAAAGAGGTGTTTGGTGGAACCGGCTACAACTTCCTCAATCCCGCCTTGGTGGCACGCGCATTCGTCTTTTTCGCCTACCCGTCCGTCATTTCCGGCGATTCCGTCTGGATTTCTGAATCCGCGGATGCCATTTCGGGAGCAACTCCATTGGCTTTAGCGATGAACGGCTCGATGGAACAGATGCCTTCTCTGTTAGACCTCTGCATCGGAACCATTCCGGGCTGTATCGGCGAAACCAGCAAAATCGCCATTTTGTTAGGAGCCATCATATTGATTTACACGCAAGTAGCCAATTGGCGAATTATGCTTTCCGTCGTTGTGGGCGGCCTCGTGACAGGAGCACTGCTCCATACAGCCGGTATGTCTCCCGTCACGGGTTGGGAACATCTGCTGATGGGCGGTTTTCTGTTCGGCGCCGTTTTTATGGCAACCGACCCGGTAACTGCAACGCACACGGAATCAGGAAAATACATTTACGGACTGCTCATTGGAATCTTGGCTATCGTCATCCGCGTTATCAACAAGGGCTATCCGGAAGGAATGATGTTAGCCATCCTACTTATGAACATTTTCGCGCCACTGATTGACTATTGTGTTATCCATATCAAAATCAGAAAAAGAAAAGTCAACATTTCGCGCCACAAGATTAAACTTTAGAAACCAATATGAAAGAGTTTAGCAATCGATATATTTTTCTGTACATCACGCTTTTAGTTGTCGTCACGGCCGTTCTGTTGACGGGTGTGCACATCGGGTTGAAGCCCCGTCAGGAAGCCAACCAACAGATAGAAAAGGCACAGCAGATTTTACGTGCCGCCGGATATGGTGACGTAGAAAAAACCGTTGCTGCGGAAAAGTTCAGTTCCGTCGCCACGCGCACCGAACGCAATGGCCACGAGGCCTATACGATTCAGTGTGCCGATGGAACGGAGGGGACGGTCATCCGTGTCAATGGAAAAGGTCTTTGGGGACCCATCTGGGGCTACGTGGTGTTGGCTGACGATCAGGCCACCATCAAAGGCATCGTCTTTTCGCACAAGTCCGAAACCCCGGGGTTGGGCGATAAAATCACCCAAGACAAATTCACCTCTTCTTTTATCGGTAAAAAAATTGTAGATAAAAACGGCAATTTCGTATCTGTCAGAGTTTTACAAAAAGGGAAAGAGAACAATATAGCAGAAGAAAATCGCGTAGATGCCATTTCTGGAGCGACACTTACATCGAAAGGAGTAGATGCTATGCTTCGTAACTGTTTGAATGAAAAGTAAATAATTATCCATAATGAGAAAATACCTCGGTCCTTTGTCGAAGGACAACCCCATTTTAGTACAAATCCTTGGCGTCTGCTCCGCATTAGCCGTCACCGCACAGCTGAAGCCAGCCGTTGTGATGACGCTTTCCGTAATGGTCGTATGTGCGGTGGCCAACCTCGTCATCTCGCTGATTCGGAACACCATTCCGCCCCGGATCCGTATCATCGTGCAACTTTTGGTCGTTTCCACCCTCGTTATCGTTGTGGACCAAGTGTTGCAAGCTGTTGTCTATGACGTCAGCAAAATGCTGTCTGTTTTTGTCGGGCTCATCATCACCAACTGTATCATTATGGGACGTTTAGAGGCATTTGCCCTTTCACACAAACCCATTCCTTCCTTCATCGACGGCTTGATGAACGGAGCGGGCTACGGGCTCGTTTTGGTCATTGTGGCCTTTTTCCGTGAGTTACTCGGTTCCGGCACACTCTGGAACTATCCCGTCATTCCGTCAGCATTTTACGAGGCCGGCTATATGAACAACGGACTAATGATTCTTCCCCCGATGGCACTTATCCTCGTCGGCACGCTCGTATGGATTCAAAATTCTAAAAAAATCAACGCAAAATGAGAGAGTTAACCGATATTTTCGTTCGTTCCGTCTTCATTGACAATATGGTTTTTGCCTATTTTTTAGGTATGTGTTCTTATTTAGCGGTTTCAAAGAACGTCAAGACTGCTTTCGGTTTGGGTATTGCAGTCTGCTTCGTTTTGGCCGTGACAGTTCCTGTCAATTATTTAATTGACAAATATTTACTTCAAGAAGGCGCCTTGGCGTGGCTCAGTCCGGAAATGGCAAATGTTGACTTGTCGTACTTGTCGCTCATCCTTTTCATCGCCATCATTGCGGGAATTGTGCAACTTTTGGAAATGGTGATTGAAAAACTCTCGCCGGTTCTTTATCAGGCGTTAGGAATTTTCTTGCCACTGATTGCCGTCAACTGCGCTATCTTAGGGGCATCGCTGTTTATGCAGGAAAAGCATTTCCCGACGGTAGCACACAGTTTTTCATACGCGATGGGCTCGGGTGTGGGCTGGCTGTTAGCCATTGTTGCTTTTGCGGCCATTCGTGAGCGACTCAAATATTCCAACATTCCACAACCTTTGCAAGAAAAAGGAATTGCGTACATCATCACAGGGCTGTTAGGAATTGGTTTTATGGCATTTTTAGGAATTTAATTCATTGATTATGATGGAAATATGGACTATCATTGCGGCTTTGGCAATCTTTTTGTTGGTCACGTGGATTTTAGTGGCCGTGTTGCTTTTTGCCCGCAAAAAATTAGTTCCCGAAGGAAAAGTAAAAATTCGAATCAACGGGGAAAAAGAGATTGAACACGAACGAGGATGTTCGCTGCTTCAGGCCCTTTCGGATGAAAAAGTATTTGTCCCGTCCGCGTGCGGCGGCGGTGGCAGTTGCGGAACTTGCAAAGGAAAAGTGTTAGCGGGCGGCGGCTCCATTCTGCCGACGGAACTCAGCCACATTTCAAGAAAAATGGCCGCTGAAAATTACCGCCTTTTTTGCCAAGTCAAGGTGCGAGAAAATATGGAAATTGAAATTCCCAAAGAGTTCTTCGGAATCAAAAAGTGGAATTGCACCGTGGTTTCCAACAAAAACGTGGCTACCTTTATCAAAGAACTTGTCCTTCAACTTCCTGAAGGGGAACACATTGACTTCCGTTCGGGCGGCTATGTTCAATTGGACATTCCCGCGTGTCACGTTGATTTTTCGTCTATGGAAATTGACGCACCCTTCCGCGCCGACTGGGAAAAGATGGGACTATTCTCCCTTCAGATGAAAAACCCGGAACCCACCGTGCGTGCTTACTCGATGGCTAATCATCCGGCAGAAAACAATATCGTGATGCTGAACGTACGTATTGCCACACCTCCGTTCAATCCGAAAACTAAAACGATGGAGAAAGTCAATCCAGGCGTTGCTTCTTCCTACATTTACAGTTTGCGTCCGGGCGACCAAGTCACGGTTTCCGGTCCCTACGGAGAGTTTTTCGTGGAAGAGACGCAACGTGAAATGATGTTCATTGGAGGCGGGGCTGGAATGGCACCGATGAGGTCCCATATCTTCCATTTGTTCAATGATTTACACACCAATCGAAAAACCACTTTCTGGTACGGAGGCCGCTCACTCAAGGAACTTTTCTATATGGAAGATTTCCAGGAAATAGAAAGAGAGAACGACAACTTCTCCTTCCACGTCGCTCTTTCTGATCCTCAGCCCGATGACCAATGGACGGGTCCAACCGGTTTTATTCATCAAGTGATTTTAGAAAATTACCTGAAGGAGCACGCTGCACCCGAAGACATTGAATACTACATCTGTGGCCCGCCTATGATGTTGAAGGCGGTTCTGCAAATGCTCGATTCCTTAGGAGTAGAACCCGATATGATTCATTACGACGACTTCGGGAACTAACGGGTTCGTAAAGTTTGTAAAGTTTGTAAAGTTCGTAAGGTTCGTAAGGTTTATAAAGTTGGGATTTTTTCCACCTTTCCTGTTTTCCGCACATTTTTTGTGTGTAAATTATAATTATTTCAATATCAATATTATACGTTAATTTTTCGCTTATTTTTGGGTGTCCCAAGAATTATTTTACTTTCCTGACTTCGTCAATATGTCACCCTAATTTACTTTTTCGTGTTGACTAACTTGAAAAGTGACTGAATAGTCCGATGTCATTCAGTAATAAGAAATCGGACCATATCTATCTGCAAATGTGAGTTCGGTCCTTAAAGTGATGACATTTTCCTGTACTTTTCCCTTGATGG
>DCHI01000062.1:25906-37512 GCA_002314795.1 Bacteroidales bacterium UBA1756 | reverse complement strand
TCACCAACTACCGCGCCGAGTCCAACAACCCCGTGCCCATCATCTACCAGGCGGGCTACCTGACCGTCAAGGGGTATAACGAATTTGAGGAGTACATACTCGGCTATCCCAACCTGGAAGTGAAAAGGGGCTTTCTGAGATTTATTGCCCCCAGTTATGTGCCTCCCATCACGGAGTCGGAGTTCTCCATCCCCGAATTTGTCCGCGACTTGCGAGCCAACGACGTGAACGGTTTTATGACGCGCCTGCAGTCGTTCATCGCCGCAATGGACTACGAGCTTTTCGACGACAAGCTGAAGGAGAAATATTTCCAGACCATCTTCTATCTGATATTCCGATTGGCGGGTTCCTACATCACGGTGGAGCAGCACACCTCGAAAGGCAGAATCGACGCGGTGGTGGAAACCGCCTCCCACATCTACATCTTTGAGTTCAAGTTGGACAAAACGGTGGAAGAGGCACTCGCCCAGATTGAGGAACGCCGCTACGCCGACCGCTACCTTTCCGACCCACGTCCGATAGTGAAAATCGGCGCCAACTTCAGCACCGCCACACACCAGTTGGAAGGGTGGGGGATTAATTAGTGAATTGTGAACAGTGATTAGTGAACTGATAGTTGGAAACGAAGAAACTAAGAAAAACTGAGAAACTAGGAAACGAAGGTTAGCTTGAACCTGAACTATAAACTATTCACTGAAAGAACGGGGCTTCGTCTGAAAAAAGACGGGTCCCGTTCTTTTGAATTAAGAAACGAATAAATTAAGATTGTCTGCCGGATAGCAGAATCCTCGTCAGCCAGTAGAGGCAGCACTGAAAAAGTAGGAAGTAAGAAGTAGGAGGTAAGAAGTATGAAGTAGGGACGTCACAGTGTGGCGTCCCTGTATATTGTAGATTAACACCGTGATGTGGCGTCCCTACGTTTATGTCGTGTCCTCTGCAGCTATCCTAAATAAGCTTTAAGGTTTTTACATTTGGCTTGGTTTTTCAGACGGCGGATGGCCTTTTCCTTGATTTGACGGACACGCTCGCGAGTGAGGTCGAATTTTTCACCAATCTCTTCCAAGGTCAACGGATGCTTGCTGTCAAGCCCGAAGTATAGCTTGATGATGTCCGCTTCACGTTGGGGCAATGTGGAAATGGTGCGGTTGATCTCCTGCTTGAGGGATTCGTAAAGAAGTCCTTTGTCCGGAGTAGGGGAGTCTTCCGACTTGAGAACGTCGTACATATTGTTGTCCTTGTCCTGAGTCAGAGAGGCATCCATAGAAAGGTGGCGCGATGAGTTGCGCATTGAGTCCTTCACTTCGGTCTCGGTAATGTCGAGCAACGCGGCGATTTCGTCAGCGCGGGGTTCGCGTTCGTATTCTTGTTCCAAATAAGCGTATGCCTTGTTGATTTTGTTGATGGTGCCAATCTTGTTGAGAGGGAGACGGACGATACGGGATTGTTCGGCCAGCGCTTGGAGGATGGATTGGCGAATCCACCAAACAGCGTATGAAATGAATTTAAAGCCGCGTGTTTCATCAAAACGTTGTGCAGCTTTGATTAGTCCCAGGTTACCTTCGTTAATCAAGTCCGGCAAGCTCAAGCCTTGGTTCTGGTATTGCTTTGCGACGGAAACCACAAAACGGAGGTTTGCTTTCGTCAGTTTTTCCAAAGCTTCCTGGTCACCATCCTTGATTTTTCGCGCTAATTCCACCTCTTCTTCCGCAGTTATGAGCTCTACTTTGCCAATGTCGTGCAAGTATTTGTCCAAGGAGGCGGTTTCACGGTTGGTTACCTGTTTGGTAATGTTTAATTGTCTCATAATAAGTACTTTATATACCTTTTATTTTTTTTACAACAGACCATTTTACGGCCTTTATTCTCATTTTGTTACAACAAAAAACACCCTTTCGAAAAAAGTTTGCAAAAGTACGACTTATTTCCTGAAAAAAAGTGCTTTAGATATCAAATTGTGCATCTTCTTAAGTCTGTCTTTTATGATGAATTGAAATGCGTGCTAATTTACGTTTGAAATCAAATTTGGTTACAGAAATTTGTCTCTTTTTCCCTGTTTTTTGTTCTTCTCCTTTAGGAAAAGCAGTACTTTTGCCGCCTCAATTTTTTACAGTATGAGAAGTTTTGGTAGTGACAATAATTCGGGCGTCCACCCGCAAGTAATGGAAGCAATTTTGCGTGCGAATGCCGACATAATGGCCTCACGCGCTCGCAAATAACATTTTTCATTTGATAATTTGTCGTTTTTTCATCAAAGAATGAATATTATTGAAATTGATTCATTGGAAACAAAGGGTTTGGAACCCTTTTTCAAATTGACGGAAACCCAACTCAGAAACCGTTTGGATCCCCAGATGGGAATTTTCATTGCTGAAAGTCCCAAAGTGATTAAAGTGGCGTTGGACGAGGGCTGTGTCCCCGTTTCTCTTTTAATGGCCAAGCGGCATATCGACGGTGACGCTCAGGAAATTATTTCCCGCTGTCCCAACATTCCGATTTATACGGGAGAAGTGGATTTGCTTTCGCAACTTGCTGGTTTCAAGTTGACAAGAGGTGTTTTATGCGCCTTTCGTCGTCCGTCACCCCGTACGGTTGAGGCGGTTGTCGGCACGGGACGTCGCGTGGTGGTTTTAGATACCATCGCCGATGCCACGAATGTCGGGGCCATTTTCCGTTCGGCGGCGGCCCTTGGTATGGACGCGGTTCTTCTTACGCCCACCTGTTGCGATCCGCTGAACCGTCGTTCCGTCCGCGTAAGTATGGGAACGGTTTTTCAAATTCCGTGGGCGTACCTCGGCAACGAGCCGTCAGAATGGCCCGGCGCGGGGATGGAACGGTTGCACGGGTTGGGTTTCAAAACGGCGGCGATGGCTTTGAGTGACAATTCTGTTTCCATTGACGATTCCCAATTGATGGCGGAAGAAAAATTAGCCATCATTATGGGCACTGAGGGCGACGGACTTTCGTCCAAAACCATTGCTTCGTGCGATTATGTCGTCCGCATCCCTATGTTTCACCAGGTGGATTCCCTTAACGTAGCCGCCGCCAGTGCCGTCGCTTTCTGGCAGTTGCGTTCCCATCATTAATAATGTCGGGAGGCTTCGCATTGCGGCGTCCCGACATTTCACGAATTTTCTGTAAATAATCAGCTGAATCAAATTGTTTATTACAGACAACAATTTTTTAATAAAAGTGTTGTTTATAAACAACAATATTCTATTTTTGCAAAAAAATAAATAGACGTATATGGAAGGATTGTATTTTATTTTTTATCAGCAACTTAAGCATATAAAAATGACTTTTAAACGTTATCTTATGGATGAGATATCGTGGCAAAATCGTTTGATTTGTATTTTGGGAGCACGTGGCGTTGGTAAAAGCACCTTGCTTTTGCAACACATCAAGGAACAATTCGGAACGGCTCCCCGTACGGTTTTGTATGTAAGTCTGGATCATATTTGGTTTTCTGCCAATACATTGTATGAATTAGGAGAACGTTTTGTGCTGCAGGGAGGCGTATATCTTTTCTTGGATGAAGTGCATAAATATAAGAATTGGGCGCAGGAAATAAAAAATCTTTATGATGCTTTTCCCACTCTTCACATTGTTTTTACGGGTTCTTCCATTCTTGAAATTGAAAAGGGAAATGCCGATTTAAGTCGCCGGGTGACAGCTTATACGATGAACGGAATGTCATTCAGAGAGTACCTCGCATTGGATCACAAGATGATTTTCGCACCTGTTTCATTAGAGCAACTCGTGAATTGTCACGTGGAACTTTCTTTGGATATAACTTCCAATTTGAAAATTCTTCCCCTATTTTCAGAATATTTAAAGTATGGCTATTATCCTTATTATCAGAATGATAAAAATGACTTTCACAACAAGTTGCAACGTACAATCGGCGTTGTGCTTGAGGAGGATTTGACGTCAATAGAAAAAATTGATTACTATTCCATTGACAAGATAAAGAAGCTCCTATACGTGATTGCCTCGCTGGTTCCTTTCACACCCAATATTTCCGACTTGAGTTCAAAAATCGGTGTGAGTAGAAATAGTTTGCTTGCCTATCTTCATTTTTTGTCAAAAGCGAAGATTATCAATACTTTATATGCCGATGCGACGGCTTTTCGACAATTGACGAAACCGGAAAAAATTTACCTTGGAGACCCCAATCTTTGCTACGCTTTGGCTTTTCAGCAGCAACCTAATATGGGCAATTTGCGTGAAACTTTCTTTTATTCTCAACTGTTTCAGCACACCATTCGATATACCTCACATACGGATTTCAAAATCGATAATCACTTCTTTTTTGAAATTGGGGGTAAGAACAAAGGAACAGACCAGATTTTAGAATTAGAAAACGCTTATCTTGCCATCGACGATATCGAAAATGGCTACAGTAATCATATTCCGTTGTGGCTATTCGGTTTCTTGTATTAGCCGGTTGTTTTTTACTTTTGTCTGAAATAAATTTCAATCGGAACACCGTGGAAATCCCATTTTTCGCGGATTCGGTTCTCCAAATATCTTTTGTATGAATCTTTTACATATTGTGGAAGATTGCAGAAGAATGCGAACGATGGTGTTGCCGTTGGCAATTGCGTCACGAATTTGATACGGATGACCTTGTCGCGATTGATGGGCGGCGGGGTGACTTGAATCAGAGGAAGAAGGTAGTCGTTCAATTCGGAAGTCGAAATGCGACGTTGTCTGTTCTTGTGTACCTGAATGGCCGTTTCAACGACTTTGTAAATTCGTTGTTTGTTGATGACGGAAGTGAAAATGATGGGCACGTCGTCAAACGGCTCGATGCGCTTTCTGACGAGTTCTTCGTATTCCTTGTGCGTCTTGTTGTCTTTTTCGATAAGGTCCCACTTGTTCATCACGACGACCAACCCTTTTTTGTTGCGGGCGACAAGACTGAAAATGTTGAGGTCTTGGGCGTCAAATCCCGTGGAAGCGTCGCACATCAGAATGCAGACGTCGCTGTTTTCAATGGCACGGATGGCGCGCATTACGGAGTAGAACTCAAGGTTCTCTTCCACTTTTTTCTTTTTACGAAGTCCCGCCGTATCAACAAGATAGAAGTCAAATCCGAAACCGGTGTAGCGTGTGAAAATCGAGTCGCGGGTTGTGCCGGCCAACGGGGTGACAATGTGGCGGTCTTCTCCGATAAAGGCATTGATGATGGAGGATTTTCCGACGTTCGGTTTGCCAACGACCGTAATCTTGGGGAGTTCGTCAATGACGTGGTCTTCTTCTTTGCTAAAATGCTTGACGACAGCGTCTAACAATTCACCGGTGCCGCCACCCGAGACGGCGGAAATGGGGAAAATCTCATCTACGCCCAATGCATAAAATTCGGCGTAGTCGAAATAGTTGGACGGACTGTCGATTTTGTTGACGGCGAGGTAGAAAGGTTTTTTCGAACGGCGCAAAATGGAAGCTATCTCTTCGTCCAACGGCGAAAGTCCTTCGCGACCATCGACCACCAGCACGATGACATCGGACTCTTCGATGGCCAATGCGGCCTGCTTGCGGATTTCGGCTTCGAAAATGTCGGTGGAGCCAACCACGTAACCTCCTGTGTCAATGACAGAAAATTCGTAACCGCACCAGTCCGATTTTCCGTAATTGCGGTCGCGTGTAACACCCGCTATAGAATCCACGATGGCCTCGCGTGTCTGCGTCAGTCGATTAAATAATGTTGATTTCCCTACGTTCGGTCTCCCGACCAACGATAAAATGTTTCCCATCGTGTCTCCTTTCTTTTTTGATTAATAAAAATATTTTGAAAAGATTGCTAAAGAATGTTGGCAATCTGTTCCTTCATCTTTTCGACTTCGTCTTTCATTCTGACGACAATCTGCTGGATGTTGAAGTCGCACGCTTTCGAACCGATTGTGTTGACTTCGCGGCCCATCTCCTGCACGATGAACCCCAATTTTTTTCCTTTGGATTCGGGCTCGTTCATCGTCTCCAAGAAGTAGTTGCAATGCTTGTGCAGACGGACTTTTTCTTCGGTGATGTCTAATTTTTCAATGTAGAAAATCATCTCCTGTTCCATACGATTGGCATCGTACTGGCCTTTCATACGAAGGTCTTCGAGCGATTTTTCAAATTTGGCTCGTTGATTGACGATTCGTTCTTGTTCGTAGGGGGTTATTTCGTCAATCATCGCGTCAATAAGTTTGACTCGTTTTTCAAAATCGGCGGCGAGAACGGCACCTTCGCCGGAGCGGAAACTGTCGGTTTTGTCGCACGCTTCCGAAATCGCCTGATAAGCCATCTTCCAAAGTTCTTCCGGAAGATCTTCGCGCGGCGTCGTCACCACGTCGGGCATCCGAAGCATCTGTGAGAAAATGTCACTTGCAACCGGATTTCCTACCTCTTTTGAAAGCGATGTCAACTCGTTGAAGTATGCGGCAGCCAGCTCCTTGTTGATGCAAATGGAGGGGGCTTCGTTCTTTTCAATGTAGATGGAAAAATCTACTTTCCCGCGCTCCAACTTCTGTGCAATCAAGGCACGCATCTCGTTCTCCTTGTCTCTGAAAAGTGGCGCAATGCGTGTGTTTAAATCTAACTGTTTGCTATTTAACGTTCTGATTTCCACTACGATATTCTTCGAAAACGCATTGAAGGAAACCTTGCCGAAGCCAGTCATTGATTTCATCATAAAACTCCAAATTTTAGTTTGAAAAATAGGCCGCAAAAGTACGACTTTTTTTGCTTTCCCATACTTGTAATGTAGTGGCGAACTCCCGCAAAATCGCGGCGCCCTGTTTCCGATATTTTGTGTACTTTTGCGCTTCGTTTACGGCACATTCTGCCACTGTATTTCGTATGATGAATCCTCCCTTTCTACAACCCGGTGACTGCGTCGGCATCGTTGCCCCCGCCCGCAAAATCTCTGCACAGGAGCTAAAGCCCGCCATCGAATTTTTGGAAGCCCACGGACTTCGAGTGGCTCTCGGAAAAAATATCTTTGCCAAAGACAACCAGTTCGCCGGCACCGACGAGCAACGTGCCTCCGACTTCCAGGATTTTTTGGATAATACCGACATCAAGGCAATTATTTGTGCCCGTGGCGGTTACGGCTCCGTCCGTATCATCGACCGTCTGGATTTCTCCGCATTTTCTAAAAATCCAAAATGGATTTGCGGGTACAGCGATGTTACCGTTTTCCATTCTCATTTGCAGACGCTCGGCTTTTCAACCCTCCATTGCACGATGCCCATCAATATCCATTCGGAGGATTTTTACAGCCCGAACAACACGTCGATGATTCGGGCACTCACGGGAAAAACGCTGGCCTATACCGTTCCGGAATTTCCGTTGAACCGAAAAGGGGAGGCGTCTGGAACCATCGTCGGAGGAAATCTTTCCATTCTTTATTCTTTATTGGCTTCAAAATCAGATATTTCTACAAAAGGAAAAATTCTTTTTATAGAAGATTTGGACGAATATCTGTACCACATTGACCGAATGATGATGGCTTTGAAACGTGCCGGAAAGTTGGACGGATTGGCGGGACTTGTGGTCGGCGGAATGTCTGATATGAACGACAATACGATTCCTTTCGGTCAAACTGCAGAAGAAATCATCGCGCGGGTCTGCGCCGAATATGACTATCCTATTTGCTTCAATTTCCCATCCGGACACTTGGAAAATAATATGGCGCTCCGTCTCGGCACGGAAGTGAAACTTTCTGTTTCGGATCGTCAAAGTTCTCTCCTTTTTATTTAAAATATTGAAAATGAGAAAGTTTAATGAATTTTTTTTAAAACTGATAGGCATACGTCCCGATTGCGAAAACATTCCACCCGAAATCAAGAAGTGCGTGCTTTTGTTTGCCCCTCACACCAGTTATATCGATTTCCTCATCGGTGCGATGTGCATCAATGTGATGGGTTTTAAGGCCACATTACTCATCAAGAAAGAGGCGTTCTTCTGGCCGCTCAGCATTCTTCTCCGCAAGTGCGGCGGAATGCCGATTGACCGTAAGCACGTTAAAAAATTCCCGATTTACGCGGCCAACTACATCAAGGAGCAGGAACAGTGTGCTTTTCTTATTTCTCCCGAAGGCACTCGCAAGTTGAATACGAATTGGAAAAAAGGCTTCTATTTTATTGCGATGGAAGCGGGTGTCCCCATCGTTCCCGGCTACCTCGATTTTCGTACTCGCCGTGGCGGTGTCCTTCCTGCATTCTATCCCACAGGCGATTATGAAAAAGACCTGGCCGAATTGGAAAAAAATTACTACGGAATGTACGGCTACCATCGTGGACAATTTAATTTGGAAGATAAGAAACCGTTTGCGTGGCCGAAATGGCTTTCTTCAAAAGATCCTGAGTATCAAGAAAATAAATAAGATTTTATGAAATATAGACTTTTTATTCTGTTAATGGTAATTGTCCCTTTCGTGTTGGGACAAAACCCTATCAATCAATATAATAGTAAAGGAAAAAAGCAGGGCGTTTGGAAAAAATACGACGACAAAGGCGTGCTCCTTTATGAGGGAACTTTCGCCAATGATGTTCCCGTCGGTGAATTTAAATACTATTATTCCAATGGGAAACTGAAAAGTACCACCTGTTTCATACAGGGCGTTCACAAGGTTCATACCGTGATGTATGATGAACAGGGGAAAAAAGCGTCCGAAGGAAATTTCATTGACCAACAGAAAGATAGCGTTTGGAACTACTATGCTTCTTCTGGAAAAATCATCAAGACGGAGGGCTATAAGAACGGGAAAAAAGATGGTGAATGGAAGACTTTTTCCACGCAGACAGGCATTTTGTTAGAGGAATGCACCTACGCGGATGACAAGTTGAATGGCACGATGCGTACCTATTTCGCGGACGGAAAAATCAGCACGCGCCTAGACTATATTGATGGAAAGATGAATGGGCTTGCAGAAACGTATTATCCTGGTGAACAGATATTTATAAGAGGAATATATCACAACGGCTTGAAAATAAAGACGTGGGAAACGTTTGATGCGGACGGAAAAATCAGAAAGACGCAGGAATATGCCAATTCCCGTTTGCAAAAGACCTATCTGCATCTTTATGCGGGAAATACGGCGCAGAAAGTGAATCAGGACTTGATTGCCTATTTTCACAAGGAGGGTAATCAGACGAGGGTTTTTATAAAAAACGGAAAGACTTTTTTGAGCACCGAGACGTTTGAAACGGCCATCTCTTTTCTCGAATTTGTTGATTTCTGTTTGATCAATCCCAGTTATGCCGTCGCGTACTCAAGTATTGTCAAGTATCGTCCTTTGGATGCGACGTCGGTGGAAGTGATTCTCAAGCCGGCCACGGAAGAGCCCGTCATCTGTGAAGGCGATCAGGCAAAGCAGATTAAAATGTTGTTTAACAAGGAGATTCCCAAAGAATAGATTTCAATGGCTCAAAAAATAGAGTTGCTTGCTCCCGCCAAGGATTATGAGTGTGGGGTGGCCGCTATCAATCACGGGGCAGATGCCGTTTATATAGGGGCGCCAATGTTCAGTGCGCGTGCGTCTGCGGGCAATGCGGTTTCTGAAATTGAAAAATTGTGTCATTATGCTCATCTGTATCGTGCTCGTGTTCACGTCGCGTTGAATACCATATTGAAGGATAGTGAGTTGGAGATGGCCCGCAAGATGATTTTCCAACTGTACGAAGCGGGTGTTGACGCACTTATCATTCAGGATACGGGCATTTTGCAGTTGCCCATTCCTCCCATCGCGTTGCACGCAAGTACGCAGATGGATAACCGCACTCCGGAGAAAGTACTGTTTTTGGAAAAAACTGGTTTTCAGCGGGTTATTCTCGCTCGGGAATTGTCTTTGGAACAAATACGGGAGATTCGTCAGAAAACTTCCGTCGAGTTGGAAGCGTTCGTCCACGGGGCTTTGTGTGTGAGCTACAGCGGACAGTGCTATATGAGCCAGTCGTGTGTCGGACGAAGCGCGAACCGCGGCGAGTGTGCCCAGTTCTGCCGGCTGCCATACACGTTGAAGGATGCCGATGGAAAGGTAATCCGTGAACGGAGTCACCTCCTTTCCTTGAAAGATATGGACCGTTCGGCCTCCCTCGCCAATTTGCTTGATGCGGGAGTCTGCTCGTTGAAAATTGAGGGCCGGCTCAAAAATATGGATTATGTAAAAAACGTAACTGGCTTTTACCGACGGACTTTGGATGATTTGTTGGAAAAAGATAGTCGTTACGAGAAGGCATCTTCGGGCAAAGTCGCTTTGACGTTTCTTCCCAATCCTCAAAAAACGTTTAACAGAGGGAAATCGGACTATTTCTTATTTGAAAGGGAAAATGTGATGGTGAATCCAGATACGCCCAAATCAATTGGGGAATTTGTCGGAAAGGTGGCTGCAATCAACGGGAATGTATTGAAAATCAATACAGATATTGCACTCCATAATGGGGATGGCTTGGGCTTTTTGGCCGCGAGCGGGGAGTTGTGCGGTTTCCGCATTAACAAGTCGGAAGGAAATAATGTCGCCACTTTGGAATCGGTGGCCGGGCTTCAGGTTGGAATGCCGATCTATCGTAACTTTGATATAGAATTTAACAAACTCTTGCAAGGAAATTCTGCTTCACGACGAATGAGCGTAGATATCTGGTTTTCAGAATCTTCCGATGGTTTTGAGTTGAAAATGGTAGATGAAGATGGAAATGCTGTCAGTCGCATTTTTGACTATAAGAAAGAGTTGTCACAAAAGGGGAACGCCGCGATTGAAATGCTGAAGACGAATCTGTCGAAATTAGGAGGGACTCCTTTTGTTGCACGTTCGGTAGCTATTCAGTTGTCAAATCCCTACTTTTTTCCTGCGTCAGTCGTGAATGAGTGACGACGTACATTAGTTCAGTCGTTACAGGAAACCCGAATGGAAAATTATGTGCGTCCGACTGCCGATGTGATACGTCCGACAAAGCACCTATTTGATTGTTTGTCAGTAGATAAGCTCACATACTTGGGAAATGTTTTGAACGAAAAGGCGGTGGCGTTTTATCGGTCTCACGGAATTGAAAACGTGGAATTGGCGTACGAAGCAAATCCGGTATTTGATGCGGAATTGATGCGTTGTAAGCACTGCATTCGCTATTCATTGGGAATGTGTAAAAAGAGTAAGGGCGCGGCTGCGTCTTCACCGGAACCGTGGACGATGGAAACAGGAAATTTCAAATTTTTCTTGGATTTCGATTGCAAAAAATGTGAAATGGTTGTAAAGAAAAGTCAAACACTTTGATAATCATATAAATAATTTTATAACTTTTTTTTAACAGAATAAAATTTTCCAAAGAAAAAGGTGTATCTTTGCAGCGCTGAATTGAAAAAATAAGGCGCTGTTTTTATTTATATATTTATTAGATAGTTAAAATATGAAAGAGGCATTCTTTATATGGTTGGCTGAAAATTATCCTGTTATTTTTTTAGTGATTATTACCATAATCTTTATTGTCTTCGTGTTTAAGAAATGGACGAATTTTTATTGCGAATTTCATATCTTCGTTTCTGAAACGCAAAGTTGCTTCAAAAAAATAGCTGAAAAATTTGAACAAATAGACAAACGTTTCGATCTGATTGACAAGCGCTTCGAT
>DCHI01000062.1:25555-25882 GCA_002314795.1 Bacteroidales bacterium UBA1756 | reverse complement strand
TTGATAAGCGTTTCGAATCTGTTGATGAGCGTTTTGATAAGCTGGAACAGAAAATGGATAAACGTTTCGAAAAGAGTGACGACGATCGGCGCGAGGCCCTCGTTCCGATTTACCAGCGTTTGGATGCCATAGATAAACGCTTCGATAGGAGTGACGAAGCCCATAAGCAGTCCCTCGTTCCGATTTACCAGCGCTTTGATACGATGCACAAGGAAATGGTAGCTCGTTTTGAAAAGAGTGACGACGATCGGCGCGAGGCCCTCGTTCCGATTTACCAGCGTTTGGATGCCATAGATAAACGTTTCGATAGGAGTGACGAAGCCCATA
>DCHI01000062.1:8581-25491 GCA_002314795.1 Bacteroidales bacterium UBA1756 | reverse complement strand
AGCAGTCCCTCGTTCCGATTTACCAACGCTTTGATATGATGGACAAACGTATGGATAAAATGGACGCTCGTTTTGATAGGTTGGATGGTCAGTTGTGTTATATGAATTCCCGTATAGATGGTGTTGACAAAAGAATTACCAATTTATCGGCGAAAGTTTTTGCCTCCAATAAAATTTCGTTACTGCCATCCCCTGCACAACAAGCGATGGATGGAATTGATTGCAAGGAAGATACTGGAAAAGATGCGAAATCTTCTGATGAAGATTGCAAACCTCCATATTGATAAAAAGGTATCCTATGAAGTTACATACGAATCCAACGCCACAGCTCCTTCCAGGTCACCTTTTTCCCGTACATCAGTAGGCCGACTCGGTAAATCTTTGCGGAAATCCAAACGCAAAGGAGGAACGTGCTGAACAAAAGGATTAACGACAATGCTAATTCCCAAACTGGTACGCCGGAAGGAATACGGTATAACATAGCTATGGGAGAAGTGAACGGAATGATGGACAAACATCGGATGAGCCCGCTTTGTGGTGACGACTCCATCGTAATGGCCATAATGGTGAATATGAGTGGAAGACTGATGGGAAGCACGAACTGGTTCGAATCAGTCTCGTTGTCCGTAGCTGAGCCGAGACCGGCATAAAGCGACGCGTAGATGAGATATCCTAACAAAAAGTAAACAAAGAAACAGATGATTAACGTAGTAAACGGAAAACTGTAATAAGACGAAATGTCGCTGAAGAGAGTGCTGTTCTGAATAGCCATCGTATCCGCCGCTCCTGGCGCCGTCGTAGCGACCTCGGAGGCCGTAACAGTTGTTTCGGTGAATGAAGATGGAAGACAGAATTGAATGCCAACTAAAAGGACAAATACTATCCCGATTTGTAAGGCGAACTGCAAAATTCCGACCAATGCCACCCCCACAATTTTTCCCATCATAAATTCAAATGGCTTGACCGATGAAATGATGATTTCAATGATGCGGTTCGACTTTTCTTCAATGGCACTACGCATCACTTGGTTTGCGTACATAAAGACGAAAAAGTAAATCAATACTCCACAAATGATTCCAACAAAACGATTTAACTCCATAAGACTGGCTCGCTCCTTGCCGTCCGCATCTATTTGAATGGTCGCAACCGAACTTTGGGAGGTCTGCTTTATTATCTCATATTTCTGTAAATCAATGTGAAAGGAGTCGGTTAACGTCTTGTCAAAGATGATTTTGTCCATTTGCTCTTCCACTTTTCCTTTCAATGATAGAGGCGGTTCCTCCTCAAAGAAAAGATTCGCCTGATTGGACTGACTTCCACCCAATATGTGCAGTACGGCATCGCATTCTCCGCGGACACATCGCTGTTTCAGCGACTCCAACTCTCCTCCGGGATACTCGAAATGCAATTTGTCTGTGTTCGTGAAACGATTGATGAAATAGTCGTTGTCGTCTAAAACATAGATGGTGCATTCCTTGTCCTGCTGCGACATAACGTACACCGGAATAACAATCATTGCCACCATCACCAACGGTAAGAGAATGGTCGTAATGATGAATGATTTTTTCTTCACCCTTGAAGAAAATTCGCGTGCAATGATAATCGGAATTTTGGACATCCTTGTGCTTTTTATTGAAAGTGAAAATCTGCTGAAAATAAGCTACTTAACATTCTGAATGAAAACATCATTCATAGAAGGCAGAATCTCGTTGAAAGAGGTAATGGTGTATTTGTCGTTAAAATATTGAAGAAGTTGCTTGCTGGTTGCCCCGTCCTGTTGCTGCAACGTAAGGGAAACATCTGTTCCTCTGATTTGCTTTTTGATGAGGTCGAAACCATCGGGAAGCGAAATGTCAGTAACCTGAGTCCCCTCGATTTGAATATGGAACTGGTTCCGTTTGAAGCGTCTCCGAACCTCGTTAATCTCTCCGTTTAACACAAGTTTCCCGTGATTGATCAGGGCGATTTCGTCACAGATTTCTTCGACGGATGCCATATTGTGTGTAGATAGGATGATGGTTGCGCCCTCTTGCTTCAACTGGATGATTTCTTTTTTGAGCGTTTCTGCGTTGATGGGGTCGAAGCCGGAAAACGGTTCGTCAAAAATCAAAAAATCCGGATGGTGTACCACCGTGACGATGAATTGTATCTTTTGCTGCATCCCCTTGGAAAGTTCTTCCACCCGCCGGTTCCACCACGAGGAAATTTCAAATTTTTCAAACCAGTGTTGCAACTTGACGGTGGCTTCGTCTTTCGACATCCCTCTTAATCGTGCCAGATAAATCACTTGTTCCGACACTTTCATTTTCTTGTAAAGTCCACGTTCTTCGGGAAGATAACCGATGTTAGCGACATCGCTCGCCTGGAGGGGATGCCCTTGAAAAATCACCTGCCCGCTGTCGGGCATCGTGATGTGGGTAAGAATGCGAATGAGCGTACTCTTACCGGCGCCGTTAGGACCTAAAAGACCGAATATGCAGCCCTGCGGAATGGAAAAAGATAATTCGTCTAAAGCGGTGTTCCCAGAAAATTTTTTGGTTACTTTCTGTACATCAATGAGTTTCATATTATTTCTGTGGGATTCTTCTTCTTTTTCTTCTTCTTCTTTTTCTTCTTGGTCGAATTGTTCACAACGCTTCCTTTGGCTAAAAGTTCTTGACTGGCAATAAATGTGAAGTCAGCCGGAAGCGTGATCCTTCCATTCGACATTTCAGTAAGTTGCTGTGCGATAAGTGCATCGTCAACGGTATCTCGATTCCAAGTGAGGTACAATTTTTTCATAAGGTTCGCAATGTTGCGAATCAGCTCCTCTTTTTGGGCTCCCTCCGGATAACCAGCCACCTCCTGGATGATTTTTTCAAGATAGCGTCCGTAGGAGCGAATTTGAATTCCACCTTTTTTGTACTCCTCGCGCTGCATCATCTTTTCCTGTGTTCCCGCCGGTTCTGGCTTTGGAAACGGGGAATCTACGTCCAATTGGTAGCCGGAAATGATGAACAGGTGATCCCACAATTTGTGCCAATAGTCGGCAGATTCTTTTTTCGGCAGATTGGCAGTGGCACTATTTATGTTCCCATTTCCCTGATTGGCTGCGCCAGGATTGACGTGAGACATTGTTTTGATAATGGCACGGGCCACTTCGTTGCGTCGTGTGCGGTCTTCGATGTTCACCGCTTCTTCAATCATTTTTTGGATATTCCGACCGTATTCTCTGATTATGAGACTGTTACGAGAAGTGTTGTATTCTAACATACTTGTTTCAATTAGGCGGCAAAAATACTTAATTCCAATCAATTATCAGCTTCTTGTGTAAATAAAAAAAATTATTGTCTCAATCTGTTTTTTGTAATTTATCGTATCTTTGCGCGTTTTTTGCTGATATGAAAAAAAGACGCGTAGTTTTTGTGGTATTGGGCCTGTTGGCCTTGATTGTGACTGTCATCATTTTGTCTGTCAATGTGTATCATCTTTACGTGGAGGCCGAAAAAACGCAAAAGACCGCTTTCACCGGAAACATACTGACCGTGGGAAAAGAAATCGTTCAGTATATCAATGATGATTTGAACAAGAAGGTTGACAAGAAAACTGTTTCGGTAGCAGATTCCTCTAATACACATACCAAGCAGACTTTTCTCTTTGATAAACAGCCAGTTGCCCTCATCAATGAGACTACGATTGACTATAACGGCAACACGGTCGTTCTGCACAAGGATACAACGTTCCTTGCCAATAATTCCGATACCCTTTCCCAAGACAGTCTTCTTTCCGTCCCCATTCTGACGGCAAATGACAGTGCCGAATTGCAAGCGTTTTCAGATCTTATTCTGTCCAATGTTGATAAGGATTCGTTGGAAAATTTTATTTATAATGTGTTGTTTATAAATAAATTGCCTGTTGATTTCGATTTCTGTATCTATAATTTGCCTGAAAATTGCTTCGTTATTCCGCCCCGCCTTTCTAATCCAGAGATGCTTAACAAAGGCTACGTTTTCGCTTTGACTAAAAATGGAGAACGTTCCATATCTCACTACTTCATTCTCTATTTTCCTTCCGAACGCGCTTTCTATATGAAAAATATGCGTTCCATATTGTACCCGATCATCGGAATTCTATTGGCCATCACTTTCCTCATTGCGCTTTTGATTTTGTCGTTGAGCCAACAAAAAATCAACGAGGATGTTAAAAATGATTTTATCAACAATATTACGCACGAGTTTAAAACACCGATAGCCACCATCTCGTTGGCGTGCCAGGCTATGACGGACACGTCCATCCAGAATGACAAAGATGTCCTCCTTTCTTATACTTCCATTATTCAAGCGGAAAATGACCGTCTTAAAAAGATGGTCACCAACATTTTACAGTTGGCAAGATTGAAGAGGGGACAGCTGCAGATTGTTTCGGAAAAGATAAATGTTCACGACATTCTTAATTCCATTATTGCGAATATTTCGTTGCAGGTTTCCAATAGTCACGGGCAGATTATTACCCATCTGGACGCATCGGTGCCAACGATTATCGGTGACCCGACGCACATTGAAAGCATTCTGGTTAATCTGATTGAGAATGCTTTGAAATATGCTCAGAAAGAACCCATCATCGAGATTTCTACTAAAAATGTGAAACGCAATCTGGAAATACGGGTGAAGGATAACGGAATCGGAATTCCCAAGAAAAGTCTTCGTCACGTTTTTGACGAGTTTTATCGTGTCCCCAAAGGAAATATCCACGACGTGAAGGGGTACGGTTTGGGTCTTCATTATGTGAAAAAAATTGTCCAGAAACACGGAGGTCATATCTCCGTTGAAAGTGAATTGAACATCGGAAGCACGTTTATCGTTAGTCTTCCTTTAAAATAATTAGTTATGGAAAAAAAATATAGAATACTCTTAGCCGAGGATGACGTGAATTTGGGAAAAGTAATTTGTACTTACCTGACAGCCAAGAATTTTGAAATCTCACACGCCAATAATGGCGAGGTCGCTTACGAAATGTTTTGCACCGGTAACAATTTTGACATCTGTCTCGTGGATGTGATGATGCCGATTCAAGATGGTTTCACTTTGGCTAAAAGCATTCGCAAAATGGATTCCAATATCCCCATCATCTTTCTTACGGCAAAAAGCCAGACCGACGATATTGTGGAAGGTTTGAGCATCGGTGACGATTACATTGCCAAACCATTTGATTGGGATGTCCTTTTGGCTCGCATCCAGGCCGCCCTCCGTCGCGCCGGCAAAAGCGAAGAAAAGAATGTAACTGTTTATCAAATAGGAGGGGTCACATTCGATGCTACCCGTCAGCTTTTGGTGAAAGGTGATTCTGAAATTAAGATTTCTACTCGTGAAACCGAAGTCTTGACGATGCTGGTGCAAAAAAAGAATGAGGTTTTGGAACGTGGCTTTGCTCTCAAAAAAATATGGGGTGATGATAGTTTCTACAATGCTCGTACGATGGACGTCTATATCACGAAGTTGCGTAAGTATTTCAAGGATGAACCGGGTGTGAAAATTATCAACGTTCACGGCGTCGGGTTCAAATTAGTGATGTAGGACTTTTTTATTGTGTATCGTTTCATTTTAAAAAGAATCGGTTACGGATTGCTGCTGATGTTCGGCGTAATCACGTTGGTGTTTTTCCTGTTCACCATTTTGCCGAGTGATCCGGCACGAATGATGATGGGGCAGCGAAGTGATATCGCAACCGAGGAGGCCATTCGCAAGGAGATGGGTTTGGATTTGCCAGTCGGTATTCAGTACCTTGCTTATCTCAACGACCTTTCTCCGATTTCGTGGCACAGAACTGACGATGCATCATCCTTCTTTTTTTTGAATGATGAAAATTATCATTACAAAAAAATCATCTCTTTTTCGGAATCCGCTATAGTGCTGAAAACGCCGTACCTGAGAAGGTCGTATCAGAGCAAACGTCCTGTGGCTGAAATCATTGCGGAAGCATTTCCGAAGACGGTTCTCCTGGCCGTCGTTTCCATCATTTTTGCCATCGTGGTTGGCATTTTTATCGGTGTTTTGTGTGCTATCTACAAAGGAACGTGGTTTGACAAGTCGGCTTTGTTGGTTTCCGTGTTGGGAATGTCCGTGCCGTCGTTTTTTGCCGCTATTCTTTTTGCTTGGATTTTTGCTTTCCTTTTGGCTGATTACACGGGACTCAGTATGTTCGGAAGTCTCTATTCTGTAGATAATTACGGATGTGGTCAGTATTTGGATTTGAAAAACATAATTCTTCCGGCACTCACCCTCGGTATTCGTCCGTTAGCTATAGTGATTGAACTGACAAAGAATTCCGTTTTGGATGTTCTGTCTCAGGATTACATTCGTACGGCCCGGGCCAAAGGCGTTGCCCCCGCCGCTATTATGTGGCGACACACGTTGAAAAACGCCCTCAATCCGGTGGTTACTGCCATTTCTGGCTGGCTCGCTTCGTTGCTCGCCGGTGCTGTTTTCGTGGAATATATTTTCGATTGGAAAGGAATGGGCGTGGTTATTGTGGATGCCCTCGACAAATACGATTTCCCGGTTGTGATGGGTTCGTTGCTGTATGTTTCCGTTATCTTGGTGATTATCAACATTGTTGTTGACATCATTTATGGATGGTTGGATCCGCGTGTGCAGTCCGCGGCCTAATTACTTGCAAAGTTCTGCGGCTAACGCCTTTGCCGTGAACGTGACTCCGAGAACGCCGTGAAAATTCACATTCTGTCCCGTATAGTAAAGGTTGGCGGCAGGCGCTTGTAAAGGAAGCATAGTCGCTAATAATCGGTCATAGTCTTTTAAAATCCCAAATGCGCTGCCTTCGTACGTGCCCGTGTAGTCGCGGTAGGTGAGGGGCGTGGAAGTATAAATGGATTCTATATTTCCTTTTAAATCAGGAAGATAAGACTGTGCCGTTTGGATGAGACGCTGTGCCGTTTGCGCCTTGAATTCCTCGTACTCACTTCCCCTTTGTCCGCGCTTCGTATCCGCAAACCGCGCCACATCCGACCATTCCATCGGGGTGAACAGATCGATACTCTGAGCCGAATTGCCGCTTTCCGGAACTGAAAAGTGGACGCAAACCGATTTCATTGACGGAATCTCGTGCCAAAGATTGCTCGCTTCGTGGATGAAAATATTGCGATTCCGATAAGCAACTTTCCCGGGTTTTAGTTTCAGATGCGCGGTGAACATTCCCGCACTATTACGAAGAGCGCAGACTCTTTTTGTATGAACCTTGCGGACGACTCCGTCTGGAAGTAAGGGCAGCAGAACGGCGGGGTGAATGTCTGAAACAACCGCATCGCAGTTCATCGTCTCTTTTGTATTGATGATGACACCATCTATAGAATCGCTATTTACTTTAAAACCAGTTACTTCTGCATTAGTAATAACTTTCCCTCCGTTTGAAATAATACCTTTTGCGAGGGCGTCGATAATCTGGTGCCCGCCTCCCTTCAGACGCCAGGCGCTCTGCAAATAGCTCCCGTTGCTCTGTGCAAAAATGTAAAGTGGCGTCATCTCGTTCAATTCCATTTTTAAAGATGTCCCCGACAAAACGTTTCTGACTGTGCTGTCTGAAAATTCCTTTTGTAAAAAATGGTAGGCGGATTGACTAAGAAATTCGGCAGTTTTTGCTTCCAAGAGATTTGCGCCATCGTTTTGTGCCAAACAGTCAGCAATTTGTCTCAGCAGTTGAACGTACGTCTGAAAAGATTTTTCCTCTTTGGGAAAATATTCTGACATCTTTTTGGAAAAGTTCTCATAGCCGTTGGCAAAGCCGTAAGATTGTCCGTTCCATAAGACTTCATCAAAACAATCTGTATCTAATTGATGCCAAGGAAGTTGTAATAATCCTAATTCTTTGAAAAATGGATGAAGGACGTCGCCTTCGCATAGCCCGCCGACGTAATGAAAACCGGTGTCAAAAGTGCAGTTCCCGCGTTGAAAGGTTTGCAAGCAGCCCCCCGGCTTTGGATTTTTTTCAAGAACGCAAACATCGTGACCCGCTTTTGATAGCAGATAACCGCTCTCAAGTCCTCCTAATCCTGCTCCTATAATTATGATTTTCAATGGATTGCAATTTTTTTATAAATAAACATTACCATTCAATCGCCAATTTGAGATTAATGAGTCGTGGCGTTAAGTAATTGGGAACGGCCGTTTGTGTGTTGTTGATGTCCGTAATCCAAATGTATGAGGAAACGTTGTTGATTCCTAAGATGTTGAATACTTCAAGATAAAGTCCGGCATTTTTGATGGAACGGATGAAGGCGCTTTTGTGTTTCATACGGTCGCGGCTCTGTTCCAAAAACATATACGAAAAGCCGACATCCACGCGGCGGTACCACGG
Organism: Bacteroidales bacterium UBA1756; assembly: GCA_002314795.1. Classification (GTDB taxonomy): domain Bacteria; phylum Bacteroidota; class Bacteroidia; order Bacteroidales; family WCHB1-69; genus UBA1756. Next base: position 17,145 of record DCHI01000062.1, on the reverse strand, counting down.
CATACGGAGCGTTTGCTGATACCGTTCGGTGTTGGGAGCGCCGTAGGGCAGGCCACTTGCGAAAACAAAGTTCAGGTGTACGCGGAGCGGTGTATAGAACGGGACGTGGTCCTGGAAGAAGATGTTGATGGAAAAACGTTGGTCCGTTGGACGGGGGATGTAGCCGGGTTCCACATAATTTCCGTCGGCGTCATAGTAAAAGTCGTGCAGTAGGTCTTCTGCCGTTTTCATCAAAGAGAAAGAAATCCACGATTCGGCGCCGCGGATAAATTCGCCACTCAGTTTTACATCCAACCCCGTAGCGTAACCTTTGGCATCGTTTTCCCCGGAATAGATAATCTGCACATTATCAACGCTGTACGAAATCAGGTTCGTCAAGTACTTGTAATAGGCCTCGGCACTGAGTTTGAAAGGCCGGTTCCACATTTTGAAACTGTAGTCTCCCGACAGCGCCACCTGGTAGGAGTGCTGCGATTTGATGTGTTCGTTGATGCTTCCGTCCGGACGGCGCATTTCTCTGTAGAACGCTGGTTGATAGTAACTTCCGGCTTTCAATCGGAAAACCCATTGGTGTTTCCATTGCGGTGTGTAGGAAAGAATGAAGCGCGGTGATACGGTGAACTCGTTGTTGAAAGTCCAGTAATGGGCTCGCAACCCGCTGTTGAGTACAAACTCTCCGTCATCGTCGATGGTCCAGTTGGATTGGACAAAGCCGGTCATTCGCCACGTATTGAGCTGATTATTAGATACTAAGTAGGAACCGAACAGAAGAAGTCGTGACGGGTCGTCGCTGCTGACTGCAATTCCGGGATGCGTCTGAATGCACGGCAACGTGTAGCCGCTGGAGTCTGTTAGCGCCCACTCCTTGATCTGGTCGTTGATGATTTCGTTTTGTGCCTTGACACCCCAGTCAATCCTGTTGGAGGGAAAAGTGTGTTGACCCCGCAAGTCAATCGCGGTAACGACGGAGGTGAGTCGGTTGCGGGCGTGTTCCAAAAATGTACCGTAGCCGCGTACGTCCGTCACTTCCGCAATGTCGCTTCCCGAACTTCCCATATTGGCTTCGATGTCGCTGAGCCAATACTGACTTTGCAAATCGTAAGTCTCTGATTCTTTGGCATAATAGGAAGATACTATAAGACGGTACAGGTCGCGTTTGTTCGGATTGAATGACAAAGTTAGCCCGCCGAGGTAGTTCTCGTACTGGTCAACTTCTTGTCCGTCAAAGTAAATGGTAAGGCGCTGCGAATTGGCAAATGTTCCGAAATTGGTTTCCCGATCTTCCGGAATGTACTTGTAATTGTTTCTTGAAAAATTGCCTAAAAGGTCCAAACTCCACTTGGGCGCCAACTTCCACGTGAGAAGCATTTGCGTATCAAAGAAGTTCGGCTTGTACGTTCCCTTGGTTTCCATTGACTTGAGAACGTAACTGTTTGTCTTGTAACGTATTCCTACAAGATAGGTGAATTTGTTGTTGACATTGCCTTCCGCGTGTGCCGAAGCTCCGAGAAAACTTGCAGTGATGGAACCTCCGTAACCAGTTGGTTTCTTGTATTCTACGTCCAAAACCGACGACATTTTATCACCGTATTTGGCCTCAAAACCACCTGCGGAAAATTTGACATTCTGCGTCAAATCCAGATTGACGAAGCTGAGTCCCTCTTGTTGGGCGCTGCGAATGAGAAACGGTCTGTAAATCTGTATGTCATTGACAAAGATGAGGTTTTCGTCGTAATTTCCGCCTCGAACATTGTACTGGCTGCTAAGTTCATTGGTGGAAGAAGTTCCCGGCATCGATTTGATGAGGGCTTCCACGCCGCCAGTAGGGGAGGGCATCTTGTACGAAAGCTGCGGATTGATTCGGGTGTAGGAATCATTGTACGACTCAGTCACGGATACGGCAGAAAGCATTTGTCCCGATGTCTCCATAACGATGTGGAAAAGTGTGTCGGCACCTTTGTGCAACTTGACGGAAATGAGGGTGTCGCGGTAGGAGACGCGCCGAAACAGGATATCTACGCGCCGGTTGGCCGGAATGGACAGCGAAAAATCACCTTTTTCCGTGGAAATGGTCGTGCTGTTTTCATCGTGAATGGAAGCAACTACCACGTTATCAACTGGATTGCCGAATTTGTCGCTGATGTTTCCCTTGAAAAGAACACTTTGCGCCAAGGTACTTCCGATGAAGCCCGCGATAAAAAGTGCTGCAATGATTGTCCTTTTCAAATTATTCTATGATTTTGATAAGTTATAATTCCACTCAAACGCAATTTATACTAACTTTATAAATCTGTTACTTATTGCATTCGGGCAAAAAAAAACTGCCGCTTTTGGCGACAGTCTTTTCATAAAATCCCAAACAAAAATTTTATAAAACCCCTTTTTTATCTGCTTTTAAAATAGAGTTCCAAACACCGTTTTTGCTCATTTCACGCATTCCCTTTGCAGAAACCTTCAGAACAACCCATTCTCCAATTTCAGGAACGAAGAACTTTTTGGTGTGAAGATTCGGTTTGAAAACTCTTTTAGTCTTAATATTAGAATGGGAAACATTGTTTCCTACCATTGCCTTTTTTCCAGTGATTTGACAAACTCTTGACATCTCTATATTTTTTTATTATTATTTCTCCTTGAAACGGGCTGCAAAAATACAACTATTTTTTAATTGTGCAACCTATTTTCTTCTTTTTCAAGAAATAATTTATTAAATATTTCTATATCAGAATGATACGTTAGTTTTTTATTGAAAATATCTCCTTCAATATATTTAATCTCAATCTCGGGTAAATAGTTTAAAATAATTCCGCAATCATCTGTAGCATTGATATTTATATCTTTCAATGCTATTTCAAAAGCGCTCCGGATGACTGGCAGATGAAATGCTTGGGGTGTCTGCACGAGACGGTAATTTTCGCGCAAAGGCGCCGATTTTATGCGTTGTCCGTCCACTCCTACCAGAGTGTCGCTGAGGGCGATGGCAGGAGCCGCGGCTTCACAATTCTCAAGTGCTTTAACCAAACGGTGGATCAACTCCGGCTGGATGAACGGGCGCGCCGCATCGTGTATGAGAATGTTCCCGTTTGAGCCGTCGAATGCCTTAACTGCTTCGTACGAAGATAGATAGCGTTCCTTGCCGCCCGCTATCGTCCGCCTCCACTTTTTGAAATTGCCTTCGCGACGCATCGTTTCTAATTTTTCAATGAAGTCGGGATGGGAAACGACCAGAATTTCGTCAATGTCATCGCACCGCTCGAACGCATCAACGGTACGTAAAATCATAGGCCGCCCGCCCAATTCAACGAATTGCTTCGGAATCCCCGCCTCTGCGCGGTTCCCGATTCCTCCTGATAAAATGGCGGCGATGTTCATTTTGAAAGTAAAAAGTATGAAGTATTAAGTATTAAGTATGAGGTATGAAGTATAAAGTATTAAGTATGAAGTAATTAATTGTAAATTGTTAATTATTAATTATTAATTGTTGATTGTCACGGTTTGCAGATGATTTCTTCTAAACGCTTGTTGATGGCTTCCCAGTTGTAGTTTCTTTTGACGAACTGGTAACCGTTTTCTGCAATTTCGTTGTATGTTTCCTCATTGTCTAAAAGGTGTTTTACGGCTTCGGCATAGCCCGTGGTCGTGTTGCAGACCAAAATTTCTTTTCCGTTGTCCACGTTTTTGAGCGGTTTGCCGGCAAGTGACGAGGTGATGCAAGGAAGTTTCATTGACATTGCCTCCAAAAGTTTGTTCTGTAGGCCGGTGCCAAGGTGCATCGGTGCAATGAAGATGCGTGATTTGGCGTACTCGTCAGCCATATTTTCTACCCAGCCCGTGACAATAACGTTTCGGCTTTTGAGATTCTGAATTTTGGGTGAGGGATTGGCGCCGCAAATGGCTATTTTCAGTTCCGGACGTTCCGCCCATAACAGCGGCATCACCTCGTTCACCAAGTATTCCGCCGCTTCGACGTTCGGTGCGTAGCTCATATTTCCGGAAAAAATCAAATCGTACTCTTTGGCTTCGTCGTGATAACGATATTGCTCAAAATCAACACCATTGGCGATGACGTGAATCTGTTCGTTGGCTGTGTGTGGAATGAGGTCGCGATCCACCTCCGTGATGATGACTTTTTCGTCAAAAAAGTTGAAAATGTTCTTTTCGTAACGGGCTAAGCGACGATGTTCCGTAGCGAAGAAAGGTTTTTCATACCACTTTCCCACTTCTAATCGCCGTTGCATCCCTTTGGATAGAACATCTTGGTAGTCAAGTGTTTTCTTGATGGGTAAATCTTTTACGAGTTCGGTCGTCCGTACCAATTGGCAGTAGAGCCGGTCGGGATGGACGCGGCGGACAATTTGACGGATGAGGTCGCGTGCCTCTTTTTTATAAAAGTAGCCGCATTGAAACGGAAGCCCCTTGAAAAACGCCCCGATAATGTGGATGCATTTGCTTATGAAAGAAAGTTTTACAATGTGAATTTCTTTGCAAAAAGGTTCGATTTTCGCGATGGACTCGGCGCTCGGAAGTTCTTCCGTCAAAGCCACGAGGTACAGTTCGTGCGATTGTGAAAGCGTCCGCAACTGATGGTATGCCCGCAGTTTGTCGCCTTTTTCAAGCGGATAGGGAAATCGGGGTAAGACTACTACTATTTTCATTGCAAAAAATCAGACGTGCGATGAACGTTATCTTTCCTCAAAAAATTGTTTGATTTTTGAAAAGAAACTCTTGTCTTTGGAATCCGGTTTGGGGTTGAAATTGGCAGATTGATTCAGCTTTTCGATAAGTTCTTTTTCTTCCCGACTCAGATTTTTCGGTGTCCAGATGTTGATGTTGACGATGAGGTCGCCCTTTTGGTTGTAGTTGAGGTCTGGAAGTCCTTTGCCGCGCAAACGAATCATTTGGCCGCTTTGTGTCCCCGCCGGAATTTTCACTTTTGCTTTTCCTTCTATGAGCGGAATTTCGGCATCGGTGCCGAGACAGGCCTGCGGGAACGAAATGAAATAGTTGAGGTACAGATTGTTGCCATTTCTTTCAAAGATGGCGTGGTCTTCCACGTGAATCACGATGTGAAGGTCGCCGTTCACGCCGCCGTTGGGGGCAGCATTTCCTTTCCCGCGTTCCCGAAGCGTCATACCATCTTCAACGCCCGCCGGAATGGAAACCGTAATGATTTCTTCTCCCTTTTTCGTACCGGTTCCGCCGCAATGCGGACATTTGTCCTTGATAATCTCTCCTTGTCCGTGACACGTGGGACATTGGACGGTTTGCTGAATGACACCAAACATACTGCGCTGTTGTTGAACGACATAGCCGCGTCCTTGGCAGGTCGGGCAGGTTTGCACGGACGATTTGTCTTTTGCGCCGCTTCCGCCGCAGTGGTCGCAAACCACTTGCTTTTGGATTTTCAGTTTTTTGGTGCAGCCGGTGGCGATTTCTTCCAACGTGAGTTTGACATTGATGCGGACGTCGCTGCCGCGGCGCATTGCCTTGTGGCCGCCGCCACCGCCGCCAAATCCGCCGAAACTGCCGCCGAACAGGTCACCGAACATACTTCCAAAGTGTTCGAAAATGGAACCGAGGTCGCTGGTGTCGAAACCGCCGGGTGCGCCGCCGCGTAGCCCGTCGTGACCGAACTGGTCGTAGCGGGCACGTTTGTCGTTGTCACTGAGTACGGCGTAGGCCTCAGCCGCCTCTTTGAATTTCTCTTCCGCCTCCTTGTCCCCCGGATTTCGGTCCGGATGGTATTGCATCGCTAATTTTCTGTAAGCTTTTTTTATTTCGTCTGCGTTAGCACTTTTGGCTACGCCTAACACTTCGTAATAATCGCGCTTGTCCATTATCTTTTACCGTCCCTGTGAACGGCTCCTTTCTTTCTTTTATAATAAATTATTGACCAACAACAACTTTTGCGTAACGGATGACTTTCTCCTTGATTTTGTATCCTTTTTCCGTAACATCGATGACCTTGCCTTTTTCTTCTTCGGTAGGTGCGGGAAAATGGGTGACAGCTTCGTGGAGATCGGTGTCGAAGACTTCGCCTTTGGCGGAAATTTCTGTTACGTCAAAACGATTGAGAAGTTGCAACATCTTGTTGTAAATCAGTGAGAAACCCTCTTTTATAACCTGAATGTCCTCCAGGTTTTCATTGGCTTTGATGGCGCGTTCAAAATCATCAATAATAGGAAGAATGTTGACAATAACTTTTTCGGAGGCGGTGTCTAACAGCTCCAATTTTTCGCGATTGGTACGTTTTTTATAATTGTCAAATTCAGAATAGAGGTGAAGGAATTTTTCGTTGAGCTCTTTCTTTTGGATTTCAAGCTCTTCAATTTTCTTTTTCAATTCATCTTCCTTGTTGTTTTTCTTTCCGAAGAAGCCGCGTTTTTCTTCTTTTTTGGGTTCCTCTTTTTTCTCGTTTTCGGTTGCTTCTTCGGCTTTCGGCTCTTCTTCTGTCGCAGCCGCTTCGGTTGACAAATTGTCAGTCTCTTGATTTTCAGTTTGGTTTATTTCTTCGTTCTGTGGCTCAAGATTCTTTTCGTTTTCTTCCATAGTATATTTATTTTTAATTATTTACAAGACACAAAGAAACGTCCGCCGCGATTTTTCATCACGGGAGACGGCGCCAATTTACAAATACTTTGCCAAAGTCTTTTTCTGACAAAAAGGCAGTTTTATAATATGATCTGTTCCCATTTTTTTTCGCAGATATCTTCGCCTTTCGGCAGAAGGTAGGTGTGTATTCCGAGTTGCTTCGCGCTTTCGATGTGGCGGATGGTGTCGTCGATGAAAAGCGTTTCCTCCGGACGGAGCTTTTGTTCGTCCAACAGGAATTGGAACGCCTCTTTGTTGGGCTTCCGAAGGTGCATTTCGTGTGAAAAATAGGCGTGAATGAACAGTTCTTCGAAGATGTCACAACCGAATTTTTCACGAAGCTGCACCGTGAATTTGTCGTAGTTGAGCTGGTTGGTGTTGCTGAAAAGAAAGAGATGATATTGACTTTTCAGTTTCCGGAGCATTTCCACGCGGTACGTCGGAACATCGATGATGATGGCATTCCACGCGTCATCGATTTGCTCGTCCGTCATTTTGATGTCCGTGAGTGTGCGGATGTAGTTCCGAAACTCGGGAACGGAAATCCGTCCCTCTTCAAAAAGGTCGATGGGACCGGATTGTGCCGCTTGGGTGTAGTGTTGTTCAAAATCGGTGAAACCAATCTTGGCAAACGCCTCCGGTACGTTTTGGTAGCGGATGTCGTAGATGACCCCGCCGAGGTCAAAAATGATGTTCTTTATCACAATTTTTTTATATAAATGCTTGATAAACAAGAATGTCGCCGTGTTCGTGCAGCTCAATGGTGAAATGGTCTGTCTCGGTTACATTCAGCGTCCCTTCCCAAAGTTGTGAAAACGAACGTCGCTGCACCGGATATTTCAGTCCGTGGTAGCTGATGCGAGTGGCGGGCGTGAAACTGAAAACCGAAACCGGTTGGTGCGGTTGGCAGTCAAAGCGCGTGGTGCCGTGTATGGGAGTGAAAATCCCGTGATTTGTTACCATCACCACGTCATATTTTTGTGAGTAATTGACTAACAGACTGATGTTTCCGATAAAATGGTCTTCACGTTTTCCGCCTGCCCCAAGAATGGCAAATCGGTTCAGATGGTGAGCCGCGCAATAGTTGACGGCTTTCGTTAAGTCGTTGTAATCCTCACTTTTATCGGGAATGATTCGGTCCGCGTATGTTCGTGCCTGTTCGGTTGAGATAGAGTCTCCGTCCCCGACGATGACGGTCGGCTCAATCCCGAGAGCCGTGAGCCCACTGATGGCGCCATCGCAGCAAACGATGGTTTCCGCCTCTTTCAGTAGCCGGAGTGCTTCCGAGTGTGCCGGCATTTCGCCATTGGCAACGATGATGGTGGTGTAGTTCATAGTGTTTTGAGATGGGGGAGGTTATTTTTTCAAAATAGAAGTAAAAGTCTTGAAAATAATCTTGGTATCTTCTTTAATGGACTGATTCTCAATGTATTTTAGATTCAATGCCAATTTTTGAGGCATAATTTCTTCGATGTAGGTTTTTTCGGGGTCTGAACTTTTGCTAAGGAGCTCGTTTTCAGAGATGTACTCGATGGAAGCGTAGTCGGTAAGCCCCGGGCGGACGGAAAGGACTTGTCTTTGCTGTTCGTTGTAAAGTTCCACGTATTTGCGGACTTCGGGGCGGGGTCCCACGATGCTCATATCTCCTTTGATGATGTTAAGAAGCTGCGGAAATTCGTCGATTTTGTATTTGCGCAGGAACTTTCCGATGCGGGTGACGCGGGCGTCGGCGCCGACAGTGATGAGCGGCCCCGTCTTATCGGCGTCCTTTCTCATCGTTCTGAATTTCAATAATTTGAAATCTTTCCCATAGCGTCCCACGCGGTACTGTTTGTATAGAACGCCACCCTTCGACCCCGCTGCAATCGCTATCCCGATGACAAGCCACACAGGCAGCAACACAAGCAGCACAATCGTGCAAGCAAAAACATCAAAACCCCGTTTTATCATCACTTCCTACTTCTTACTTCCTACTT
>DCHI01000062.1:0-8519 GCA_002314795.1 Bacteroidales bacterium UBA1756 | reverse complement strand
TACTTCCTACTTCCTACTTCCTACCTCCTACTTATTATACTTGTACTGGTCGTTAGCGCTACCTCCCCAGTAATCTTCGGGCGTGGTGATGTCGGGATTGGAGCAGGGACTGAGTCGTTTGACGAGGTACATCTGCCAAGCGGGGTTGTTCACTTCGCCAATCAGATCCGAATGAAGCAGTTCGTAATTGTTGGATACCAAGTCGCGGTTGTAGAAGATGAATTTGATATTGGTTTGATCTTCAATGGTATAATAGTGCCATATTTCGTAGGGGTATGCCTGTGGGTCGTAAGGTTCTTCGGTGATGTTGGTGGGTGGTCCGTACTTCAGATATACGCGGCCGCGGTCGGTGCGGTAACCTTTAATCACGGCGCTGCCGTAACGTTTCTGCACGTATTCCACCTTGGCTTTGTACTCGTTCCACGCAGCTTCGGGATTAGCTTCGTTTCGTCTTGCCCAAAAACTGTAGAAGTATTTTTGGAGTTGTTCCAACGGTACCTTTTTCATCCGTTGAAGGAAAAATTCTTGTTCAACGCGCGAGCCGATAGGATAAAGACTTGCCACATCATCTTGCAATTGTTTCAGGTCGGTCATCTTTTCTACAAAAGTGTTCGTCACAACCACATCATCATAATTTTTCAAATCCAACTTGATGGCGGGATTGTTTCTTTGGAAAAAAGTGGCGGACGATGCCAACACGTTGGAGTCTTTGTCCAGGACTTCGACCACGGCATTGTAGTTGCCGGAAGGAAGTGTGAAAATATTGAACTGGTGCAAGAAAAGGAGTCGGGCACCAGTTTTCATCGTTTTGTAAAAAACGTTTTCCGGATTGGGTCTTCGGAACGATTCCGTCGGGGTGATGAAACTTTTGACAATGATTTCCTTGTCTTTCCCTATGGTTTTTTCGGTGTTGTAAATCTCGGCGGTAATAGGAAGTGCGTAGACGTTTTCAGGTGCGTATTGGTAGAAAAGGGGAATGGCGGCATAGCCATATTTGTCGAAAATTCCGTCTTCGCCGCTCGCATCCAATCTGCGCCATAACGATACGTTGGAAATCGAAACCTTGTCGTTTGGGAATTGTACCGTGAGGAGGTCGATGTACTTGATGGTGTCTTTCTTGTTCCGGTCGATGATGGTGAAATAGAGCAGGTAACTGCCGTTTTCAATTTTAACGTTCTGAATATCACTGAAAAACGGTTTTGTGTCAGCAACAGAATCGTTGAACTCGTCACTTAATAATATATAGTGTAACCGGTCGATGGTGCTGTCGGTGGTTTGCTCGTTGATATCGACCTTGATTTCTACCTGAGCTTGGAATTTCCCTTTCCCGTTGTCAACATAGCGGGTGGTTTTCCCATTGACCAAAAATTGAAATTCGGTATAAGGTTCTATTTCGCTGGTACAGTATGCGTTATAATTGATGACACAGGAAAGAGCCGGCGTTTTCTTTTTGTCATTTTTCTGAGAAAAAGCGGAAATGGACAAAAGGATGAGAAGGAGAAAAAGCGTTGATTTTTTCATAACTCTTATTTTTTTACGATGCCGACGGCACAAGGATATGAGGTGTGGGTGGTGGGGTCGGTGACTTTAAGAATTGCGATTCCGTAATTCTCCGTCTTTGCCAATTTGGGAAGTGTCACTTTGATTTCTCCGACGTTTTTTTTGCAGGTATAGGTGGTGGTCGTTCCGTTTTCTTGTCCCAGCAACTTCGTTTCGACTTCAAAATTGGACATCGGACGGTTGGTGAAATAAGAAACTTTGATTTTGCCGCCTTTGCAGACGGTGTGTGAAGGAATGAGCATCACGTCGTCATCGTTTTCTGCCTGTGCCAAAAGATCGTAAGCGAACAGAAAGTTGGTGATACCGTAGCCCAATTGCTTGTGGGGTTGGGTGAAATAGCAGCCGGCACGACGAACGGCCTGGACGACTTCGTACGGAGTTCTCTCGGGAAACAGTTGCCAGAGGCAGGCCGTCATCCCGCAAAGGATGGGGGAGGAGAAAGAGGTTCCGAAGGAGTAGTCGGTTTCTCCTTTGGTATTGGCGACGATGGCGTAGGAGCCGACGGCGGCGGCGTCGGGTTTGATGCGGTTGTCGTAGGTGGGCCCGTAGGAGGAAAATGGGGACGGAACGCCTTTGTGATCGACGCCGCCCACCGTGAGCACGCTTTTGGCATCGGCGGGGCAGGTGATGTAGTGCCAATCCTCGTCGCCTTCGTTGCCGGCGCTCACGCACACGATGATGCCTTTGCTCGTGGCAATGTCAGCGGCGATGGTTGCGCGGCTCGTTTCCCCATTGATGTCTTTGTAACGGTATGCTTGTTCTTTGTTGTCAAAATTGTAATAACCGAGAGATGAGTTGATTAGGTCGCAGCCCAAACTGTCGGCGAGTTCGGCACCGGCCACCCAGTTGTCTTCCTCAATCTTGTTTTCGCTTCGGCCATCTTCCGTCTGCGCCAAGAAGTACATTGCCTTGGGTGCGGTTCCGAGCTGTTCGTTTTCCATATAGCCGGCCATACACGACAGTGTCATTGTTCCGTGCGAGCCATCAATGAAAACCGAGCGACCGGGTTGTACGAAATTGCGGGTGCCTATGAGACGACCTTCTTTGCGAAGTGCCTCGAAATGAGGAATCTCGTTGGCATTTTCAAACCCGCCATCCAAAACCATAATGAACATTCCTTCGCCGTGTGCTCCCATCCGATGTAACCATTGGGCGCCGTTGATGCCGGTTTGTGAGCTGCTATAGCCGTAAGGCATCTCTTTTCCGGATTCGATTTTCAGAACCTCTTCCGTCTTTTGTGGCTGCTTGTATTCGTAACGGGGATAGTCGAAATCCTCTTCGCTGTTCATAACGATGGTGCATTCCGCGCCGGTAACAAACGGAAGCTCAAGGATTAATTCAATAATGTCCTCCTGCTCCGAATAGACAGTCACACCGTTCAGCCATTTTGATTTAGTGAAAAGAACCATTGTTTCGTCAATGGCTAACAGTTGCTGAATGTAACTTTCATTGACAGGCAAATCCTCTTCCGTGATGGCGATGTTGAGCCGTTTGCGTTTCTCGATGGCGCGTGGCGAAAGGAACTCTTCCGGACGTTCGATGGAGTAGGGGGAGTTGTCCTTGTCTTTGAACTCTACCCAATATTTGGCGGGATGCTGTGCCGATAAAGTGAGGACGATTGTTGTAAAAAAGGCGATAAAAGCAATCTTTTTGTACATAATAAGTTGATTTCTTGATGATTGAAGATTCTATCTTTTTTTGATTTCAATGGTTCTGAAAACGGGCGCAAAGGTACGATTTTAGTTTGTAAAGTTCGTAAGGTTTATAAAGTTTATAAAGTTGGGATTTTTAGTGAAATGATGCTTTTGTATTATATGATAAATTTTTTTAAATAGTATATCTATAGTTTTTGTTTTTATTTTGAAAATTATAAAAATATGCAATATGTAAACAAAATGTTGTATTTTTGTCGCGCTTTTTTCAATGAGAGAAATAAAAATGACAAAAATGAAAGAAATGTTGATTTATAGATTATTTAAAACATTTTTCTCTTGAAAATGAAAAAAGTTACAATGCATTTTTGTGTAATAAAGTTTACGATTTTTTCCTTTTTTTCATGAAAATGTATTGAGTAGAAAATATTCTTTTTTTTCTTTTTTGCCTCAAAAATAAATCTTACTATAAATCTTAAATTACTGAATATGAAGAAAATTTTTATAATAAAAACGATGATAAAAAAACTGTTCCCAGCAATTTTCATTCTTTTTTTGTGCGTTGCATCTTTCGCACAAGGAACTGTGATGCGCGGCATTATGTCCGTCGGTAACAACTCCAACAACGGTGTGGCCTATTCCGTTGGACAGACTTTCGGTCAGCACGCTCCGGACGCTGATTCGGTCCCTTTGGTGGCTGAAGGCATCCAACAGGGCTACACAACCGTCGTCCGCGACACAATGCTTCTGCTGTCTGACGAAATGGGGTCTTATACCGCAGGAGCGAACACGATTCGCACAACGACGTATGAGGGCTACGATGCCACCATCTATCGTCAGGTCTATGAAATGACCTGCTTGGGTGACTTTGTCTTTCAGACGCCAGTGTCCGGGCACGAGACGTATCCGGTGACGATTCCGGAGCCGCAGATTCTTCCGGCAGGCTCCGCATATTCCGATGGCCCGGTCGTGTTGCTTCTGGATCGTGCCAATTCTTACGACTATTTAGTTGGTGACACTACACAAGTGTTGTGGACCGCGTCGGTCGCCGGTCAGTCGAAAGTGTGTCGCCCGAATGTCTTTCTTGATTATTTTAATTGCGGGAGTACGGTAGCAGACATTGATGGCCATTCGTATCCGATCGTGCGTCTCGGTTATTACTGCTGGACGGGAAAGAATATGCGGACGCTCCGTTATGCGGACAGGAGTGCGGTTCCCAACGTGATGACCTATCCGGCTTCGTATGCTCCCGGAGTGACGGACGTGGTCGACACGTACGGACACCTTTACACGTGGAATGCCGCTACCAATTATAATATTGTTGGAACGCAAATGCAGGGCATCTGTCCCGACGGATGGCACATTCCATCCGAAACCGAAATGGAATACCTATTGGCAATAGCTGATGCACCGGAACTGATGTCTTCCGGCTGGATTCCGGATATTGGCACAGATGATTATGGCTTTTCATTCCTTCCGGCGGGTTATTATAACGCAAACCTCGGACGGTACGAAGGACTCGGCGTGCGTGCGTACTTCTGGACAGCAGAAGTCGGTGGTACAATCTATCACGCGTGCGAATTCGGTTCGGCCTGCGGAACTATTGAAATCGTTCCGACAAGCCAGCTTAATGGATTTAGCGTGCGCTGCGTTTTAGATTATTAAAGATGTTTTTTTAATAATTAATATAATCAAAATCAAATATTTATGAAAAAATCTATCCTTTTATTAACCATCTTATTTGCGGCTATTGTTGCGTCTTTCGCACAGACGTCCCCGACGTTTCTTTATCAGGCCGTAGTTAGAAATGCGAGTAACCGGCTCGTACAAGATTCTACCTTTCTCGTTGAGATTCAGATTCTGCAAGGGACGACAGCAAAGTACAGAGAAGAACGAACTATCACGACGGACCATAACGGTATGGTCTCGTTCTATGTCGGCAGTGCCACGGGACGTACCTCATTTACGGGTTCCATAGAGTCCGTGACGAACTGGAGCGAAGCAAGTTTCAAACAGACGTTCCACTTGGGCTCCGGGGACCTCGTCGTTACCGACCCCGTTTCTCCCGTTCCTTACGCATTGCACACTGCCAATGCTGCCTCGCTTAATCAAGACAACAGTTTTACTGGAAAGAACCATTTCAACGACACGGTTACCGTGCCATCCGGCTTTGATTTTTCAACTACTTCTACTACCTGTAGAGACGTGGCTGTGAATGCCTGTGACTTGCTGACCGTTTTCGATAGCATCCAAAGACAGTTTGCCGCGATGCAGACTCGTATGGATGCCATTCAAGACACTTTGAACCGTCTTCGTACGGCTACCAATCCCGTTTTTAACAATATGAGTTTTGTGGAAACGACAAATTCTTTGCAAGTAACTGCCGATTTCAGTGACGGCGGTGCCCCAATCACCGATTACAACTTCTGTATTTCAACCAATGCCGATATGAGTGCGGCAACCTGCCAACCTACGACCACTAATAGTTATACATTCACGGGACTTAATCCGGGAGGCACTTATTTCATAACGGTGGCCGCTACCAACTTGAAAGGTACAACAACTTCTACGCCCCAGTTCATTGGGACGCCCTACGCAGCACCCGTGCTGAGTGAGCCAGTGACGGCCACTCCCGAAAGCGACACCGAAATCAGTGTGCAGGGTTCCCTCACCGATATGGGCGGGGCTCCTTCCACAACAGTGAAGGTCTGTGCCTATACCGCTTCCGACTATACCGACACTCCCATCTGCGGACGCGACAGCATCATTACCACTGCTCCGAAAGACTACAGCGTTACGGTGAGCGGTTTGGCGCAAAATACCCACTACTATTTGGCAGTGATTGCCGACAACGGACAAAAGAAGGACACCGTGCTGACGGATGCTACGACTTTGAATCCCGGTGTGACGGTTACTTCGGTCACTAAGACGGATTCTACTGATAATGCATTGAGTATCAGTGCCGTTTTTACGGCCACCCAAACCGTTACCGGCGCTACCATCTGTGCCTACACGGATTCGTCTTGCACCACAACAGCTGGCACTTGCGCCACGGATGTGAACATTGGCTCTTCTGCCATTACGGGAACTGTTACGGGACTTTCACTGGCTACCCCATATTACGTGAAAGTTACCGCCACTACTGCTATCGGCAGCGCCAGCAAGGTCGGCGGACCTTTCTCAACCGTCGTTCCAGCGGCCTCCATCACTTCCGATGAACCGGCTACCATCAAATATTGTGGAGGTACCAGTACGATTACCTATTCCGCTAATTTGAATGGTGCTACACCGACTTCCTACGAATGGAACGTGACTCCGTCAACAGCACTTCACACCGTTGGTACGGCAAGCACCTACACCGTCACACCGCAGGCAACCGGAACGGTCTCCGTCTCTTGCAAGGTTTACTATGACAATGATACGAAATACTTAACTGCCAATGCAAGTACGACGGTTCAATCTGGCGGGACCGTAGCCACGATTGCCGTTGTTGAATCACCTTCGCAAGGAACCGTATCGGTTATGGGGCAAAGTGATGCCCACGGAACCTCATCCAGCTATGCTACCAGCTATTCTTGGAAAAACAGTACCAACGAGACGGTTGGGACAGCGAACGTTCCTTTGCAAATCTCGGCTTCCACGCCGGAAGGTACTTACACGGTTGTGGGTGCCAACGGTGACGGATGCAAGGTAAAACGTCAAGTGGTGCTTGGTCACGTCTCTACCAATCCTTGTACGGGAACGGCTCAAGCCGGTACAGCCCTGGGCGGCGGTTTATTTGCCAACAAGGAATGGACTGATGCTGAAGGAAAAATCTACAAGGTTTCCGACCACGAAGGCAACGAATATGGTGTAGTGAAAATCGGTAACCAGTGCTGGCTGAAAGAGAATATGCGCTGCACCACATCACCGACCGGACGTACCGATTTTACTTATTCGACAACTCAAATCAATGCTACGGATGTATGTTATAATTATCCGCCATATACCGCTTTTGATGAAGCTTCCGGGCGTACAACTGCATTTTCTACCAGTCCCAAGGGGATGTGCCCCACGGGGTGGCACGTACCTTCTGCCGAAGATTGGTATCTTATGGAATCCTACGTGGCAACGGGTACGGCTAACTCAAATCCAACGTCGAGCACAACGTATGGCTCTTCCTATAATTTGTCATTAAAGTTGGCCTCAGGTCCTGAATGGCCATATAACGATGCAGATTACCCTGGAGACTATGCAAATCCGGACAGAAATAGTTCGGGATTTTCAGTTCGCTATCAAAACAATCCATTAACTAATAAAACATCTTGGCAGTCTGTTTTTGTGACTTCTACTTGGTATGGCAGTAAAAGCTTTAAGTATAACGCATTGGGCTCAACTTCCAAGAGTTGTTATCAGACATTTTCAACTAATGAAAAGGCTGCCGTCCGCTGTGTCCGCGACAACTAACAAATTAATTGTTAGTGAATAGTGAACAGTGAACAGTGATTGGTGAACCGAAAGTTGGAAACTAAGAAACTAAGGAACTAAGGAACGAAGAAATTGAGATTGTCCATCGGTAGCAGAATCCTTGTCAGCCAGTAGAGGCTGCACCGAAAAAGTAAGAAGTGGGAAGTAGGAAGTAGGAGGTAAGAAGTAAGAAGTAGGAAGTATGAAGTAGGGACGTCACATTGTGGCGTCCTTTATCGTGGCCAGCCCCGGAGGGGCTGCATCTCGGTAACCCCGTACAAGCCCGATAGGGCGCAGTGTGGGGCGAGCACGCCGCACGACAGGACGGGGTGACGGTGCGTGTGCGGGGAGGAACGGAGCGTGGGACAGCGCGGCACGCGCGATAGGGAAGTGAAAGTCACCACGCCATCTGCCGCGCAAATGGCACCGCCGCGTGTAGTGGAGACGTTTATGAAACGTCTGTACGTTTGAAAGCCCGACGGCGACCAACGGGAGCCGGAACGCCCGAAATAATTTAGAATTTAGAATTAAGAACTGGGAAACTAAGAAACGAAGGGCCGTCTCCAAGTCGCTAACTGAAAACCTCTAACTATTAATTATTATCTATTAACTACTGGCGATGCGATTAATTTTAGAATGTGTATTATAAGTTATTGATTTATTGCGTATTGAGAATGATTTTCTCGTTTTTGATTTGAATTTGATTTCTATATTACCACCCCTTTATCCCCTCCTTCAAAAGGAGGGGAATTTTTTTCCCCGAATGTGTTGGACCGTCACATTGTGGCGTCCCGCGTCACATTGTGACTTTTTTAACAAAATTTTATTTTATCAGCATTATTTTGACAAAAAATGCAAACG
>DCHI01000057.1:17349-17479 GCA_002314795.1 Bacteroidales bacterium UBA1756 | reverse complement strand
TGATAATTGTTGTGAACAGCTTTTTAGTCGTTGTTTTTTCACACTCATAAAGGGCAAAAAAACGCGATTTTAAAGCATCAGATTGAGCTTTCCGACCCGCGATACCCACTGGGGGGGGGGGGGGGAAAAA
>DCHI01000057.1:0-17324 GCA_002314795.1 Bacteroidales bacterium UBA1756 | reverse complement strand
GGGGGGGTAAAATACTGAAAAACAAGGCCTTACGAGGCATTTTCTAAATTGTTTAAATTATTAATTTTCTCCTGCAAATGTGCAAGATTTTCAAGCGGCAAAAATACACTTTTTATGAATATGAAGACGTCAATTGCATTTTTTTGTAAAAAAAATGCTGATAAAATAAAATTTTGTTAAAAAGATATTTGTATTACCGCCCTCTAAAGAGGTGGATGTATAAATATCATTCATCCTTGAAAAAACGCCACGATGCGACGTCCCTACCCAATTAATTGCTCAAAAACCCGCACGCCAATCGGTAATAATTCATCAGGAAAATCAAAATTCTGGTGATGCAACGCGGGCTGGTCGGTTCCGGAACCCAATCCGAAAAGTGCGCCTTCATAATGTTGTGTCAGCAAACCGAAATCCTCTCCCCAAGAGAAAGGCGTTTCCAATTCACGATAAGGAAGTCCGCACGTAGAAGCGACGGCTTTCACTTGTGCAACAGCGTCCGGATGGTTTTTGGAGGCAGCAAAATATTCTTTCCATACGATTTCTGATTTTTCCAATCCAAAATGTTGCGTTTCATCCTCGACAATCTGTTCCAACCGCGAACGCAACTGCCGCAACCTTTCGTCCGTGCGGGCGCGGAGCGTGAAACGCAGTACGCCGTGGCCGGCCGTCACGCCGTAGGCACACTCTCCCACGTGAAATTCCACCAGCGTAGCCAATTGGAAATCGTCGCACGAAATGTCGTACCGATTCAGTTGTTGCAGACGGTCGGTGATGTTTTTGGCAGCGGGATACGGGCTGAGTGCCTTGAGTGGTTCGGCCGCGTGCGAAGTGCGTCCGTGAAGCGGAATGTCGCAACTGACAACCGAGCAGGTGAAACTACCGGTACGGCAAAGCACCGTTCCTAACGGCTGTCCGGGGATGTTGTGCAAAGCAAAAACCTTGTCCGGATGGTATTTTTCAAGAATTTGTGAATCAATAAGTTGAGACGCTCCTTTCCCCGTTTCCTCTGCTCCCTGAAAAAAAAGAAGCACACGACCTTTTTGCGGCGGGTTCTGATGTAACTGCTGCGCCACTCCCAACAGGATGGTGGCGTGGCCGTCGTGACCACATTTGTGCGAGATGCCTGCGGTGCACGAAGCATACGGAACATCAATGGTTTCTGAAACGCGCACGGCGTCAAAGTCAGCGCGGCACAGCAACGTGGGACCAGGACGACCGGAGTCGAAAACGACCAAAAAATTTCTATTATTTCTGAAAAGATGAATGTCGGTTGGATAACATTCACGAATGTGGCGAAGGAGAAACTGACGAGTGCGAAGTTCTTCTCCAGACGGTTCGGCTAACCGGTGCAGTTCGTGTCGAATTTCGGCAAGATTCCAATTCAATACCATATTATATATACTATAAATTGAGGTTTTCACCTTTTTTTCGACGAAAAAAGCAACCGCTCTCGTCTTTTAATACTCTTCTTTGAAGAACAACTGGTAATAGTTCATTCCCGTATCCGGATCGACACCCTTCTTAAGCATCTTCGTATCTCCGTGAACATATACGTGGAAGTTCTTATCCAACTTGATGACACTCTTGAAATTACGAGTCTGCTTCTTCAATGCGCTATCTGAAATGCCAAAGGAATCTGGAACTTGGACATCGTGTTCCTGCTGGTATTCATCTTTGTAATCGTTGAATTTTTCGATAACGTTAGGATCACCGATGACTTCCTGCTGGAAATCGTCCATTTCAAAGGTTTTGTTTTCTTTGAAGAAATTGACGGACTTGTTCAAAATTTCTGCCTGATCGGCTTTTGAAACTTCAAACTCCTGCGGCATACACTCGGTGACGAAACTTTTGCACATATTCATCACGTGCTGCGTGTTGTAAAATTCATCCTTACGCTGACGAATATGGAGAAAGTCGTCCATCCAATATTGGGCTTCGGAATTTTTGTTCGTGTTATCAACCACCGCAACCACGTAACCGCGCTCTTTTTCCGTATTGAAAATCAGACAGCCCTTATCCAACTTATTGAGTCCGAAGCCGAAATCGCTTTCCACCACAAAGCGGTCGTCTTCCTGATGAACCTTGAGAAAAGTATCTTTGGTTTCCGCCTTGAAAAGCCCGACAGCATCCACCATTTCATCTTCAAAAACGCAATTATTAAAATAAACGACATAGAACTCACCATCTTTGATTTTAGGGTGATTACACTGATTATAAAGATGTTGTGCCAAATAAAGTGATTGTTCTAACAATTCTTCCTTGTCGTCAAAAATCGTACTGACAGCTTGATAAACGCTATTGTCATCGACTCCGTTTTCATCAAACAATTGAAAATATTCCTCTGATTTAAAAGGAAAGAGGAAATAGGTTTTAAGCATATTTTTAACCTCTTCATCCACGTTCAGAAGTTCGTGGGAGAGGTTCAACGGTTCTTCCAACTGCTTGTTACCGACCGCGTGAAGAGCGATGGATTCGATGGTGGTATCGGCTAAGTGCATAATAAAAGTATAAAGTATGAAGTATGAAGTATGAAGTATGAAGTATGAAGTAGGGAGTTTTTAAGTTTATAAAGTTTATAAAGTTTGTAAAGTTTATAAGGTTTATAAAGTTGGGATTTTTAGGGAGTGTGGGGAGGCGGGTTATCCGATGGAGTTTTTGAGGGAAACGGAGAGTAGTTCCTGGGCTTCGGCGGCAAATTCGAGAGGGAGTTTTTCAAGAACGCCCTTGGCATAGCCGTTGACGATGAGACTGACGGCTTTTTCCATACTGATGCCGCGCTGCTGACAGTAGAAGAGTTGTTCTTCTGAAATTTTTCCGGTGGAGGCCTCGTGTTCCATAATGGAACTGTTGTTGTGGCAATCAACATACGGCCAAGTGTGTGCGCCACAGGTACTTCCCATCAACAAAGAATCGCACTGCGAGAAATTGCGGGAGTGTGTGGCTCCTTTGTTGATTTTCACCAAGCCACGATAGCTGTTCTGGCTGAAGCCGGCAGAAATTCCCTTGCTGACGATGATGCTTCGGGTATTTTTCCCAATGTGAACCATTTTGGTACCGGTGTCGGCTTGCTGGTAATTGTTGGTAACGGCAACGGAGTAAAATTCACCGACGGAGTCATCGCCCTGAAGAACGCAACTCGGATATTTCCAAGTGACTGCCGAACCGGTTTCCACTTGCGTCCACGAAATCTTGGAACGGGCACCCTTGCACAGACCGCGTTTGGTTACAAAGTTATAGATGCCGCCCTTTCCGTCCTTGTCGCCGGGGAACCAGTTCTGGACGGTGGAATATTTCACTTCGGCATCTTCGAGGGCCACGATTTCAACGATGGCTGCGTGCAACTGATTTTCGTCACGTTGGGGCGCGGTACAACCTTCCAAATAACTCACGTAGGCCCCTTCGTCGGCAATCAGAAGGGTGCGTTCAAACTGTCCGGAGTTTTTCGCATTGATACGGAAATAGGTGGAAAGGTCAATGGGGCAACGGACACCTTTGGGAATGTAACAGAACGAACCTTCGCTGAAAACGGCGGAATTGAGTGCGGCAAAGAAATTGTCGGAGGCGGGAACGACGGAACCGAGATATTTTTTCACGATTTCGGGATACTTTTTGACCGCTTCTCCGAAAGAGCAGAACAAAATCCCCTTCTTTTCCAACATATCGGAATACATTGTTTTCACGGAAACGGAGTCGATGACAGCATCCACGGCAACCATCGAATCGGTTTTCTTTCCAGACTCCTTGTCCGTAAAGTCCTTTTCGTTTTCATCCAAAGAAATGCCCAACTTGTCGAACGTTTTTACGACTTCGGAAAATTCCTTTTTTTTCGGAATAGAAAGATAGATGATGTTCTGATAGTCCGGCTTGGCATATTTGAGGTGAGCCCAGTCGGGTTCCTTCATCGTCTGCCATTTACGGAATGCCTTCAGGCGAAAATCGAGGAGCCATTCCGGTTCCTCTTTTCTCTCAGAAATCATACGGATGATGTCCTCATTCAATCCGCGCGGAAATTCTTCAACCTCGATTTTAGATTCAAATCCGTGTTTGTATTCCTCTGAACTAATGTTTTTTATGATATCTTCTTCCATTCTAAAAAAAACTTGAAAAACGTCAAAAATCAGTAAAAGGTGACGTCCAATTTGAGGCGGCAAAAATAGGAAAAAAATAGGACTTTTTAAGAGAAGAAATCCGACAATTTACCAAAGATGTTCCCAAAACCTCGTCTTTTTGCATCACACTTTCTATCAGTTATTTACACTAACAACAATCAATTATGGAAACTTGTTTATTTCAACCGAAAAAACGATTATTTTTGCCGCCTCAAAATCGGTATCTATGCTTGTAATCTTTGACTTGGACGGCACGCTGCTCAATTCTTTGGAAGATTTGTGCGACAGCTGCAATCACACCCTTTCCCAGCACCATTTTCCGACTCATCCGTTAGACGACTACCGCTATTTTGTTGGGGACGGAATGTGGAAACTCATTGAACGAGTTCTTCCAGAAAATGCGCGAAACGAGGAGACGATGGAGTCGGTTTACAACGATTTTCTATCTTATTATCAAGAACATAAGACAGACAAGACCGCCCCGTACGCAGGAATGGTTGAAACATTGGAAACGCTCCAAGCAAACGGTGTGAAGATTGCGGTGGCTTCAAACAAAGCCCACGAAGCGATGGACGAACTGATGAGCCACTACTTCCCTACCATCCATTTTGCAGCGGCCTTGGGCAAACGTCCCGGCGTGCCGACAAAACCGGCGCCGGACATCGTTTTTGATATTTTGAAAATAACCGAAGCCGCTCCGGACGAGACCTGGTACGTAGGAGACACCGCCACCGATATGGCCACAGCGACCAATGCCGGACTCCGAAAAATCGGTGTACTATGGGGATTCCGTGACCGCACCGAACTGGAAAATGCCGCTGCCGACGTCATCATTGAAAAACCTGCCGACCTAGTGGGTGTCGTTCTTCCAAATAAGTGGGAAAAAAGAAGAGAACATCTCAAGGAAGTCGCCACCAACATCATCAAAAAAGTGAGTGACGATGAAATTCCACACACGCACAAAGAGCCCAAAGCGTGCCTGAATTGCGGGACACTCTGCGACAGCGACTACTGTCCCACGTGCGGACAATCCACAGACGAACATCGCCTGTCCATCAAAAATATGTGGAAGAATCTGATGGCGGGAATTATTGGAAACGACGGCGGGGTCATCTACACACTGAAACGACTCTTCACCCGCCCGTGGAAAGTGGTCAAAGACTACATTGACGGACGTCGGGTCAACTATTTTTCACCGTTCCCGATGCTGCTGGTTATTTCCGGACTCTACCTGCTGATTATCAATCAGACGCACAGCAACCAACTGATGATCACGGATTCCGATGAATCAAAAAACGTGTCCGAACAGATGGAAATCCAGCGCGGGGAACTCGATGAAACATCCTATATAATGGCGGCCGAAGGAGCGCAAGCCATTGTTAAGGCGAAAGAATTTTATGCCAATCACTACGCACTCATTACGATACTCACATTGCCCATATCCGTCTCTTTCATCCGTCTTTTTTATGGAAAAAAATTCAGAAAAAGGTACAACTGGGCAGAAACGACCGTTTTGCAAATCTATTTCATCATTTTGGCGACCATCATCGAGTGCATTCTATCCGTCGTTTACTGGTTTTCACACGATATCTACGAATCCATTTACGACTATTTCATCATTTTCGGCTATCCCGCCATACTCACGTGGTGCAGTTATAAATTATTAGAGAAAAGAATTATCCGACAATACATTACAAACTTCCTTGTACTA
The DNA here is from genome assembly GCA_002314795.1 of Bacteroidales bacterium UBA1756. Lineage (GTDB taxonomy): Bacteria > Bacteroidota > Bacteroidia > Bacteroidales > WCHB1-69 > UBA1756. The sequence continues at coordinate 11,504 of DCHI01000057.1, read as the reverse complement.
TTCAGCGGCGGAATTTTCATTCTCATTCTGTTGGTAGTGCTTTTGATTGGTGTAATGGCCGCCACCGCATATAAGATGGGGGTGTAAAGCTCTTAAAGTTTGTAAAGTTTATAAAGATGACGCTGTTCTCCTCGTACAAGTGCGACGAAAAAAAATTCGCGCGGCAGCCGTGAATTTCGTCACACGATTCTGCCACTTTCCGCGAAAAAGTAGTATCTTTGCCGCCGATTTTTTTTAACAATAACAAATTTATACAAAACTTATACTATGGGAAGAGCATTTGAATATAGAAAAGCCAGAAAATTGAAAAGATGGGGCAATATGGCCCGCGTATTTACCCGCTTAGGAAAAGAAATCACGATGGCGGCGAAAGCAGGCGGTCCGGATCCCGATGCCAACGCGAAACTTCGTCTGTTAATCCAGAACGCTCGTTCTGAAAATATGCCGAAAGACAACGTGGATCGCGCCATCAAACGCGCTTTCGAAAAAGATACTTCCGATTATAAAGAGGTGGTTTTCGCTGGAACAGCTCCCCACGGTGTAGCCGTCGTCATTGAAACCGCTACCGACAACAACCAACGTACGGTCGCCAACCTCCGCAGCTACTTCAACAAGCTCGGCGGTACGCTCGGAAACTCCAATATGCACGACTTTATTTTTGATAGAAAATGCAGTTTCGTCATCTGCAAAAAAGATGGTGTCGATGTAGAAGAATTGGAACTCGAACTGATTGACTGCGGCTGCGAAGAAATTTTTGAAGACGGCGAGGAAATCGTTGCTTACGGCGAATTCCAAAGCTTCGGCCCGATGCAGAAATATTTCGAAGACAACAACTTCGAAATCAAGAGTTTCAAATTCGAAAGAATTCCGAACGTGATGAAGTCCGTCACCGACGAACAACGCGAAGAAATTGAAAAACTTCTTGAAAAGATTGAAGATGACGAAGACGTCACCAACGTTTTCACCAATATGGAATAATCCGACATCAGCGAAACATTTTCCAAATCAATAATCCTTCAAACCAAAATATAATGTACTATTACAAGTTTCGGGTTTATTACGACGAAGTTGAAGATTTCGTAAGAGACATTGAAATTCTCGCCTCCGACAATTTCGAAAATTTGCACAAGGCCCTTTTAAGCGCTATTCCTTTGGACGGAAAAGAGTTGGCATCTTTTTATATCTGCGATTCCAAATGGAACAAGCAGAAAGAGATTTCTCTGATGGATATGTGCGACGACGAAGTCAAAGAAGAACCGGAATACGACGAAAACGACGAGTTCGCTCTTCGCTCACGGCTGCCTATGTTTGTGATGAAAGATTCCCTGCTGAAAGATTTCATCACGGATCCGCACCAACATATAATGTATGAGTACGATTTCCTTTGCCCGAAAGTTTTTTACATTGAATTGCTGAAGATTCAGCCGGAGGAAAAAGGTGTCACCTATCCGCGTTGTACAAACAAAGTGAAGGAAATGCCAAAGGACAACCGCAACTTCCGTCTGCCCAATCCCGACGACAACTACGTGGAAGATTTGGATTTGGAGGAAGATGATGACCTCGGCACCGGTTTTGATGACGGCTATGACGACCTCGACCTCAACGGATTTGATGAACTTAAAGAATATTAGTAAACCCACGTTGGTGGTGATTGCCGGACCGACCGCCGTCGGCAAAACGCAATTCGCCATCCAAACGGCCATAGACTGCGAATCTGTCGTTATTTCGGCAGATTCGCGTCAGTTTTATAGGGAGATGAAAATCGGGACAGCTGCCCCGACGCCCGACGAACTCGCCGCCGTTCCACACTACTTTGTGGGCAACCTTTCCATCCACGATTATTACAGCGTTTCCCGTTTCGAACAGGACGTGCTGCAACTACTCCCCTCTTTGTTTGCAAAAAATCCCGTCGTCGTGATGACGGGCGGCTCCGGGCTGTACATCGATGCCGTCTGCAACGGCATTGACGAACTGCCGGACCCGGACGAAGAACTTCGGCAATTTGTCAACAATCTGTACCTGAATGACGGCATCGAAGCGCTTCGGACGGAACTGCGGCGCGTGGATCCGGCCTACTACGACCGCTGCAACCTGGCGGACCACAAACGGATGATTCGCGCGGTGGAAGTCTCCCTCCAAATGGGACAACCCTACTCCGATTTTTTACGGAACACCCACCGGAAACGCGATTTCGACATCATCAAAATCTGTCTGACACGGCCACGCGATATTCTCTTTGACCGTATCAACCGCCGCGTCGATCAAATGATGACGGACGGCCTTTTGGACGAAGTGAAAAGTCTTTATTCCCAAAAACACCTCAACTCACTGAACACCGTCGGCTACAAAGAGCTGTTTGACTACTTGGACGGAAAACTCTCATTGGAGCAGGCCGTCACCGACATCAAGACGCACACCCGTCGCTACGCCAAACGCCAAATGACCTGGTTCAAACGGAACGAAGGCGAGTACGAGATGTGTGAAGTAGGAAGTAGGAAGTAGGAAGTAGGAAGTAAGAAGTAAGAAGTAAGAAGTAAGAAGTAAGAAGTAGGAAGTAGGAAGTAGGAAGTAAGATATTGAAAACAAGAAAGCGACTTGGGAAGAAGTCGCTTTCTTGTTATAACCGTTCAATCTGATTAGATAATCGAATCGGTTTTGCATCCGAAGGCGAGGTCGCCGGCATCGCCCAAGCCCGGGACGATGTAAGATTGGGCCGTAAGCTCGTCATCCACAGCACCTAACCAGATGGTACAGTCCACATCCGGAAGGTTGTCCTTCAGATACTGAACACCTTGTGTGCTGGCAATAACCGAAACAATATGGATATACTTGGGTTTCCCTTGTGCTAATATTTCATTGTAAGCACAAATCATAGATTGTCCGCTGGCCAACATCGGGTCTGCGAGGATAAGGATGCGGTCTTTCATTTCCGGAGATGACATATACCCGATTTGAATATCGAAAGAGCCGTCGTCATAATGCTTGCGGAAGGCGGAAATAAACGCATTGTCCGCGTGGTCAAACACGTTCAGCATTCCCTGATGCAACGGAAGCCCCGCACGAAGAATGGTAGCGAGAATCGGTTGTTCGTCCATCAGATTCATTGATTTCACACCCAGAGGAGTTTTTACGTCAACTGCGTGATAATGAAAGGTTTTGCTAATCTCGTAAGCGAAAATTTCACCAATACGTTCCAAATTGCGACGAAAACGCATCGGATCTTTCTGGATGACTTCGCTACGAAGTTCTGCAATGTACTGATTGAAGATGGTGTTCTCCAAACCTAAATTTCTAATTTCTTTCATAGTAACAATATTTATTTAATAATTTCTTTCAAAAACTTATAGATACGAACTGGTAAAGCGGCAATAGCGTTGTTAGAAAAATGGAGCATCGGGTAGGTATAGCGCTGCGCCCCGAAGCCACGATAAAGTTGGGACACATTCTCATTTTTTGAACCGCTCAGTCCCAAAACGAAAGGAGACGCGGAATGGGTACGGATGTACTCGTCCAAAAGGAAGAACATAGCACGACTTTCCGAGCGAGATTCATCGCGTCCGGAGAACCAAAACCAAAGGTGCTTTTCGTCACGGAGAAAACAGGCGCCAGCTAACAAAAAGCCGTCAGTATCACGCACGCCCCAACATTCGAGGAGGTCACGATGCGCGGCGAATTCGGTCATTTGCAAAAAAAAACCGTAGTCAAGATCACTAATTTTAATATGTTTATCTTTACCACGGTTATTTCTAAAAAGAGAAATCACATCTTCGACGCAGATGGATCTGTCCAAAACCAACAATGCCTTTCGAGCCACTTTGATGTTGTGTTTGTGGCTTCGACTAAACTGCTGAAAAAGCGTTTCGTACGAAGCATTGAGGTTCAATTCGTGAGAGATTTGAGAATCCACTTTCCCCCGAATTTGAGAATCGGAGTTTCTTTCATTCAGGTTCAGATCAACCTGTACAAAACGAGACGGGATGTGTGCCACGAACTCCGCCACCTGGTCGGCCGACAAAGTGGAAGGGGAAAAGATTCCGAGACGGAAATAAAAAGCGGGTGAATAGACGTAATCGATTCCGCACTTGGAACGCCACGGGAGCGGCATCACGGCGTCGTAGTCGTCCCGGACGAGCGCGCACCACTCGGGACAGGCAATTTCCAAAAAGTCGAAATCAACAAAAATGGTTGACGCAACTGACTGCTTTACGCATCGATTCCACTTTTCCTTATTGATTTCGCTATGTTTGTAGAAATAAATCACTTTTGTTGCCTTTTTGGAAAAAAATTTCCGTAATCGCCCAAGTTGACCCTACGAATTAAACGAGCGCAAAATTACAATTTTTTAGCGGGCAAAATGAAGCCCAATATTTTTTTTGACATTTTTTTTCAACACCTTATTATCAATCAAAAAAAGTTGTACTTTTGCCGACTGAAAATTTAGAAAGTAAAAATATAAAGAAACCTTAGAGAAATGGCAAATCATAAGTCGTCTATCAAAAGAATTAGAGCAAACAACAGTAAAAGACTTGCGAATCGTTACTATGCAAAAACGATGCGCAACGCTTTAAGAGACATCAGATTAATGAATGGCAAAGCCGAAGCAACAGCGAAACTTCCGAGCGTTGTTTCCTTGATTGACAAATTGGCTAAGAAAGGCATTATTCACAAGAACAAAGCCGCCAACCTCAAATCAGGCTTGATGAAAAAAATCAACAACCTGTAATTTTGTTTTCATAATGACCGAAGATTCCCTGCCTTCACAAGAGGCGGGGTTTCTTTTTTGCATTCTATTCCGTATAGAGCGCTTTTCGTACAACGGAATATAGTTTTCATAAAATTTTCAAAAAAATATCATTTCCCATTGTTTATTTCGGTAGAAATGTATTATCTTTGCCGCCGATTTCAAAGGAATATTAATACCAAATAATTTATTGTTAACAAACTGATTAACGATGGAAAATACTATACCCTCATCGCCACAGCCGTCGAGTTCGTTCAACTGGGAACAATTGGGAGCCTTTATTGCATCTGTAACCGAACAGATGAAGGAAACAGACCGTCAAATAAAAGAAACGAGCCAACAGATGAAAGAAACGGACCGACGAATGAAAGAAACGGACCGACGAATGAAAGAAACAGACCTTCAAATGAAGGAAACGGACCGCCGCCTAAAAAAGGCCGAACGCCTTATTCAAAAATCCCGTAAAGAGTTTAAAGAGCAGATGAAATCTTATCGAAAAGAGACGAAGTGCCGCATTGAAGAAAATAATCGACGCATACAGGAGATTGACCGTCAAATGCAGGAGACAGACCGCCGCTTACAAGAAACAGACCAACTGATTAAGGGAAATGCTTTGAGACAGGAGAGAATGGAAACCGAGATGAGGAAACAAATTAAGGAGGTCACTACCCGTTTCCTTTCACAGAGCGGGCATATCGTTGAAGGTCTGATGGAGCCTTCCGCACTGAACCTTTTCAAAGACTTGGATTTCGATATCGTGGGCTGTTGGAAAGAGATGAAAGCAACAAACAAGACAACAAACCGACGGATGGAGGTGGATCTCTTCTATCACGATACAACGGAGGCAATTGCCGTAGAGGTCAAAATCAAGTGCGAGAAGGAAGACATCGACCACTTTTTGGAGCAGATGACCCATTTCAAGGAGGTGTTCCCGAAATATGCAGACACGAATGTGTATGCCGCCATCGCCGCCATCAACTACAACCGCGGCGCCGACGTATATGCCGCCGAAAAAGGGCTTTTCGTCATTCGCGTGTCTGAAAACGATGTCTTTTCTTTAGACCCTGCCAACAAAGCCGACCGAATCTATTTTTAGATGAATATCTGGAGAGACGTTTCCCGAAACGTCGGTGCGTCAGCCCGAAACGCCCAAAAAAAAAAGAAAATATTTCTAAAATTGAAAATAGATAAATGGTTGTAAATCAGCTGTAACGAACTGATATAGCACGAAGACGGACACCACTACTACAAGCAGCAACAGCCAAATGGGAAGCGTGGCAAACCGATAACGGTACCAACGTTTCCATCTTTCCGGAATCCAGTGAATAATCATTCCCGCTACAAACATCAGAAACACATAACGATAGGTGAAAAGAATGTCGGGAATAAGGGAAGCGTCCCAAGCGGAACCAATCTGCCCCACCATCGCCTTCGCCGTGTTCCAAGCAGTCTGATTGGCTACCGCCGGATCCAAGTTGGAACCCGAACGGAAGAAAAGACGGGTGAACGAAATGAAGACGAAAGTCTGGAGGATTCCCCACGTGCGGTCCAACCACGGAATGTTCCGATTTGGAGCGAGCAACGTGTAAAGGTGCTTGATCAATGTGCCAACGAAGATAGCGCCGGTCCAGACGCAACCGATGTTCCAAATGGGCGCGGGCGCGAGCCGACTGATGATGATACAAGCCGCGAACGGGACGAACGCCGCAAGCGTACGCCAATAGTATTTCAGACTTTTCCAGAATTTGTAAACGAGTATGCCCAATCCGTTGAGACCGCCCCAGATGATGAAATTCCAACTGGCGCCGTGCCAAAAACCACCAAGCAGCATCGTATCCATATTGTTGACATTGGTAGAAATCGTCTTTCGGGCATTGGGAAAGATGAGGGCGACAAGAATGAGGATGACGGCAATAATAGCCAAAATGTAGGCCAAAACAATGCTGCCGGAAACGAGGACGGCTACCAAAGCAAGAAACGCAATGATGAGATAAGTGGCGACGGTAGCTTTACGATTTCCACCGAGAGGAATGTACAAGTAATCTTTCAACCAATTGGAAAGGGAAATGTGCCAGCGTTTCCAGAAATTGCCCGCGTTGGTGGCTTTGTACGGAGAATTGAAGTTTTGAGGCAGATAGAAACCCATCAGCATAGCCACACCGATGGCAATGTCGGTGTAACCGGAAAAATCGGCATAGACTTGCAAAGAGTAGATGAAAAGGGCAGACAGATTTTCAAAGGGAGTGAACAGGACGGGATTATCGAAGACACGGTCCACGAAATTGACCGCGAGGTAGTCACTCATAATGATTTTTTTGGCCAAACCATTGAGAATCCAGAAAAGTGCAATTCCGAACTGCCGACGGGAAAGGAAGTACTTGCGGTACAGTTGCGGCACAAACTGGTTGGCACGGATAATCGGTCCGGCGACCAAGCCCGGGAAGAAACTGACATAAAACCCGAAGTTCAAAACGTTGGTGATGGGTTCAACCTGTCGGCGATAGACATCTACCAAGTAACTGATACTTTGGAAAATATAGAACGAGATACCGACGGGGAGCAAGATTTTCCCGACATCGAAACGGGTAGATGATGTGAGGTCGTTGACCCACACGGCGAAATAGTTGACAACGTGGAACTGCGTATGGCACAGCGTGTTGACGGCATCCACAAAGAAGTAGGCGTATTTGAAATAGAAAAGGACAAACAGGTTGATGACGACACCGGAAATCAGCAAAAACTTGCGGGTGCCGGTACGCTGCGTCTTCCCCATTCGGCGGGCGAGGAGGAATCCCAACAACGTAATGAGGATGAGGATGATAACGAAAGAGCCGGAAGTTTTATAATAGAAAAAGAGACTGACAAAGAAAAGATAAGTATTACGGAGAAGGGTTTTATTTTTTAGTAAAGCGAAAAAGGCGAAGACGATGGCGAAAAAGGCCCAGAAATAGAACTGGGTAAAAAGGAGTGGGTAGGCCTCGTCAAAAGAAAAAATGTTCTGGAAAAAAGTGAGAATATTTTGGAGATTCATTGTTCGGAAACGGATACTAACTCCTCCTATAATATATTGATTGATAATAAATTACTATTATATTTTCAAGATATTGTTCTCTTGAAACAAAGCGGCAAAAGTACGATTTAGTTTAATAAGTTTGTAAAGTTTGTAAGGTTTGTAAAGTTTATAAAGTTGAGGTGAGGTGGAAAGCCACATACCACGGCAGCAATAGAGATTCGATTTGAGTCCTCGTTTTTTATAAACAAATACAAATCAATACAATATAACGTTTCAATCTATGTTTTAAAAATATTTTTAGTAAAAACCGATTTCAAAATTCCTCTAACGTTCTAAAATAGTATTTTTGCAGCCTCTCTTTGAGGGGGAAGAAAAAACTTTTCAAACTTAGAAAAACAACACCTAAATGTCTAAAGCGAAACCATTTATCAAATGGGTTGGAGGAAAAGGCCAACTCATTGAACAACTCGAAGCTTTGCTTCCAGCTGACTTTGATAAATGGGAGAATGTCACTTACATTGAACCCTTTGTGGGCGGAGGAGCTATGCTTTTCCATATGATTCAGACACATCCCAATATTAAGACAGCTATCATCAACGACATTAATAAGAATCTGACACAGTGTTATGAGGTCGTAAAAACACGTCCAGATGATTTAGTCGCATCACTAAAAGAAATTCAAGCAGAATATTATGCGCTAAAAAACGAAGAAAGTAAAAGAGCTTTCTACTTACAGCAGCGTACAACATTTAACACTGAAGGCCTGGATTTAGTTCATAATACCACTTTATTTTTCTTTTTGAATAGGACTTGTTTCAATGGCTTATATCGGGTGAACAAATCAGGCGCATTCAATGTTCCTTTTGGGAGATATGCGACCCCGACGATATGCGACCCCAATACCATATATGCGGATAGTGAACTGTTACAGAATGTGGAAATCTTAACAGGTGATTATCAGCTTACTTTTGATAAAGCAGTAGATAATACTCTTTTCTATTTTGATCCACCATACAGGCCTCTAAGTGCAACAAGTAGTTTCAATGATTACAATAAAGAAGCATTCAATGATGTAGAACAAAGACGTTTAAAAAAATTTTGCGATAGAGTTCAAGAAGCTGGCTTCCATTTTATGCTTAGCAATTCCGATTGTCAGGATAATTTTTTTGACGACCTATATCTGCGCTATCAAATAGAACGAGTATTGGCCTCGCGAGCGATCAATGCAAATCCTCAAAAACGTGGTAAGCTTACAGAAATTCTTGTCCGTAATTACTAAAAAACAATAATAAATATGGCAACTCATACCGACCAACAGTTTGGAATATTTATGTCTCAACTTAGAGAAACGAATGCAACACTCGACTTCTATTGTGATTTTCAAAAGATTTCACGAAATGTTGCAGACATTGCTATAAGTTTAAATATGCTCAACTATTTGCTCGGGAAAGAAGATCTGCGAAGCGCCGTTGAAGCTTTGTGGAGACGTGATTCGCAAGTTTTTGAAGTTATGGACATCTTGATCGCCACTCGCAAGAAGGACAATAAAATGTTCTTTGATGAAAACGGGCAATTTCGTATGATTCACACGCTTTTTGAAAGTGTAGATGGTGTGATGGAATTTCTTACGGGGACAGGATTGGACAAGGTTTTCCAAAAACCAGAAATAAAAGATTTGGTAGATTATGTCTTCGGAGTAGAGACTGGCTTAGATACCAATGCACGTAAAAATCGAAGTGGCGATATTACCGAACAATTAGTCGGGAAATTGTTCACAAAAGCGGGGATAACATATCAGACACAAGTATCAAGTAATGAATTTCCTGCCATCGCAAAAGTTCTTGGTGCGGATCAAAAGGTTTTTGACTTTGTTGTTCAAACCGAGAATAAAATATACCTTATTGAAGTGAATTTTTATTCGGGAGGCGGCTCGAAACTCAATGAAGTAGCACGTTCGTACACAGATATTGCCCCTAAAGTAAATAGTGTTAATGGCTTTGAATTTGTATGGATTACTGATGGTATTGGATGGCATAGTGCTCGTAATAAGTTGCAAGAAGCTTATAATACTATCCCGAGCGTGTATAATCTGACCAATATTAAGGATTTTATTAATAATATTTAAAAAACATTAATTATGGCATGTTCAATAGATCATAAAAGAATTCAAGAAATTATGTCGGAACTTCCAATTGATCAAGGCGGAATCGGAAGACACAAGTGTGCTGCATGCGCATACGAAGAAGGATTTCGTAGGGGAGTAAATGGGGAGGACGACTTCAACATTCACGAGATTATTAATGATTTAGAGGAGAGTCAAGCTCAAAATCAAAGACACAAAAGCCCTCATGCAGCTTTCGCCAAAGGTTATTATGACGGGATAAACGAATACTATAATACCCATTAATGGAAACCGAACACTTCTCTTTTACCCTTCTTCACGGTGACAGCACGCAACTTTTGCAAACGCTGCCTGATAATTCTATTGATATGATTTTTGCTGATCCCCCTTATTTTTTAAGTAATGGTGGCATCAGTTGCAAAAATGGCAGAATGGTTTGCGTAGATAAAGGGGACTGGGACAAAGGCGGAACACCAGAACATATGTATAGTTTCAATAAAGAATGGCTTACGATCTGCCATTCAAAATTGAAAAACGATGGAGCAATTTGGATAAGTGGTACTTATCACAATATTTTTGTGGTTCAACGCTGCTTGAAAGAATTGGGCTACAAAATACTCAATTATATTACTTGGCAAAAAAGTGATCCTGCTCCGAACATCAGCTGCCGCTATTTTACTTTTTCAACGGAACTCATCATTTGGGCAAGAAAATCTGAAAAAGTACCCCACGTGTTCAATTATGATACTATGAAACAACTTAACGGGAACAAACAGATGACCGATGTTTGGAAAATGCCTGCCGTTGGTTTGTGGGAAAAATCTTGCGGAAAGCATCCAACACAAAAACCATTGCGCTTGCTTTATCGCATCATTTTAGCATCTTCCAATGAAGGAGACACCATCCTTGACCCATTCGCAGGTTCCTGTACTACTGGTATCGCAGCCAACTTGTTAGGACGAAATTTCATTGGTATTGACCAATGCCAAGACTATCTCAATATAGGATTACGCCGCAGGAATGAAATTGAAGACCCCGCTATGGCCGAAAAGATTTTGAGAAAGATGAAAGAGAATCCATCCGAGACAATGGTCCTGGTCAATCACACAAAACAAGACACAAAAAAATTGATGATTGAAAAAGGAATCTGCTATCTTCGAGCTGGAGACACCAAAGGATCTTTGCAAATCACACCAGGTTTTGAAAGAATGCAATATGTTCTGCTCCATAGCGGGGGAAAAGACATTCAGATTTTTCCGCTAACCCAAAAAGGAACTTTTCAAATTTGGACACGAGAAACACTTGAACAAAATGGATTTCACCCAGAACACGCGCCCTATTACATTGTGCTACATTTTGACAATTTGAACGAATTGCAAATTGATTCTAAAATTAATCTGTCACAACGTTTGAATACCTATCGCGCAAAAATTCGTCCGCTCAGCGATTTCATAGGAGTCAACTAATCTGCCTCCCTACCCTACAAATCACTCTAATCCGAAAATTATACTTTTTGAGGATTTAATTCTTTTCGGCTTGTAATTATGACAGAAAAATTGGAAATCGATTTACAGGAAAACCGCGAAAGACAACCTTTATTTATCCCAACTTTCTCCATCTGCCCTCGT
>DCHI01000075.1:8934-21716 GCA_002314795.1 Bacteroidales bacterium UBA1756 | reverse complement strand
TTTGAGTAGAAATAATTGTATTTTTTCAATTGATTTGTATCACACAATGTTGTGTAACTTGCAACAAACTAATTATAAAACGATTATGAAAATGCTGAGTTGATAGAAATTTCCGAAGATGGCATTTTCTTTGCCGACCCTATTATGGAAGAGTGGTTTCGGCGGAGATTTCAACAATATCCTTAAGTTGCAAACCTGATATACCCTATCGAATGACCGTCACCGTGCCGTGCAACTCGATGGAAACAATGCCACTGAGCGCGTACAAATAAACCTTGCAAACGTAATAGTAAGTTCCGTCGGACGAGGGCTGATGCGTAACCATATCCTTCCCGTCCCAATGAATGTCAATGTCATCGGTTTTATATACGAGGCGGCCCCAACGGTTATACAAATAGAAATCAACGCCTTGTACGTTTTCGTATGGGAAAGGCACTAACTCATCGTTTTTCCCGTCTCCGTTGGGCGTGATGATGTTCGGCAGACGGTACGAAGAACAGACATCCACATCAAAACACGTTTCCGGAGTTGGGGAAGCATAGTTGCCCGCCGTGTCAACCGACGAAAGCGCAAAACAGCCCGTTATGTACGGAAGCCCCGTCAAAGTGTAATGGCAACTACTTGGGTAACAGGATTCTTCCATTTCAAACGAATCGATAACGGTAAAAGGAGCATCATACGTTTGACGGTAGTGTATGTAATATTTTGCTATATCGAAATGAGCGGAGTCATTGGAAAACGTCCAATCGAAGTCAACGGTTTCACAGTCTGTTGTAATGGTGATGGCGGGAACTTCCGGCGGCGTTATATCGGCAGGAACAGCGCAAACTTCTTCCGAACGGTTGTAGAACGGGCCTAACGTGTCAGGTGCAAAATACCCGCCAACCGATTTCACATAGTAACAATAACTTCTGCCATTTTCCAAAGGGGCATCCAAATAGGACTGTTCACTCGTTGTAGCCAATGAGTCAAACAGATGGGAGTTTTCATCCAACCGATAAACGACATATTCCGTATTGGTCCACGGAACCTGCTCACTCCACTCGAGACGAAGGGCACAGTCCAATTCCGTGATTTCCAATCGCACGGACGAAGCCGCGTCCGAAGCACCTACTTCTACCATCTCGCCATTGACTTCTGCCCTTAACACAATCTGATAGTAATATTGTAAATCTCTTGTATTTAATGAATTATCAGAAAAAGTCGTATCAAAAAGTGAGGTATTGACGTGAATCAGTTCGTACTCGGACGAAGGCGTCCCGGTAGCCCGATAAATCTGGTATTCGTACTGCGGGCCAGGAAATTGCAAGGTATCCAACTCGGACGGACGGAGCCAACGCAACTCAATGGAACCTGCGGCGGTATCGGTGGTCAGCACATCCACATTGGTCAGGCGGGGCACGTCGTTGTGAAGCACGGTGCAGACTTCGTCGGAGACGTAACTCTCCGCCCCGTCTGCAAAGAAGGCCACGACGCGATAACAGTACTCATTTCCGTGATAAATCGGGAGAACGGAACCGTCATCCACCCACGACGTGTCGGTGAGCGAATGCGTCGTCCCTATCAACTGGTAGCCCGCATACACAGGTAAGCCCGTTTCACAATGGTCCGGTTCAAAAACGTAACTGCCCGTGCGGCGATAGAGGCGATACCCTTTCACATTGCTGCAAGTATGTACATCCCACGACAGAAAAACCGTATTGCCGACAGGCGTGGCGGTCAAGTTTTCCGGTTTGGGTGCTACCACAGTGATATTCACCGTTTTATAGGCCGTCAAATTGACCTGGGGGCCGTTGTCGGTTGCTTTGAAAAGGGCACTATACGCAGCGCGGCGCACGTGTCCGCAGTTGGTTTCCCAATAAAAATAACCGATTGCGGGCGGGGGGCTTTGCGCGGGAGCAAAGGTAGCGTGCGAGTTGGCAAGATTGAAAACGCCGCCGGTCGCACTCACTCCGACCGAAGTGGAGTTGGCGTCCGTTGCGACGACATCAAAAGCCAAAACATCACCGGCCATAATGCACGTGTCGTCAATCGTCGTGATGACGGGAGGAACGTTGGAACAACTCAGAATGGTGATTTGCATATCACGCACCACGGAACCGATACAAACGCCATTCCGCCATTCTTTGATCAGAATAGCCACATTGTACTCTCCTTGCATTGTCGGAGCGTCCCAAATCAAATCCCCCGTTTCGGGATGGATGGAGATGGAGTGGGAGGCACTCGGAAGCGCGTAGCCCGGAATATCCTCACCATCGTAACCGCGACACGTTATCAAGCTGTAGCTCAAACTGTCGCCGTCGCTATCGTAGGCACCGGGGTTATGGTAATAGGTATAACCGACACAGCCGTTGTCAATCGGCGGATTCAGCAACCGCGGGGAGGAATTGGCGCCGACGAACGGATTGATTATCAGAATGGTTTCCAAAAAAAACGGCACGGCCACCGAGTTCGGAATATTGACAATTCCGTCGTTTCGATTGGGGTCTTCGAGCGTGATGTGGTAGGTGCCGGTCGAAGGGAACGTATGTTCGGTAACATACATATTACGAGTAATATCGTTATCTAAATTCACGCGCGAAGTACGGTCAACCGTGGAAGTGGTTCCGTCACCCCAGACGAGATCCAATTGGGGACGGTCGGCGGCGCTGGGCGTATAAGTGTAGGTAAGGATGGTAATCCGGTACGTAAGGCCGCTCACGTGCTCGTACGTGATTTCCCCGGCACGCTGGTGCGTCGCCCAAAGAGCAAAACTGCAAAGCACTATGGATATGAAGATTACAAGCCGCCGCATAGTTTCAAAACAAGGCGGCAAAGATACAACTTTTACAAACTCGTAGATTCAACTAACAAGTGCAAAAATACTATAAACGTTTGCAAAATTCGTCTTTTGGCGTAGAAAAGTTTAATTTTTCTCTTGGTCTCCTGCTAATTTCGAATTGTATATCACGTATGTTTACATCTGTAAGCCGTCCAAAATCTGAGCCTTTTGGGATAAATTGTCTGATGAACTTGTTTTGGTTTTCAATGCCTCCTTTTTCCCAAGAACTGTATGGATGAGCAAAAAAGCGGCAATATGTGCTGAATTCAAGTTACAAATGCAACTTTTCGGGTTAAAAATTAAGTTTACTGCTGCAAAAATGCAAAACAATTTTCTTACTTCTCCAGTATCACATCCTGTATGTATCCTGTAACAAGATGGTTATTCTTGATTTCGTAATGTTTGAAAACAACCGCCTTATTATCAAAACGATAGACAAAGGCTTCGGCAGGCAATTTATTGGGAATCGTATCCCCCACAATGGAATGAATATGATCATCCACGTCAGAAAACTTAATCTTGACAGGTTGGATTGAACCATTAAGAAATTCTATGACCACATCAGAATCATAATTGCTGGAACTCCGCACCCAAATCATCTTTTTATATTCCGCAATGTCAAGAGTGGTATAATGATTTTGGAAATACCTATCGGAAGAAGTATTTTCATTATCTGAATAAGCCATATCATCAAGAACGTCTTCCAAATCAGACATAGAAGGATTCAAGTCTGTGCGGTACTGCAAATTCCACAGCAAATTCCGCAATTCAGCCCTATCAGTAGGATCCATAGCACTGCAATTGCCCATATTCACACAATCTTCATCCAAAAGATGATAAGTTTCTATCATTCTTTCACATCTATTTTGTATTGAATCAATAGCTAAATTTCTGATATTGATAGGTTTAATCAATGTCAACAACGCACACATCAAAGCAGCAATGGCTACGGCTAAAGAAAGATGAAATTTGAATTTTCTGAAGAAAAGAGTCAGCACATAAATGCTCAGCAGTATCAGCATCGCGAGCATAAAAATACGCCATTCGGTAAATCCGTATGCACTGATGCGTTTCACAGCGCCCAGCCACGCCAAAACCAAAGGCGGAAGTACACCAATGTGCAAATAATGATAGAATTTGCTCACCACCGGTATCGACAAAGCATCATTGAAAAGATGACAGATGAAGGCAAAGGCCATAAATGCCGAAACGATGTAAGTAATTTCTCCGTGAGGTAATTCTCCTATAAACAACACTTTAATGATATAAACATATAAAAACAGCAAATATAAAAATGCTGCCGGAGACAAAATATAGTTGTAAATAATTTTAATCAGCTTGCGCTGAAAAAGGCGGTCGGCAGAAAATGTACCGTCGAGGGCGAAAAACAAAATGGGCGCAATGGCCACCCACGAAATGATGGTCAAAACCTCGTAGCCATTGGAAAAATTAGCTTCAAAGAGATAGTCAATAGATGCCAGTATTGCTAAACATAACAGATAAATAATCAAAGATATAGCCATAGCCATCAACTGAGCAATTAATTTCTGGCACGCATCCATAAAAACGGATGTGTTATCGCACTCTCCATTGCTCAACAGCACGGCCAGCACCGAAAGGATCAGCACGCCGTAATAGACAATTTCATTGAAGAATAAGGTTTTCATCAGAATGCTAACCACCACAAAAAAAACGAGAACAGCAGCCGGAATCAGGAGATTATAAATCCAGCGGTACTTGTCTTTCAGCAAATGATTAATGACGTAGGAAAACAAAGCGAAAGGTATCATCCACAGTGCCCAATGCACCAATAGGTGATCATCGAAAGCACCTCCATCGGTGACATACACATTAATAACAAGAAAGATTGCCGCCAAGCAGAATAAAGTACATTCGATGGGCGACTGGCTAAAAACGTTCTTCAGACCATCGGTAATTTTTTGCCAGTAAAGGGAATTTTTGATTTTCATATTATTTTTGATGATTGATAATACTTTCGTAAATAGATTTTTTTTAATCTGGGGGAAGTTGTCCGTTTTTTATAAAATCGGTGCAGCAAAGATACATAAAATCACCGAATTATTGGCCAATAAAAAATAAAGAAAACGAACCAAAACCGCGAGTAAGCGAGCAAAAAGAAAGCTTGCTTGCTTTTTCAAGCGAGAGCGGTTTATCTAAAAGGAAGTGCGTTCTACCGCTACGCAATTTTCACCTAAAAAATATGCGGAAAATAGGAAAAAGTTAACGCTTTTTCTGCGAGTAGCATATATTGCCTACAAGACGGAAAGGGATAATTCCGTTTTTCTATATAACAATGGTTAAAAATAGAGCAGAAATCCTAACAAGCCACTGACCACTATCAGTAGAATCGGACTGGTTTTGTAGCGGTACGATACGAGAAACGCGCACAGAAAAAGAACGCAACTGCATACAACCTGGAAGGGATTTTGCGAAAGAGTTCCAAACGATTCGGGCGTAACCAACTGCAACGCCGCCGCCGCTATGACCCCGACAATCGCTAACCGAAGAAACGACAAAATACTGATTATCATAGGATTTGCTTTCTGTCGGTGCAAATACTCACTGACTGCCAAAAGTACCAAAAACGGAAGCAGCACCACGGCAAAGGAAGCGACAAATGCACCCACAACGCCTAACCACGGCGCAAAGCCCGCATTCACCACCGCCGTGTAGCCCGCGTACGTCGCCACATTGATTCCTACCGGCCCCGGCGTGAGCTGACTGACCGCCACCATATCCGTAAACTCCTGCGCCGTCATCCATCCGTGATGGAAAACCACCTCGTTCTGAATCAGGGCAATCATTGCATAACCGCCCCCAAAATTGAAAATTCCAATCTTGCAAAAAGTGTAAAAAAGTTGCCAGAAAATCATTGCTCCGCTCCTTTCCGGCATCTACCATAAATGAAACCGCCTAATGCCGCCAAAAAAATGACAATGATTGGAGAGATTCCTAAAACCCAAATCAGCGCCGCTGCCAACAACGGAATCCAGAAGTTGGTTTTCGAAACCTTGGCCGTTTTCGCCATCGAAAAAACGGGGGCAGCAATCAGTGCCACGACCACGGGACGAATGCCCATAAAGATACTTTCTACCAACCGATTTTCACGAAAAGTTTGAAAAAAAATTGCCAATAGCAATATTAAAATAATGGGAACCAACACGTTGCCAATCACGGAGACGACGGCTCCCTGCCAGCCGCGGAGGCGCTTGCCTACGTATGTGGCCATATTGGCGGCAAAAATTCCGGGCATTGCTTGTGAAACGGACAGAATGTCTAAAAATTCCTCTTTGTCGAGCCACCGGTGCCGGTCAACAATTTCTTTCTCCATCAGCGGAATCATTGCGTAACCGCCTCCTATCGTGAAGGTTCCGATTTTGAAGAAGGACCAGAAAAGTTGGAAAAGCGTGACCACTTGGCTCTGTTTTTTGGGAGGGCAAAAGTACGCTTTTTGCTGAAAAGTGGAAAAGGTTACCCTACTTCATTTTGAGCAAAAGCCGTATTTTTGCCGCCTAAATGTAAACCAGATGGATCATTTTCTCCCCACGACTAAAAAAGAGGTGGATGCCCTCGGTTGGAACTACCTCGACGTCATCATCATCAGCGGCGACGCTTACGTCGACCACCCGTCGTTCGGACCGGCCGTCATCGGACGCTGGTTGGAGCAGATGGGGCTGCGCGTGGCCATCGTCCCTCAACCCAACTGGCAGGACGACGGACGCGACTTCGCCAAATTAGGAAAACCGCGCCTCTTCTTCGGTGTCACCGCCGGCAATATGGATTCGATGGTCAACCACTACACTTCCACCAAACGGCTCCGTCACGATGACGCCTACACCCCCGGAGGTCAGCACGGCTTCCGTCCGGATTATGCTACCATCATCTATACCAAGTGGTTACGAAAACTTTTCCCCGATACACCCATCGTCATCGGCGGCATTGAAGCATCCTTGCGCCGCCTTTCCCACTACGATTATTGGAGCGATTCCCTTAAACCGTCCATCCTGATGGATTGCCCCGCCGACATATTGGTCTATGGAATGGCAGAACGCCCGATGACCGACTTGGTAAAAATGTTTCAGTATGAAAATTGGCGTGAACATCTCAACGAATGTTCTCAAATTGCATTCATTACCAATAATTTAAATGATTATTGTAAAAAAGAAGAAACGTTGTTTCTTCATCCTTTTGAAAAAGAATTGAGCAACAAACGTTTCTATGGGGAGAATTTCGCCGCCTTTGAAACGGAAACCAACAAGATGTTTCAACGGACGATGGTACAACCCTACAACAAGAAATATTTGGTGGTGAAACCGCCGTACCCGCCCGCAACCGAGGAGGAAATGGACTCGTACGCACTGTCGGACAAGATGATGAATGCCCCGCACCCGAAGTACGCGAAACGGGGCGACATTCCCGCTTGGGAAATGATTAAAAATTCCATCACCATTCATCGGGGCTGTTTTGGTGGATGCAGCTTCTGTGCCATCACCGCCCACCAGGGACGTTTCATCAGTTCTCGAAGTGAAACGTCTATTCTTCAGGAAGTTAAGGATTTGTCACAAAGAAGTTATTTCAAAGGGCATATTTCCGACTTGGGGGCTCCTTCGGCCAATATGTATCGGATGAAGGGAAAAAACAGTGAACTCTGCAGAAACTGTCAACGGCCCTCGTGCATTCATCCACGCATTTGCAAGAACCTCATTATCAATCATAAACCGCTGACGGCGTTGTATCGGAAAGCAACGGCAACCGCGGGGGTGAAACGCATCACGATTGGGAGCGGAATCCGTTACGACCTTTTGATTAATGATGAACGAGCCGACAAGGAAAACGGCCTGACAGAATATCTTCGTGAGGTGATTTTGCACCACGTTTCGGGGCGGCTGAAAGTGGCGCCCGAACATACGGAGGCGAAGGTTCTCGACAAGATGAGAAAGCCCCATTTCGACACTTTTCTGACGTTCAATCAACGATTTCAAAATATCAACCGGCAGGAAAAACTCCGCCAGCAATTAGTTCCTTATTTCATTTCTGCTCATCCGGGCTGCACCATCGATGATATGAAGGGATTGCATAAAGCTACTGAGAATCAGCACCTTCACATTGAGCAAGTGCAGGACTTCACGCCCACGCCGATGACGTACGCGACGGCTATGTACTATCTCGGGTACGATCCTTATACTGGAGACAAGGTTTTTTCTGCAAAAACAAAAGGTGAAAAGGACAAGCAGAAAGGGTGGTTCTTTTAGCAAAAAAATATCGTTAGACTGTTTGAAATGAGAAAATAATATCTAACTTTGCAACTCGTTTCCTTTTGGCTTTAGGTTAACAGAATTCACAAAGTCCAAAGGATAGTATTAAAAAAGTAAGAACAGAATTTTTATTAAATCCCACATTATGAAAAAGAGTTTTATCACATTCATTATTGCAATGTTTTGCGCTACCGTTTTCGGGCAAATAGCAGAAGTTAAGGAAACGATCTTTGTTAATCGTAAAAGCACGCACTACAACTCTCTGCAATACCAGCATTTCGTAGTGAGCGACGACAGCCAGCAGATGACCACCTACATCTCCCCAATATATGGTACTGACCCATTCTACAACCATACATTGCTCACTTATGACAAACAATCAAAAAAATTGGCCATTCGCAAGCTGATACTTCCTAAAGAGCACAGACTTGCGTTAGGATTCGATGCCGGCGATGAGTACTTCTGTTCTTACATATTTAAAAAGAAGAATAGAGATTATTACTACTGCCCAACCCGTGTTACCAAAAAAGGAACATCGTCGGTGAAAACGCCTGAGAAGATTCATCTAAATAGCAAACGCTATCCATTTTTCTGGCAACTGCACTCCAAGAGCAACAAGATGCACGCTATCATCATCGAAGAGAAAATCAAACGAAAAGAAATTGCAAACTATAAGGTTTTCGTATATGACAGCTTGGGCAACGAAGTGAGCAACTACGACTTCAAGCCATACAATATAAAAGAGCCCTATTTGTTGTGCGAAGCAGCCACTCTATCCGAGGATGGAGAAGTAGCCATTCTATTTGGTGGCTATGGGAAAAGGTGGCTATCTTTTGACGCCAACTATATAGCACTGGTTGGAGGAAATGACCACGGTTCAGAATATCGGCTCCCTTTCCACTGGGATGGATTTGAATACATTGCGTTTCCCCGGTTCCTACTATTGGAAAATGGGAAACACTTCATCGGTCAATATCTAACCGATAAAAAAGGCAAAAGCGGTTGCAATTCACAAATTTTTGACCGAAATTCAGGAGATATTGTGACACAGAATTATAGCCTTTTTCCTGATGAATGCCAACTCACAAAATCTGGCCACCTTGAAACTGTCAAAGCTTGCGAACTCGACAATGGGACCATCGTTTTGTTAGGCGAATATCAAAATGAGGTGCAGGGACGTGACCATATGACTTACACTTGCAAGGACATTATATGCCAAACACTGGATCAGAACGGAGAGTTTCAAGAGGTTTACCAAATTGTTAAAAGCCAAAAGTCCTACTCGAACCGAAAAATCGAACCCATTCGGATTAGCCTCAGCTTTTCCGTTGAACAAAACGGGAACGACCTTTACCTGATTTACACAGACAACATTAAGGAAGGTGAACCAATGGTCTTGAGCATCGGTCTGGGAGCAATGCTCAGCGGACTCTGCACTCGGATAGCCAAAATATCTCCCGATGGCATTGAAAAACAGATGCTTTTCCAGAATAAAGGGATTGACAAATATTTCATCGGAAATTGGCACTTTGACGGCGATGACATCTATATAGAGATGCAAGAAGATGGAAATATGTTCACCGTTGCCGATTCGTATATCACTAAAATCTCACTACTGAAATAAAGTTCATTGGCGAATATCTCCAATGTAAGAATAGACATCGAATATTTTTCCTCAAAAAAAAACGGCAACCTTTCGGCTGCCGTTTTTCATTCATACCTATTATATGTTAGAGAGTATGATACGGTTTCAACAAACCTTTTCCGATTTCAACCGCTTCCTCATTCTTGGGGATGAGGTGGTGGTGACGTTCGGGAAGAGATTTTTCCAATCCTTTGTGCAACATTTCAGGAGTTACCAACGGTTTTACAGCCAAGAAGCCACCGAGGATAATCATATTGAACAGTTTGGAGATACCGAGTTCGCTGGCTTTGTCAGCAGCAGCGACTTGATAAATGTTGATGTCCTTGCGGGTCGGGTGATGGCTGATTCCGTTCGGGTCGTAAATCAGGAGGCCACCAGGTTTGACGGAGGACTCAAACTTGTCCATAGATTGTTGGTTGAGGATGATGGCGGTGTCGAACTGGTTCAAATAGGGAGAACAGATACGTTCGTCGCTTAAGATAACGGTAACGTTAGAAGTACCGCCACGCATTTCCGGGCCGTAGGAGGGAAGCCAGCTGACTTCCTTGTCCTGCATAATGCCGGCGTATGCCAAAATCTTACCCATTGAGAGTACGCCTTGGCCGCCGAAGCCTGCTATAATTATTTCTTCTGTCATTTCTTTTGTGATTTTAAAAATTAATTATTTACTTCTCAATGAGAAACGGGTTTCATTGGGCTGGTCGAAAGTGCCGACGCGTTCGATGAACTTGGGATCGAACTTGCCTTCTACCTTCATATCGCCGAGCGGGAAGTATTTCAACGTGTTTTCTTCCATCCACTTGTTGGCCTGAACAGGAGTCATTTTCCAACCTGAGTTACAGTTGGAGGTTACTTCTACGAAGGAAACACCCTTGTTGAGTTTTTGGTTTTCAAATGCCTGGCGGATAGCTTTCTTGCATTTGCGAGCCAATGCTGGCGTATAAACGGCTTGGCGGGTAACATAATATGTACCAGGAAGTTGTGCCAGCATTTCGGTCAAACGCATAGTGTGACCCATCAGTTCGGGATCACGGCCGTAAGGACAGGTAACGGTTTCCATACCTTCGAGGGTAGTAGGAGCCATCTGACCACCGGTCATACCGTAGATACCGTTGTTGATGAAAATCATCGTGATGTTTTCGCCACGGTTGCAAGCGTGCATTACTTCTGCGCAACCGATGGAGGCCAAGTCACCGTCGCCTTGGTATGAGAAAACGAACGTTTCGGGGCGGAGACGTTTGATAGCGGAAGCGCACGCCGGAGCACGTCCGTGAGCTGCTTCTACGAAGTCAACGTCGAAATAGTTGTATGCCAATACGGAGCAGCCAACGGGCGAAATACCGATGACATTGTCTTGGATACCCATTTCTTCAATGACTTCAGCGATGATTCTGTGAACGACGCCGTGGCCGCAGCCAGGGCAATAGTGCATTACGTTGTCGGTGAGGACCGGCGTGCGTCTGTACACTAAGTTTTCAGGTTTGATTATATCTTCTCTTGTCATAATTTTCAATGAATTAAATTATTTGACCATTTTTTTCAATGCGTCGGCGATTTCTACCGGAGTCGGGATGACGCCACCGTAACGACCGAAATGTTCTACTGGAACGTTGCAGTTGACAGCCAACTTGACGTCTTCGATCATCTGGCCAGCGCTCATTTCTACGCACAGGATTTTCTTCATACGGCCACCGATTTCGGCAACGGCTTTTATCGGGAAAGGCCACAAAGTGATAGGACGGACCAAGCCGACCTTGATGCCTTCTGCGCGGGCAAGTTCCATTGCCTTCATACAGATACGAGCGGCGGAACCGTAAGCAACGAAAATGTAGTCTGCATCTTCGCATTGGATGGCTTCGTAACGGACATCCTCTTCTTCGCACTTTCTGTACTTGGCTTGGATTCTGTCGTTGATAGCTTCCTGCTTGAGCGCTTCGAGTTCCAAGGAGGTGACGATGGTGTGGCGACCGCCAGCACGGTGGCCGGTAGCTGCCCACGGGCAATTCTTTTCAATGAATTCATTGTCCCAGCGTGGTTTGTAATCGTCAACCATAACTTTTTCCATTACCTGTCCGATAACACCGTCGGAGAGGATGGCAACGGGATTTCTATATTTGAATGCCAGGTCGAAACCGAGTTCTACGAAATCGTACATTTCCTGTACGGAAGCCGGTGCGAGGGTAATCAAACGATAGTCACCGTGACCGCCACCCTTTGTGGTCTGGAAATAGTCAGACTGTGAGGGCTGGATGGTACCAAGACCTGGGCCGCCACGAACGACGTTAACACACAGTGCGGGAAGTTCTGCACCTGCAAGGTAGGACAAACCTTCTTGCATCAGGGAGAAACCCGGGGATGAGGAGGAGGTCATTACGCGTTTACCGCAGGATGCTCCGGCATAAACCATATTGATGGATGCCAACTCACTTTCGGCCTGAAGAACGACCATACCGGTAGTCAAATAAGGTCTTTCTGCCATCAGATGCTCGAGAACCTCACTTTGAGGAGTGATGGGATAGCCAAAGTATCCGTCACAACCACAGCGGATTGCGGCTTCTGCAATGGCTTGGTTTCCCTTCATTAATTTTAATTCTTTTGCCATTTTGAAGATGTTTAGTTTTTAATTGTTGAAATTGATTCTAATGAATGTAGTAAGGTTATTCCTTGGCGCGATAGACTTCGATGACGCCGTCAGGACAGATGACCGCGCAACTGGCACAGCCAATGCAAGCGTCCTCGTTAATCGTCTCAAGGTAATTGTAACCCTTCGCATTTACGTGTTTGGAAAGTGCGATGCAGTTGTTGGGACATCCAGTGATGCAAACGCCACAACCTTTACACTTTTCCGTGTCAATGATTAAAGCTCCTTTAAATGCCATAATTGTTTTGATTTAAGTTTTATAATAGGTTGATTATCAATTTTTTGATTTTTACGCAATAAGGCCGCTAAAGTACGAAATTATTTTGGATTTTGGCTCACTGCGTTCGCTTTTTTTTGGATTTTGCTCACTGCGTTCGCATTCAGGCAGGCTTGCGCCTG
>DCHI01000075.1:2059-8758 GCA_002314795.1 Bacteroidales bacterium UBA1756 | reverse complement strand
CTGCGCTCGCATTCAGGCAGGCTTGTGCCTGCATTCTTTATTCTGCTCGCTGCGCTCGCATTTGGGTTCGCTATCGCGAACATTTTTGTATTTAGAGCCCGACAAATCGCTTTTCTTCAAATAATCAACAAAATGAAGGATGGCATTGGATAAATCTTCACTTTTTTTTACAAGAGTTTTGTATTCATCCTCTGAAATATAGTGGCAGTCAAAAGCGCGGTGCAATTGACTTCGGACCTCACCACAAGATCCATTAGAGACATATAAAAAGTAAACAAATTCTTTGTTTCCTCTTCTGTCAAAGCCTTCAGCAATATTATCCATAATGGAGCCTCCAGCTGCTCGTATCTGGCTAACAAATCTTAAATCTTTAGAAAAGGAATCATAATTTGTGATTTTATAAATTTCCTTACACAACTCTCTTGATAATTGCCAAATAGACAATTCTTCAAACTTTTTATATGTGGCCATAAAAACAAATTTTACATTCAAATAACAATAATAATTTCAAAATGTTCAAATTATTAATGCGAGCGTAGCGAGCAAAATCACAAAATGGCGAGCGTCAGCGAGCAAAATCACAAATGGCGAACGCAGTGAGCAAAATCACAAATGGCGAACGCAGTGAGCCCAAATAAAAAAAATAATCGCAAGCGAACAATTTCCGAATCTTTTTTCGTATTTTTGCCGCTCGTAAAATTTTATGTTTAACTAAAACCAATTTATTATGAAGAAAATTTTTACCTTTTTTGCAGCAATGACTGCAGTAGTCGCTTTGAATGCACAAACTGTTGATTACGCAATTGATGGATTTGTTGATGAAGAACAACAACAGATTACCGAACTCAACTTGGGAATGAATGATGACCTGAATCCGGCATTCGTTCTTACAAACAATGGCCCCGATGTTCCAGCAAACACTGACTCCATTATGTTTGATATTACAATCGAGGGACAATTATTGGGCTCCAGTTACATTATGGGAAGTCAACTTCAAACCTTTACCGCTGGCGCATCTGCTGCCATTAGTGGACAAGAGCCACTCTTCACTGCACAAGAAATGACCGATTACGGAATTGAAGGAACATTCAATTTCTGCTATGAAGTTCGTATCGTTGGCGCTGCTACCGACCCCGTTTCTACTAACAACCAAGCTTGTATCACCATTACTCGCGGTACCGTTGGTGTTAACGACGTAGTCGCTGGCGAAGTCAACATCTACCCGAATCCTGCAAATGACGTTATCAACGTTGAAAATGCTGAAAACGCTCAGATTTCCGTTTTCGACATCAACGGTCGTATGATTACCACCATTGAAAGCGCTTCCGCTAACCAAACCATCGACGCTTCCAATTTTGCAAAAGGTATGTACATCGTCCGTATCGCTAATGGAAACAATGTTATAACCAAGAAAGTTAGCGTAGTTAGATAATTACAACTCACTTTAAAGCCCTGAAATGAAAAAGGCGGCCAAAAGGTCGCCTTTTTTATTTTTGCTCACTGCGTTCGCATTTGAGTTCGCTACCGCGAACATTCCTACCGCGCCTCCAGCTTGTCAATCTCCTTCTGTAATTTCTTAGGAAGATTGTTGACGCAATGGTGGCATTTCATCTCCAAGGTGTACATACGGCCGATGCAGTAGTTGGAGTGTTTGCAGCCGCTGCGTTCCTCGCCCGCCGCCAACTTGTTGACGAAATCGGTATCGTGTACCAACGCACGAGCCATCTGCAATCCGTCAAAACCCGCGTCAAGAACCTCTTCCATTTTCGTTTTAGAAACCAAGCCGCCTACATACACCAAAGGAAGTTTTAAAGCAGCACGGAATTTTTTAGCATCTTCCAAGAAATAGGCCTCCTTGAACGGAACTTCCGGAATCATCAGCCAACCGAACATCCGGACTCCTATTTTGAGCCACCAGAATTTTTTAGGATCCATATAATGGGTAAGGGCCTTGTACGGCATACAGCCGCGCATCACGGCCATCGGAGCACGACTGACAAAGCCGGCGGTGAGTACCAATGCGTGAACTCCCAAACGTTCCAACTCCTTCGCCACTTCAATGCATTCGTCAATGCCAAGCCCGCCTTTGAAACCATCGTACATATTCGTTTTGACAAAAACGGCCATATCATCACCCGCGGCTTTCATCACTTCATTGATAACCAATCTCATAAACGTCATTCTTTGGTCGAGCGTGCCACCGAATTTGTCGCGGCGGTGATTGGTATAAGGCGACAGGAACTGGCTGATGAGGTAGCCGTGACCTGCGTGGATTTCCACTGCATCAAAACCCGCTTTGCGTGCCAAATTGACAGCGGTCCCGAAATCCTTGACGAGACCGTAAATTTCTTGCTCGGTGAGTTTGCGGACGAAGGTGGGCGAATAGAGATTGAAGCCACCGGAAGCACCAACCGGCATTTGGCCACAAGTGCTGCGGTGCGTCATATTGCCGCAATGTCCCAACTGGATGGAGGCCTTTGCCCCTTCCGCGTGGATGGCATCCGTAAGTTTCTTCAAATCAGGGATGATTTCTTCGCGCATCCAAAGCTGTCCGTCGAAAGAGACGCCGCTACGATTGACGGCAGCGTATGCAATCGTGGTCATACCGATACCGCCTTTGGCAACGGCCGTATGATAGTTGTAAAGGTCCTGTGACGGCTTGTTCCCGTAACACATATTTTCAAATGCGGCGGAACGTATGGTGCGATTGCGTAACGTGACCGGTCCGAAAGTAACTGGGGTGAAAATTTTAGATTCTGACATTGTTTAGATTATTTCAAAAGGTTTTGTCAAACTGTATTTTGCAACTCGTTTAAACGGAATTTCATCCTCATTATTGTTATACGTCACATTCCTTTTTTGAGAAATATTTTTTAAAAAAAATTATTGTTAATACTTTGTTTTAATAAATAATGTATTACCTTTGCAGCCGTCATTCTTGAAAAGTAAAACAAGCGTATCATCCACAAATTAACATCTATTATATAATGGACAAGTTGGAAAACACCCCACAAAAAACATACCTTCCTGTAGATTGGGACAGATTGGGTGCGTTTATAGACTCCGTTTCTGAACAGATAAAAGAGACAGGCCTGCAAATGAAAGAATCGGCAGCCCGAATGGAAGCATTCCATAAAGAGACCGAACGGCTGATATCACAGTCTCGAAAAGAAACTGATCGCAAACTCGCTAATTTGTCCGAGCAATTTTTTTCGCAGACGGGGCATATCGTTGAAGGACTAATGGAGCCATCGGCATTCAAACTCCTGCGGAAGTCAGGTTTTGATATTACTCAGTGTTGCCGTAGAATGGAAGGGGCAAATCCTGCTTTGAACCTGAATATGGAAATTGATTTGTTCTATATGGATACGGTTGAAGCGATTGCGGTGGAAGTTAAGACTTACTGCACCAAAACGAAGATCAACCATTTTTTGAAACAGATGCAGAATTTCAAAAAAGTATTTCCCAAATATGCTGATATGAAAATCCACGTGGCTGTTGCCGCCATCAATTACACGAAGGAGGCCCTGGAATTAGCGAAGGAAAAAGGAATTATGGTCATTCGCGCCAAAAACGACCTGTTTTCCATCGATCCTTTTGAAAAGGATAAATTGAAATTTTTTTAAAAGAAATAAACGTGAATTTTTATCGTACTTTTGCGCCCGTTTTTTAGTACATAATAGAACAATATGAATCAGCTTTTCGCTTTCATCACTTGGACCGTTGATCCGGTTGCCATCACACTCGGAAGTTTGGAAATCCGTTGGTACGGAATTTTGCTCGCCTTAGGCTTTGTTTTAGCGTATCTTACTTTGCAGAAGATATTTGCAAAAGAAAACGTACCGCAAAAAACGTTGGATACTTTTTCTATCTGGACCATCGTTTGGTGCATTGTGGGACTTCGTCTCGGTCACTTTCTTTTTTACGAGCCCGAATATTTGGTTGCACATCCGTTGCAGGTTCTCCTTCCCGTGGATGAGGACTGGCACTTTATCGGTTATCAAGGGCTTGCCAGTCACGGAGGCGCCATTGCCATCATCCTTTGGCTCGTCTATTTCGCCTATTCACGTAAACTCAACTTCTGCTGGCTGATCGACCGTCTGACCATCGCGATTCCGATTGCCGCCGCGTTCGTACGGCTCGGCAACTTGATGAATCACGAAATCATCGGCTGTGTGACGAACGTTCCGTGGGCTTTCAATTTCATTTATGGCGGTTACGACTCCGATGGCTCTTCCATCGCAGGAACATTCCGTCACCCGTCGCAGTTGTATGAGTCCATCGTCTATTTCCTTTTGTATGTGGGACTTGTCGTCTATTACTTCAAATTTTCAAAAGGGAAAATCGCTCCCGGACGCACGGCTGGAATCTTCCTGATTGTGGTCTTTACGGCTCGTTTCTTTATCGAATTTTTAAAAGCTGACCAGGTAGCAAAAGAGGCCACGATGTTGTTGAACATCGGACAGAAACTGAGCATCCCGTTGGTGCTCATCGGTATCGGTTTCTTGGTTTATTCATTTGTAAAGAAAGATAAGATTCCCGTTTTCCCGGCACAAAAAGAGGAAAAGAAATAATTCTCAAGAAAAAACGTGTATTTTTGCACCCCAAAAATTTTCCATTATGAAAAAAGTCATTTTTGCTTTCGCCCTTTTTATGGTATCCTTGTTCCCTGTCTCTCAAGCATTTGCTGAAAATCCGGAACCATCAAGTTTCGCCCGTCAGTTTGGATACTACGTGGCCTACGGCGATGCTCTGAAAGCTTCTTTTACCGTTTCTCCTTCCAATGATATCACCTATTATGTCGAAAGAATGAAATCCGACATCGACCAAATGGGTGGACTTTTGGACATTGTTATTGAAAATCAGGAATATGTCAGTGAGACGGAAGCACACGTAACAATTAGTTATGTATGCAAAAAAGAAGGGTCTAAGATTGAAAAAACTTACACCCTCCTTTTTATTGACGATTCTTGGAAAATTTCTATGGCGACGTTATAAGCCGCGTTTTTCAATCAGTTTTTGCATAATCTGAATGGCATTGGTGGCTGCTCCTTTTCTGAGGTTGTCAGCTACCACCCACATATTCAAAGTTTTAGGTTGTGACTCGTCACGACGGAGACGGCCTACAAATACATCATCCTTATCTTTTGCAAAACGAGGCATCGGGTAGCAGTTGCTTTCCGGATTGTCTTGCAGCGTGATTCCAGGCATATCTTGGAGTAGGTGACGGACTTCGTTGAGGTCGAACTCGTTTTCAAATTCTACGTTGACGGCTTCGGAGTGCCCGCCGAAAACAGGCACGCGCACGACGGTCGCTGTTACCTTTATACTGTTGTCGGAAAGTATTTTACGTGTTTCATTCACCAATTTCATCTCTTCGGAAGTGTATCCGTTGGCTTCGAACGAACCGCCGTGAGGCAACACGTTCAAATCGATTTCATACGGATAGACTTTCTCGCAAGTTTGACCGGCACGTTCGGAATTGAGCTGCGTCACAGCTTTCATCCCCGTTCCCGTAACTGACTGATAGGTAGATATTACCAATCGACGAATTTTGTATTTCCAATGCAATGGCGCCAAAGCAAGCACCATTTGTATGGTGGAACAGTTTGGGTTTGCGATGATACGGTCCGCGGGAGAGACGGCATCAATGTTAATTTCGGGAACGACCAACGGAATGTGTTCGTAACTGCGCCAAGCGGACGAGTTGTCAATGACGGTGGTTCCTGCTTCGGCAAATTGTGGGGCGTACAGCAGCGAAGCGGAACTGCCGGCTGAAAAGATGGCGAACTCCGGTTTTTGTGCAATGGCATCTGCTACCGACACGACCTTGTAGCTGCGTCCGGCAAATGTAACTTCTTTTCCAACAGACCGTTCCGATGCCGCTGGAATAAAATCGCAGTTCTGAAAACCCCTCTCTTCCAATACTTTGCGCATCACGCTTCCAACTAATCCGGTCGCTCCGACCAATGCAATTTTCATATTCTTATATTTTTGTTAATAAAAGTTAATACCCCTTGAAATTGGGGGTGCAAAGATAGTAAATTTGCGCCATCGGTTCGCTGATTTTTATTAAAAAACAAACAAAACTATGAGGCATTTTAAGTTGCTGATTTTCTGTATTTTGTATCTGATAACGTTCGCTCTTAACGGACAGATTTCAGATGATTTTTCGGATGACAATTTCTCCGAAAACCCCAAGTGGGAAGGAGACACCTCCCAATTCTTTATTAACGCATTCCAGCAGTTGCAACTCAACGGCAACGAAACGGGACGGGCGCAGTTACGTTTGCCAGTGCATAATGCGCCGTTGGAACGGGAATGGGACTTTTACGTCAAACTTTCGCTTTCCCCATCGGCAAACAATTATGCCCGTATCTATTTGATTTCTAATGAATCGAATCTCTTTAAAGATTCCTTGCAGGGTTATTACTTGCAGTTGGGTGAGGCGGGAGGAAACGATGTGATGGAACTGTTTTACAAGGACAGCAGTACTCAATATTCTATTTTTAGAGGAAGAACGTCCATTGCAAACGGTGTTGCCCATTATATAAAAGTAGTAAGGGACTCTGCTGGGCTTTGGACGTTGGCATTAGCGTCCAATCCGGATGCCATTTTTATGGAGGATGCGTCCGGAGCACTTCCCGATACGGTTGTTCCTTTTTGGGAAAATGATTTGCAATACTTTGGAATTCAGTG
>DCHI01000075.1:0-1939 GCA_002314795.1 Bacteroidales bacterium UBA1756 | reverse complement strand
ACTCCGTGTCTGCTTTTCGGAACCGATGTCGGTCGCTGCGATTGACCCGCAGCATTATTCCATACAAGAGAATGATAGTCACCCCGTTTCGTGCGTTTTTACGGATGAGGAACAACGCAACGTGCTTTTGGAATTTTCCAACGATTTTGTGGATAGGCATCCGTATCATCTTGTAATTGAAGAAGTTTCGGATATGTCGGGGAATCCGATTTTCCCATCGGTGTCGCTTTTTACTTTCTACAAACTCAAACGCAACGATATTATTATAAGTGAAATTATGGCAGATCCGTCACCTTCGGTGGGGCTGCCTGAAAGTGAGTACCTTGAACTGCACAACCGCTTGCCGTTTGACGTGGTTTTGGAAAATTGGCGCTTTCGATTTGGCACCGTGGAACGGACGTTGCCGCTTATCGAAATTCCAGCAGAGGGATACGCGATTGTAACGTCCATTACAACGATTGATTTATGGGACGGTTTTCCTAACGTCCATTCAATCAGTGCGTTCAATTTAACGGACGACGGTCAGAAAATCACGCTTTTATCGGATGAGGGTGAGGCCATTCACTACGTCAACTTTAAAAAGACGTGGCACACGAACCAGATTAAACGGGATGGTGGTTGGGCTTTGGAAATGGCCGACTTGCAGAACCCGTGCGCGGGAGAGGAGAACTGGGACTCGTCGGTAGCTGCGTCCGGAGGAACGCCGGGTACTCAAAACTCCATCCTTGAGTCGCGTCCGGACGTGTCACTTCCTGAAATGCTGAAAGTGACGGTCCCTTCCGCTCGCCAAGTAAAAGTGCATTTTTCGGAGCCAATAGTTCTGCCGGCTAACACAACGTCAGCATTGTTCCACTTTGATCCGAACGTAACCGTCGTCGATTGTACCGAACAACCGCCGGACCATAAAACACTCTTGATCACACTGTTAGAACCGTTGGAACCGCAGACAATTTACACCATTACGATTGGCGACACACTTTGTGATTGTGTGGGAAACGCTGCCATTGTGGGAACTTCCGCAACGTTTGGTCTGCCAGAGCAAGTAACGGCGGGAGATATCGTCATCAACGAGGTCCTGTCTAATCCGTTTGGGGAGACGGATGCGGACTTTGTTGAGCTGTATAATCGTTCTGAAAAAATAATTGACTTAGGCCAAATGCTGATTGGTTCGGGAAATGGCGAGAACCCTGACAATGCGACCATTGCCGTTCCCGATGGCTTTCTGATTTTTCCGGACACGTACGCTGCCATTTGCAAAAATCGAAAACTCACCCTATCGCAGTACCTGTGTCCGCAACCTTCGTTCCTTCAGGAAAATGAGAAACTGCCTGCATTTGCTAATGATGCGGGCACGGTCCACCTTTTGGATTCGCATTTGGAGCATATCGACCGATTTGCGTACGAAAAAGGGATGCATTATTCTATGTTGCAATCAACGGACGGAGTTTCATTGGAACGCATTCATTTTGACGGAGTTACGCAAGATGCGACCAACTGGACATCGGCGGCGGAAGGTTATGGTTGGGCGACACCGGGCTACCGAAATTCGCAGTGGTCGGACGCTTCGGCGGGCGACGTGGCGGTCAGCATACAGCCCGACATATTTTCACCGGACGGGGACGGTTATGATGATTTCACCGAGATATTCTGTTCCTTTCTGCAAGGCGGTTTTCGGGTTACGGTGGACATCTTCGACAAAGATGGGCACCTCATCAAACGATTGGCTAATAACCGAATATGTGGAACCGAAGAACGTTTTATCTGGGATGGGGCAAGTGACGATGGCCGTGTAGCGCTCAATGGATTCTATGTGGTCAACATTCAGTTGTGGCATCCGTCTGGAAAAACGAAAATGATACGGAAGAGTCTGTTTTTGACGAGGAGGTGAGTGAAAGGAAGAATATGATTATCCCTGCGAAAACTTGCATTGCTCACTTCC
>DCHI01000042.1 GCA_002314795.1 Bacteroidales bacterium UBA1756 | reverse complement strand
CCTGTAAAACATTAAACCATACAAATTATTTAGGGTAAATAATTACAATAATAAGATTTAATGATACTACCACGAAACGGTTTAGGTATGAGTAATTCGCAATACACCAAAACATTTATGAAAAAGCAGATTGCACTTTTAATTATAATTGGGCAAATCTTTCTTTCTGCAACTGCACAGAAAGATACCAACTATTGGCATTATCACGAGCTGATTTACAAAGCCGAGTGCGCCATTTTTGATAGCAACAAGATTGATGCTGGCTTCCAATATTACGACCAAGCTTTCAACAACTTCGAATTCAATTACGTTCACGATTTGCTGAACGCTACGCAACTGGCACATTTTTATCATCGTGACTATATGAAATATTTGAAAAAAAGAGTTGGTTATGGTTTGAGGCCAGCGCATTTGTCTTATATTTCTGCTTGGAAAAAATTGACAGTAAAAAAAGAATTCCTTGAATATTTCAAAAG
This sequence comes from Bacteroidales bacterium UBA1756, assembly GCA_002314795.1. Classification (GTDB taxonomy): domain Bacteria; phylum Bacteroidota; class Bacteroidia; order Bacteroidales; family WCHB1-69; genus UBA1756. The sequence goes on along the minus strand of DCHI01000042.1, from coordinate 36,448 downwards.
CGATGATGGAAAAAAGACACGACAAGCCTACCTTTCCACTATTAACCAAGATTATTTGGCTTGGTTATACCATTTTTCATTAGAGGAATTGAAATGCCGACGTTCTTCAGATCCAAATAGAATGTATGAAGAACATTTTGCAAAATGGGATGAAAAATTATTGCAAAAAATTGAAAAATATGGATTTCCCGGTGCAAAATCACTTGGAATCGATGATTCTTTATTGTATAAAAATCTGAACAATAATGAATTGAATTACAATCAATTGGTTTTACTAAGCGCAGATAGCCTATGTCTCAAACCACATAAGCAGTTAATACCTGTGCTCCTATCAAATGGTGATACAGCTTGGATGAGAGATGTCAGCCAAGATATGGACTGTCCTGAACTTTCTTATTGGTACACCTCGCAACATCTTTCTATTTTATATCTAATCCATAATCCCTGCCCTTTGGGAATATATTCTGAGATATACAACGAAATAGCAAAGGGGAATCTTCATCCCCGTGAATATGTTTTACTACTGGATCAATCGCACGTGTCGGAAAAAAAATGTGATTACGAGAAATATGACAAGGTCTTTTATCGAATAGGCAACCTTAGTCAAGAGTTATTTGAAAAATACTTTTCACCAGAAGATGAAACCGACATTGCTCGAAAAAAATACTGGATTATTCCGTTACACGTAGAGCGTGCAAAAGCGAGTTTTGCAGAAAAGTACGGTTATCGCTTCAACTGGGGAATGAACAATTGCTTCAAGTAATGAGGAGCATAAACTCATCCACACAAAATTCGCGGCCTTGAAGCACGTCCGCAAAAAAAACGCCCGTCAAATTGGCGGGCGTTCGTATGATGGATGGAAATATCCGTTATTTGTTTACTTGGAATTTCTTATCACCCGTCTTGAAGAAGCTAACAATTTGATTTGCAGCAGCTTTTGCAGCATTGATGTTAGCTTCAGCCGTTTCAGCACCCTGTTTTTTCGGGGTTGCGAAGAAACGTTTTTCAAAACCTTCGAAAAGACCGAGTTCAACGGGAGCGATGTCGGTGCAATATTTGAGGTCTTCACGTTCTGCCATCAAAGCGGAAAGTTCTTCTTCGTTGATGACTTCCTTACGAGCGGTGTTGATCAAGCAGCCACCCTTCGGCATTCTGCCGACGAGGTTTTTGCCGATAGACTTTTTGGTCTGGTCGTTTGCCGGAATGTGGAGGGAGATGTAGTGGCAATTGCTGTACATTTCTTCCAAAGTGGCGGGAACGACAACGCCTTCAGCTTCCATTTTTTCTTTCGGAACGAAGGGGTCGAATGCCCAAACTTCCATACCGAGTGCTCTTGCCTTTTCAGCAACGAGGCGACCAACATTACCGTAAGCTTGGATACCGATTTTCTTGCCTTTCAATTCAACACCGGTACCGGGTTTGAAAGTGTTACGTGCCATATAGATCATCATACCGAGAGCCAATTCTGCAACGGCGTTGGAGTTTTGGCCAGGAGTATTTTCTGCTACGATGTTGTTAGCGGTGCAAGCGGGGAGGTCGAGGTTATCGAAGCCAGCGCCGGCGCGAACGACAATCTTGAGGTTTTTAGCAGCGTCGATGACAGCGGGAGTCACCTTGTCGGAACGGACGATGAGCGCGTCAACGTCAGCTACTGCATCATAAAATTGTTGAACGTCAGTGTATTTTTCAAGAAGGCAAAGTTCATAACCAGCGCCTTCCACGATTTCGCGGATGCCATCAACGGCAACTTTTGCAAAAGGTTTTTCTGTTGCTACTAATACTTTCATATTTTTCTTTTTGTTGTTTGTGAACTGTGAGTTGTGAACTGTGAGCGGAAGCGTAAATTAGTGTGCTTCCCACTATCACCGTCCACTACCTACCATTCACTGTTCACTACTCACTACTCACTGCTCACTAATTAATTATTATTTATTGTTCTTTTCAAATTTCTGCATACAGTCAACGAGGGCTTCAACGTCTTCGACAGTACAAGCGTTGTAGAGGGAAGCACGGAAACCACCGACGGAACGGTGCCCCTTGATGCCAACCATACCACATTCCTTAGCGAATGCCATAAAGGCGTCTTGTTTGTCTTCGAAACCGGGAGCCATAACCCAGCAGTGGTTCATAATGGAACGGTCTGCCTTGTCAGCAACGGTGCCAACGAACATACTGTTGCGGTCGATTTCTTCGTACAACATATTGGATTTCTTCATATTGATCTTGTTCATTTCAGCAACGCCACCGATGGTGTTCTTCAACCAAGTGAGGGTTTCGTGCATAACGAAGATAGGAAGTACCGGAGGAGTGTTGAACATAGAGATGTTCTTAGCTTCTTCTGCAGCGTGGGTGCGATAGTCAATCATCGTTGGCAGCGGGTTCAAATATGCGCGGTCGCCGATGTTGCCGAGGATGTCCTTGCGAACAATAACGAAAGTAACACCAGCAGGGCCGACGTTCTTTTGTGCGCCACCGTAAATCAAACCATATTTCTTTACGTCAACGGGACGGCTCATAATGTCTGAAGACATATCAGCAACGAGCATAACGTTGTTAACTTTCTGAGCGTCAAAGTCTTCACGGATTTCAGTACCATAAATGGTATTGTTGGTCGTGATATGGAAATAGTCAGCGTCAGCCGGAACGGTCCATCCCTTCGGAATGTAATTGTAAGTTTTGTCTTCAGAAGAAGCAACCACTTCCACCTTACCGAAATTCTTAGCTTCCTTCATAGCTTTCTTAGCCCAAACGCCAGTTTGAAGATAAGCGGATTTGGTTTTCATCAAGTTAGCGGGAACTGTGAAGAACTGGGTGCTGGCACCACCACCGAGGAACAAAACTTCGTATTCTTCGGGAATGTTGAGGAGGTCACGCCAGAGTTGACGGGTTTCTGCCATAACGCGTTCCCAACCTGGAGTACGGTGAGAGATTTCCATCAAACCGATACCGGTGTTGTCGAAGTTACGAATTGCGTTGATTGTGGATTCAACAGCTTCTTTCGGAAGGACGCACGGTCCTGCATTAAAATTGTGTACTGCCATAGTATAAATGATTTAAATTAATAAGTTGGTTTCTCAAAAAAACGGGGCAAAGGTACATCTTTTTTCAATACGAAATCCGTTGATTTTTTTTTATTTCACACGCTAAAATTTAACGTTTGACAGTTTAAAAAAAGTGTTGAAAAAGCGACTCCGTCGGTTCCATTCATCGTAACTTTGCCGCAAATTTTTTATATGAAAATAAAACGCCTATCTTTCGGATTTTCAGTCTTCTGCGCCATCGTTCTTGTCACGGGTGCACACATCCTGTTCACGCCCAACGTTCAAACCGCCGCAGTGCCCGTCCTCATTCCTGAAAACGCCACATACGCACAAGTGGTTGATTCTTTGCAAAAAAACAACATTGTAAAAAGTGAACTGCGTTTCAAATGCGCCTCCAAAATGCTTCTGTACCACAAGGTTCGTCAGGGAAGATACCTCTTTGATGAAAAAGAGAATAGCTTTTCCATCGTCCGGAAATTGCGGAAGGGACAGCATTACCCCGTCCGTTTCACCTTCAATAATGTGCGAACCAAGGAGCAATTGATGCAGAAACTTTCCAACTACTATTTTCTTTTTGAGTGGAATGATCTTTATAATCTATTGAATGATAATGATTTCTTGAAAGAATACGACCTCACTCCAGAAACAGCCATCGCCATCTTTATTCCTGATTCTTACGAGTTTTATTATGATATAACGGCGAAAGAATTCTTTGAAAAGATGTACGGTTATTATCAGAAATTCTGGACGGATGAGCGACGGGAATTGGCTCAAAACATCGGATTTTCTCCGATGGAAGTCACTACGTTGGCCTCGATTGTTGAAGAAGAAAATTTTCGTGAAAATGAGAAGGCCATTATTGCCGGACTGTATATCAATCGTTTACACAAAGGAATGTTTTTGCAAGCCGACCCGACAGTCAAATTTGCATTGCACGATTTTAACATCAAACGTGTCTTGCACGAACATTTGAACGTCAATTCTCCGTACAATACCTACAAGAATCCGGGACTTCCTCCCGGCCCCATCCGCGTGCCGGCTAAATCAACGATTGACTCCGTACTTCACTATCGTCACCATAACTATCTGTATATGTGTGCAAAAGAAGATTTCTCAGGGGCACACAATTTTACAAACAATTACGATGTCCACCTTCAGAACGCTCGCCGATACCAAGCGGCTGTTGATGCTCTTCCACAATAATATTTTGTAAGTCTGTACGTTATAAAAGCCGTGAAACGATTTTTCTTGGTAGGTATTCTCGTCTTCAGTTGGGTCTTTGTCTTCGCCATTGATCCACCGCAACTGCGTTGTCTTGCCGTTGATGCGGCAGGTTCGGTTACGCTCACGTGGATTCCACCTACCAATACTTCGGGCTTCACGAGATACGAGATTTTCTATTCCACCAACGGAACGACGTTTTCATCGGTAGGGCAGGTCACTTCGGCTACCAGTACGACATTTACTCATACTGGTGCCGATGCGCTCAATTTCGCACAATGTTTTTATTATGTCAACGCTTGTAGCAACACGTCAACAGCACCGTCGGACACGCTGTGCACCATTGAGTTATATCTTACCAACGGGAACGGAACTGCCATATTGAACTGGGCGGCGCCGATTTCCCCGATGCTGCCGTCGTACGCCCAAAACTACGATGTTTGGAAAGAATACCCGTCCACGGTTTGGAACAACATTGCGTCTCCGAACGCGCTCATCTACCGTGATGTCATAGATGTTTGCGAGGCCACTATCGGCTACCGCGTGGAATTGGAAGATGCTTCCGGATGTCGTAACGTTTCCCGTCGCTTGGAAGATATTTTTACGGATCGAACGGCTCCGGACATTCCGCAGCTGGACAGTGTTTCCGTCGATTTCAATACGTCACGCATCCGTCTCGGGTGGGAACGCTCCCTCAATCCCGACGTGAACGCGTACATCATTTACCACTTTGAAAACGGACTCTGGATTCCTATTGACACGGCCAACGGCATTGACAACACCTCGTGGGAAGACTTTGAGAATGCCTCGACGTCGGTGCAGCAGTACCGTATCGCCGCTTTGGACAGTTGTATGAACTCCAGTCCGCTCAGTAACCCGCAGCACAATTTCTCGGTGCAGGCAACCTATGACTTGTGTCGTCGCGAAGCCGTTTTGACGTGGGACGAGTATGAAAACCTGCCGCCCGACATCGAAGGTTACCGTATCTTCTTTGCAACCAATGGCGGACCGCTCCAATTTGCAGGGGAAGTTGCTGCCAATGTGCGAACCTTTACTTTGCAACAACTTATTCCGCAAAGTACCTACGATTGCGTCATTCGTGCCTTTAACTTGGGTGGAAATATCACCGCTTCTTCCAAAAAATGTACTTTTCTTTTCAATTCTGCTGAAAATCACGACTTTGTGTATATCCGCTACGTTTCCGTCGTGAATAATAACGCCATTGAAATCAAAGTGTCAACGGGAACGACCGTCTCATATACTAAAGTACATTTGTATCGGAGTTCAAATCCGGATAGCAATTTCGTCCAAATTGCAGAATTAACCAACAATGGCACAGACACATACGTTTTTGAAGACGCGGACGTCAAAGTGGACCGATTCACTTACTATTACCGCGCTACCGTAGAAAATGACTGTGACGTGGAGACGATGACGTCAAATACGGCACACAACATTCTGCTGAAAGGCCAGTCGGTACGAGATGCCCGCGAAAGTGACTTGGTTTGGACGCTCTACGGTGACTGGGCCGGCGGAGTTTCGCATTACCAATTGTTTCGGAAAACGCAAATCGATAGTTATTTTTCCTCCATCGGTGGAAATCTGAGTGCGACCACTTATCAGGACGATGTCACTGAGCTGAGAAGGGCAGGGGAGTGCTTCAGCTATTATATTGAGGCAGTGGAAAATATGGACGAATATGGCTTTATGGAAACCAGTCGTTCCAACACGGTTGAGTTAAAGCAACTTCCGGTCACGTACGTTCCTAACGCCTTCTGTCCCACAACGCTCGGGGCCAATCGCGTCTTTCTTCCCATCAACTCTTTCGTTACGATGGAAAACTACCATTTGTACATCTATTCTCGTGATGGAATGCTTCTGTTTCACAGCACAAGTCCCGAAATCGGTTGGAACGGCGGCTACAACGGCACACTGATGCCCGCCGGCTGCTATGTCTATAAGATTTTTTATACTTACGGGGATGAAGGTGAATACGAACTTACCGGAACTGTGACGTTAGTTCGTTAACTGCCTTGTAATCAATTATTTTATTTTCTAAACATAAAAAATACAGCCAAAACCATAAAGACGAAACCGATCAAATGGTTGTAGGTGAATTTTTGTTCTTTGAAAAAAAGCATTGTAAAAACGGTGAAGACGGTCAACGTAATCACTTCCTGGATAACTTTCAGCTGCCACATATTGAATGGCCCGCCGTTGTCAATGAAACCGATACGGTTGGCTGGTACTTGAAAGCAGTACTCAATCAGTGCAATGCCCCAACTGATTACGATAACCAAAGGGAGCGCCAAATTGCCCGTATTGAATTTGAGATGGCCGTACCAAGCAAAAGTCATAAAAATGTTTGCTATGACTAACAGACCGACGGTAAGCAAGTATTTCATTATTGTTAAATTCTTTTTAGTTTTTTTCGTTTTAGAGGATACCTTCTTTCAAAATATCGTGAATGTGAATCACGCCAAGATATTGACCATTGTCAACTACGAAAATATTGGTAATGTGCATTTTACGCATTAAATCAAGGGCTTCTACGGCCAACGTCTGCGGAGCAATCGTCTTCGGATTTTTGGTCATAATGTCACGTGCCGTGATGCCGTTGGTATCGGTGCATTTCTGCAACATTCGTCTCAAATCCCCGTCCGTAATGGCACCGACGACCATATTGTTTTCCACAACCGCCGTTACGCCCAGGCATTTACCTGAAATTTCCAAAATAACTTTTTGAAGGTTATCATCGGGAGCTACAACCGGTTTATCATTGTATTTGTACAAATCTTCCACTTTGACATACAAGCGTTTACCAAGAATTCCGCCCGGGTGATATTTAGCAAAATCCTGAGAAGTAAAACCGCGCAAAGAGATAAGGCAGCTTGCAAGTGCGTCACCCATAGCAAGTTGTGCTGTCGAACTGCAAGTGGGAGCTAAATTGTTGGGGCAGGCCTCCTGGGCAACGGTGCAGTTCAGAATGAAATCCGCCTCTTTTGCCAAGAAAGAGTCCGTATTGCCCACCAACGCGATCAGCTTGTTGCCGTTCATTTTCAGAAACGGAATCAGTACAGAGATTTCCGGGGTATTCCCACTTTTGGAAATGCACAAAACGACGTCGTCGGGCTGGATGATTCCCAAGTCGCCGTGAATGGCATCGGCAGCGTGCATAAAAACGGACGGGGTTCCCGTCGAATTCATCGTTGCCACGATTTTCTGGGCAATGATGGCACTTTTCCCGATACCAGTAACCACCAAACGTCCTTTCATTGCGAGAATGCAACGTACGCTATCTTCAAAGGACTGATTGATAAAGTTTTGCAGGTTGCTTACCGCTTCCGCTTCCAGACGGAGCACATCAGTAGCTAAATCTTTTATTTCCATATATAAAACAGAAAGGGCCGTCGGTGACGACCCTGAAATATTTTAGTTATTTAATTATGGTTCAATAACTTGAATTGCTTTTTGAACACGATTCTTCGTCTCATCTACGCCAATGGCGGCGATGATTTCAAAAAGTTCCGGACCTTTCGCCGCACCGACCAGAGCAATACGGAAACTATTCATTATAGCGCCCATATTCAATTCGTTTCCTTGAACGTAGTCCATAATTTTGTCGTGAGCTACCTGTTTATCAAAAGGTTGTACGGAATCAATAATTTCTATCATTTTACAAAGATGACCTGCCGTTCCGGGTTTCCATCTCTTTTTCACCGCTTGCGGATCATATTCGGTGGGAGCGACGAAGAAATAGGAGCTTTGTTCCCAAAATTCGGGGATAAAGTGAACGCGCTCCTTAATCATATTCATCACCATCTTGACGTATTCGCCTTCGGCCTTTACGTTGTGCAACGCAAGCACTTTTTCAAAATGCTGAAGCAGAAGATTATCATCTGCTATTTGGATGTATTGATGGTTGAACCATTTTGCTTTTTCCAAATCGAATTTTGCTCCGGACTTGCTAATCTTGTCAATGGAGAACAACTTGACCAACGTATCCAAATCCATCATTTCCTGTTCCGTTCCCGGATTCCAGCCAAGAAGCGCCAGCATATTAATCACAGCTTCAGGAAGATAGCCGCTTTCTCTGTAACCTGATGAAATTTCTCCGCTTTTGGGATCTTTCCATTGCAATGGGAAAACGGGGAAACCAAGGCGGTCACCATCACGTTTGCTTAACTTGCCGTTTCCATCGGGTTTGAGTAGGAGAGGAAGGTGCGCGAAATTCGGAGCTTCCCAGCCAAATGCCTTGTAAAGCATCACGTGAAGTGGTGCGGACGGCAGCCATTCTTCACCACGGATTACGTGGGAAATCTCCATCGTGTGGTCATCGACAATGTTAGCCAAATGATAGGTTGGCATTCCGTCGGATTTGTATAAAACCTTGTCATCCAATAAATTGGAGTTAATAGTCACTTCGCCACGAATCAAATCGTGAACGGTAATATCGAGATTGGCAGGATATTTGAAACGTATGACGTACGGAGCACCGCTTTGCAAACGTTGTTCGACTTCTTCTTTACTTAAAGACAATGAGTTGCAAAGACCGTCGCGGGTGGTAGCGTCATATTGGAACGTTTTCTTTTGTGCTTCCGCCTCTTTGCGGCGGGCGTCTAATTCCTCGGGAGTATCAAAAGCGTAGTAAGCCCAGCCCGTTTCAATCAACTGGTCTGCGTACTTTTTGTACATCGGCTTTCGTTCCGATTGTTTGTAGGGTCCGAAGGGGCCGCCAATTCCGACGCCTTCGTCGAATTGAATGCCCAACCACTGGAATGCTTCGATGATATATTCTTCGGCACCGGGCACGAAACGTGTTTGGTCGGTGTCTTCGATACGGAGAAGGAAATCACCGCCATTTTGTTTGGCAAAAAGATAATTGTATAATGCCGTACGGACGCCACCGATATGCAGTGGTCCGGTTGGACTGGGAGCAAATCTTACTCTGACTTTTTTCATTCGGATAAGTAGTTTCGTTATAAAAAATGTTTAGTAGCCACCGCCCCATTTTCTCATAAACCATTCTGTACCAAGCAGAAGAATGATGATAACAAAATAAAGCCAACTGTTTAGGAGCAGACTGTATTTCTTATTGTAGGAAACGATGGGTTTAATGTCTTCGCTTTCTTTAATCGTTTTTTCAAGTTGATCCATCTCGTTCATTTCGAAGCATTTTCCTTGAGAATTTGCTGCAATGGAGCGCATAACATCGTGGTTGGCAACCAAGTTCATACTTTCCAACATAATTTCCTGAACGCTGAAACTTCCTGATTTTTGATAGGTTTTCGTTCCGGCAACCGTACTTGCTTCCCACGTGTAATCGCCGACGGGAAGCTTGCCGATATTCAAATAGTAGCCATTATTTTGTTTTGAAAATTGAGAAACGTACTCTTTTCCGGCTGCGTCCTTCAAGACGAAACGGACATCAGGTTCGTCAATCAATTCATAACTTTCATTATAGACTTCACAGGTAAATTCGATAGGGGTATTTTCGTTAAAAACTTCTTGAGAATGAACACGGAACAGGCTCTTATCGTTCTTTGCCGACATATAAAGAGCTATCTTATTGATGATTTCGTCAAAAGCATCAAAATTTTGTTCCTTCAAAAAGTTTTGCAGACGCCAACGCCAAATGTCCGTACCGGCAATGACACCCACACGCGCTTTCGCATTTTGATAGAAGGAAATCAATGGATAGGTACTGACAACGTTGCTAATCTTCTGATACATAAAGATATTAGCACCTACAGCGACCTGGTAATTTCCGAAATAGGTGAGTAGGGGAGTGTAGTTGCGAAGCATCTGGCGAGCACTTTCTGAAAATGTAAAATTGAGGAAATTTTCGTTGTAATTGGGATATGCCTCGTTATACATCACTTTCCCTCCCTGCGGTTTGATTGTAATTCCCACGCCGAGCTGGTTGAGTGCGTTCAAATCGCTCTGACTACCAACAATATAGATTGCCGGAATACCTTCTTGTTGTACTTTTGAAATAAGTGCGCCAGCCACCGGTTTTGCAGACGGAAGCTGGTGAAGAATAAGCAACGAATAGTCGTTGACGTTTTTATTGAAATCCTGTGCGGAAAAGGTCTCGACTTCGTATTTGTCGGATGTTTCCAAAGCCGCTTTCATTGCGGCGACATCAGGATGCGGTGCATAATAGACGATTCCAATCTTTTCACGAGAATCGACCACATCGATAAAGAAACTTCCTGCATTGTTCTTGTACGTCAATTCGCCTTCCAATTCGGTAAGCTCCACGCGATATTTCTGAATGCCTTTCTTCTTAGCGGCAAGCGTCAATTTGACGGTTTCAAAGTGCTGATTTCCACGGATATCGATGTTTTTCGTATAAACCGGTTCGTCTTTTTCATAAACAGTCAGGACGGCCCTGTTGCCAGCCAAGTGTGTTGCTGCAACTTTGATTTCCACTGGAAAATAATTCCCAATGAAAGTTTGTTTATTATTGACGATGCCGGCAATCCGTAAATCCGTCTGAACGGACGTATCGCCAGCCATCACCGTATGGACGGGGAATTTCAGTTTCTGTACAACGTACTGGGGATTGTTTCCAGAATTGAAAATACCGTCTGAAACCAGCACCATCGCACCGACATTTCGATTGGCGTACATATTTTCAACTTCATTGAAAACAGCTGACAGATTGGTCATTTTCCCATCAAACGGCAAGGAAATGTTTTCGTTCGCTTTGGCGACATTTGCCTTTTCATCAATCAGATAGGTTTTTATTTCGTATTCGTCGCCAAACTTTTGAATCAAGTCATTGAAGCGTTTTGGGAACTCATTTCTATAAAAAGATGAATCTGACGTCAGAACCATTGATTCAGAATTGTCTATAGCAAAAATCAGAACGGGTTTATCAACTTCCTTGACATTACGTTTCAGCATCGGTGCCAAAAGCAGAAATGCAATCAGTGTCACCGATAATCCACGAAGCGCAGCCATAATTATTTTCGGCTTGCGATCAAATTGGATGTCCGTATTACGAAAATAGAGCGCAAATGAAAACATTGCGCCTAATAACATACACAAGAGTACGAACCATAATGAGTATTCTGTCAGTAAAGCCATCTTAAATAATCGCCTTTTCTATTTGTCTCATAATTGCGGTTATGTTAAATAGGATTTTCTACTGCCTTATGAAAGACGCTCCCATTTACGGAACCAACTTCTGATTTTCAAACCAATAACACCAAAAATCGCCTCCGAAAAAATCCCTTTGCTCATCTTGGAAGTTCCTAAAGTTCTATCTTTAAATATAATAGAAACTTCTTTGATTTTGAAACCAAGTTTCCAAGCTGTAAATTTCATTTCAATCTGGAAACCGTAACCAATATGGTGAATCTTGTCAAAATCGATGGCACGCAACGTTTCGGCCTTGTAACACTTGAAACCCGCCGTGGTGTCGTGTACTGGAATTCCAAGCACGCAACGGACGTATGCAGAACCATAATATGACATCAGCAAGCGAGACATTGGCCAATTGAGAACATTTACACCGTTACAGTAACGTGAGCCGACAGCCACATCAGCACCTTCTTCACTACAGGCTTTGTACAAGCGGGCCAAATCGTGCGGATCGTGAGAGAAATCGGCATCCATTTCAAAAACATAGTCATATCCCCTTGACAAAGCCCAACGGAATCCGTGAATGTAAGCAGTGCCAAGACCCAACTTTCCCTTGCGTTCTTCGATAAATAAACGCTCTGGAAATTCCTGAATGAGACGTTTAACGATATCGGCCGTCCCGTCAGGAGAATTGTCCTCAATGACAAGGATGTGATAATCACCAAGACCGAAAACGGTTCTGATAATATTTTCAATATTTTCTTTTTCGTTGTACGTGGGGATAATGACAAGTTGCTTATCCATAATAAATTACAAGTATTTATTGATTAACTTTATTAAGAAGAATAAAAACCGGAAGGTGGTCGCTATAGCCGCCAAGGTACGTACCGGCTGCAAAAGTACGCAACGGAGTTCCTTCGTAGGAACCGCTCTTCGTCAGCATAAAATTGGCGCGGAAAATATTGGCTGAAACGTATTTATAACCACTTGTGGCATTTAAAAGACCGTATGAAATAATGATTTGGTCAATCACGTTGGGTTCGTCTCTGTAAACGTATGACCAGATGCCATCCATATAAAGCTTGTACATTGGGTTGAATAACTGGTTGATTTGTACGTCTTTCGCCTTGCTTTTAGCACCAAGATAATTGACAATACTTTTTGCATTGGGGTTATCGTTCAAGTCGCCCAAAATCACAACTTTAGCACGTGGATTGGCTTGCATCAACGAGTCAGAAATGTGTTTGGAGAGTTCAGCCGCAGCAATACGCTTCGGCATACTTCGTTTTTCACCACCCAATTTTGACGGCCAGTGGTTTACAATGATGCTGACGGTATCACAACCATCTATAACGCCCGTGACGAGAAGTTGATCACGCGTACGGAAATTCGTGTCGGCAGTTGTAAGACGGTAGGGATGAGAAGAAAGCACTCTAAAACGATCTTTCTGATAGAGCAAAGCAACGTCAACTCCTCTCCTATCAGGTGAATCGTAATGTACAATACCAAAGTTGAATGGCTTCAACTTTTCGGTAGAAATGAGGTCGCGAAGAACTCGCTCATTTTCTATTTCGGAAACACCAAGAGCAACAGGCCCACCGTATTCTTTAGCAACAAGAGAAATGACTTGGGACATATTCTCTAATTTACGTTGATAACGTTCTGGGGTCCATTGATAATCGCCATCAGGTAGGAACTGATCATCGTTTATAAGCGGATCGTCTTCCGTATCAAATAAGTTTTCTAAATTGTAAAAGCCGATAACAGCAGTGTTCTTGTTTTGAGCAAACAATGGCGCAATCAACATAAGTGAAAGCGCCAGTAACGTAATTTTCTTTAACATCGATAAGTTTTTAATTGTTCAAAGCCTCAGCACCGCTCACGATTTCAATCAACTCATTGGTGATGGAAGATTGGCGAGCGTTATTGTATTTGAGTCGTAGATCTTTTAGAATTTCAGTAGCATTATCGGTTGCCTTGTGCATAGCTGTCATACGCGCGCCGTGTTCTGATGCAACAGAATCCAATAACGTCTTGTACATCTGTAACTTAAGAATCTTTGGAATGAGTTCCGTTAGGATAGCTTCTTTAGATGGTTCAAATATATAGTCGTTATTTTTCTTTGACTCCTCCCCTACGCCATTCAAATCAACGATGGGAAGGAAATCTTCTGCACACAGTTCTTGGGTAGCAGGATTTACAAACTTATTATATACGATTTTGACGCAGTCAACCTGATGCGTTGCAAAATCTTTCATAAGCTGTTCCGCTAACGTAGCGATTTCGTCAAAGGCGGTAGTATCGGGAAGTGTTTCATTGCGCCAGGCGACGTCGTGCTTGCGGGCGATGAGTTCAGCTGCCTTTTTCCCGATGCAATAAATCTTGACATTGCCTTTTTGTGCTTGTTGTGCGTAATCTTCTTGGAGAAGATGTTCCACTTTTTTAGCAACATTTGCATTGAAGCCGCCGCAAAGTCCACGGTTGGAGGATATTACGACCAAAGCGACTTTTTCAATCGGGCGGACTTGGAACAACGGCATTCCGTCCAAACTTTCTGAAGCGCTTGAGAGATTTCCCAAGATTTCATTCAGTTTGTTGGAATAAGGGCGCAAGTTGAGAACAGCGTTTTGTGCTCTTCTCAACTTAGCTGCCGATACCATTTTCATTGCACTCGTAATCTTTTGGGTGGATTCTACCGAGGCAATTCTGATTCGTATTTCCTTTAGGCTTGCCATAAACTATTATAATTCGTACTTTTTAACGACCTCGTTGCAAGTAGCTTCCAATTCGGCCATCATTTCATCATTGATTTTGCCTGCCTTCAAATCGTCAAGGAGTGCTTTGTGACTTTCGCGCAAGACATTCAGGTATTCAACTTCGAAGCTGCGGATTCGGTCAGTAGGAACTTTTTGTAACAAAGCGCGTACGCCGCAGAAGATGATGGCAATCTGTTCTTCGACCTTGAGCGGTGAATACTGGGGTTGTTTCAGAATTTCCACGTTTCTTTCACCTTTGTCCAAAGCATTCTTGGTAGCCGCATCAACGTCAGAACCGAATTTTGCGAAGGATTCAAGTTCGCGATATTGGGCTTGGTCAAGTTTCAAAGTACCTGCTACCTTCTTCATAGACTTGATTTGAGCATTACCACCGACACGGGATACGGAGATACCAACGTTGATAGCCGGACGGACGCCAGAGTTGAACAAAGAGGTTTCCAAGTAAATCTGACCGTCGGTGATAGAAATCACGTTTGTCGGGATGTAAGCGGAAACGTCACCTGCCTGGGTTTCAATGATGGGAAGAGCCGTCAAGGAACCGCCACCTTTGACCATCGGTTTCAGGACTGGCGGGAGGTCGTTCATTTGAGCTGCAATTTCATCGGATTCGATGATCTTAGCAGCACGTTCCAACAATCTTGAATGGAGGTAGAAAACGTCACCAGGATATGCTTCACGTCCGGGCGGACGACGGAGCAACAAAGAGACTTCACGGTAGGCAACGGCTTGTTTGGAAAGGTCATCATAGATGATGAGCGCCGGACGTCCCGTGTCACGGAAGTATTCTCCGATGGCGGCACCTGCGAACGGTGCATAGAACTGCATAGCTGCCGTATCGGAAGCCGTAGCGTTAACAATGATGGTATAAGGCATTGCTCCGTTTTCAGTGAGCGTCTTCACGATGCTTGCCACGGATGAACCCTTTTGACCTACAGCAACATAGATACAATAAACGGGCTTGCCTTCTTCATAAAATTTCTTCTGGTTGATAATCGTATCGATAGCGATAGCGGTCTTTCCGGTCTGACGGTCACCGATAATCAACTCACGTTGTCCACGACCAATCGGGATCATTGCGTCAACGGCCTTGATACCGGTCTGCAGCGGTTCCTTAACCGGCTGACGGAAGATGATACCGGGTGCCTTGCGTTCGATAGGCATTTCGTACAAGTCACCTTCGATTTTGCCCTTACCGTCAATCGGGACGCCCAGTGTATTGATGACACGGCCGCAGAGTCCCTCTCCCACCTTGATGGAGGCGATTCTTCCCGTGCGTTTGCACAAGTCGCCTTCGTTCAATGTGTTAGAGTCGCCCAACAATACGACACCGACGTTATCTTCTTCCAGGTTGAGAACGATACCCATAATGGAACCGTTTTCCTGCTCAAATTCGACCAATTCGCCCGACTGAGCATTCTGAAGGCCGTAAACACGTGCGATACCGTCACCGACTACTAATACGGTGCCGACTTCGCCCAATTCCGACCGAGAGTCAAAATTTTGTAACTGTTGACGTAAAATCGCAGTTACTTCTGATGGTTTAATTTCTGCCATTTTTATTATGTTTAATTTATTTCTTATTAGAATCCAACTTGATACAAGTTCTGTGAGAATTCGGATTTAAGACGATTGATTTGACCAATAATGCTGGCGTCGAAAAGGAAGTCGTCAATACGGACGACAAGACCGCCAATGATTTTGGGATCAACAACTTGTTTGAGAATAATCGTGCTTTCCGTTTGTTCTTCCAACATCTTTTTGACTTTTTCAGCCATTTCAGGTGCCAATTCAACTGCGGTGGTGACGACGGCGCAACGGATTTTGTGCTTTTCGTAATAGCATTTGATGAAATTCTCAAAAATGCCCGCAAGAGCCGGCTCGCGACGTTTAAGAATAATCAGGTTCAGGAA
The DNA here is from genome assembly GCA_002314795.1 of Bacteroidales bacterium UBA1756. GTDB lineage: Bacteria > Bacteroidota > Bacteroidia > Bacteroidales > WCHB1-69 > UBA1756. The sequence goes on along the minus strand of DCHI01000042.1, from coordinate 20,407 downwards.
GCCCAATGTCACAGGAGAAACCTTGTCTTCAAAAAGTGCTTTGAAGATGGCTTCTTTCTTTGCGGCAACGATGATGGGGCTTTCAATGACTTTGCGCAAGTCACGGTTTTCATTAAAAACACGTTGCAAAAGCAAAATATCCTGATATACAGATTCTTCAGCGTTTTGTTCTATTGAAAAATCATAGAGCGCCTTTGCATAGCGCCCTGACAATTTAGCATTTTTCATTGAAAAGAAATTTACTAATTAGTTGATACTTACATCATTTACCCATTTGGAAATCAAAGCTTCCTGTCTTTCTTTGCTGGATAATTCTTCTTGAAGAACCTTTTCTGCAATTTCGATAGACATTTGGGCAATTTCGTTTTTGATGTCCGTAACGGCCTTCATTTTTTCATAGTGGATGCTTTTCTTCGCATCTTCAATAAGAAGTTGAGCTTCCTTGCTCGCTTTTTCCTTGGCGTCTTCGTACATTTGTTCACTCATTTTGCGTGCTTCGGAAAGAATCGCATCGCGTTCTTCCTTGGCTTTCACCAAAAGTGCTTCGTGTTCAGACTTGAGATTTTTCATTTCCTCACGTGCCTGGGCCGCTGCGTTCAACTGTTCGGCGATGTGTTGTTCTCTTCCGTTAATGGCCTTGATAATAATCGGCCAAGCGAATTTTGCCAAGATGAAAAACAATATGCCGAAACCAATCAGCATCCAAACAAGCAGTCCAAATGAAGGAGTAATCAATTCCATAGTTATACTTTTATTTAGGTTATAAAAATGCGGCGGCAAATATACATAATTTATTCGTTGTTGCGCCGTTCCTTGATTTTTTTCTCTCTACTTTTTTCTTTGCGAAAAAAAACGTTCCGCATAGATGGAAAAGAGTGGCTATTCTTCCACTATGTTTTTACAGATTAACTGAAATTCAGAAACTGAAAGTTGCTCCGGACGTTTTGTAAAAATATTATTGTCAACGAATTCCGGATTGAAACGGAATGTTTTCAATGAATTTCGGAGTGTTTTTCTTCTTTGATTGAAAGCCGTTTTAACTACCTGTTTGAACAAAATCTCGGAACATTCGAGCCGCTTGTCTGGATTTCTTGTAATGCGAATAACGGCAGATTTCACTTTGGGAGGCGGATTGAAGGAGTTTTCGTGTACGGTGAACAGGTATTCAATGTCGTAAAAAGCTTGCAGCAGGACGCTGAGGATGCCGTACTGTTTGTTGCCGGGATTGGATGCGACGCGTTCGGCAACCTCCTTTTGAAACATTCCGACTGTCTCTGTGACGAGGTCTTTCGATTCGAGGATTTTGAATAAAATCTGGGAGGAGATATTGTAAGGGAAATTTCCGATGATGCTGACGGGCTCAGCGTACATCGTGCCTAAGTTGAGTGTAAGAAAGTCTGTCGCCAAAATGTTGTCGGACAGTTCCGGATACTTTTGTTGCAGATAGGCGACCGACTCGTCGTCAATTTCCACGACACGAAAGTCGTATTCGTGGTGTTGAAGCAGGAATTTGGTGAGCACGCCCATTCCGGGCCCGATTTCCAGCACGTGCCGATTGGGCGTTTTCAAACTCTCGACGATACGCTGGGCAATTCCATCTTCGCACAAAAAGTGCTGTCCAAGATACTTTTTCGGTTTGACGTCTTTCATATTTGTTTTTGTAAAAAAAATGCCTGCCAACAACGGCAGGCATTTTCCGTAATCAATAAAATAACTATTCACCTTTTTCGAGGTTCTTTTTCAATGCTTGGAGAGCTTCGAGGTCACCGAGAGTAGCTTTTTCAACCTTTTCGTTTACTTGAGCGATTTCTTGGTTCTTCTTTCTGTCTTCAGCTTGAACTCTCTTAGCGTCTTCTTCTGGAGTGAGTTTCCACAAAGCCGTGTGTGAGAGGACGATTTTCTTGTTTTCCTTAGAAAATTCAACAACCTTGAAATTCAACTTGTCGTTGTTTTGAACCTTGCCATTGTCTTCTTTTTGGAGACCGCGGTTGAAAGCGAAACCTTCGATACCGTTCGGGAGAGCAACAACTGCGCCCTTGTCGTTCATAGAAAGGATTGTGCCTTCGTGTTCAGAACCAACGGTGAAGATGGTTTCATAAACGTCCCAAGGATTTTCTTCCAACTGTTTGTGGCCCAAGCTCATCTTTCTGTTTGCTGCGTCAACTTCAAGAACCTTGACGTCGATTTTTTCGCCAATTTTCGTGAATTCAGCAGGATGTTTGATTTTCTTGTCCCAAGAAAGGTCGGAAATGTGAATCAAGCCGTCAACACCTTCTTCGAGTTCAACAAAGATACCGAAGTTGCTGAAATTGCGAACGGTAGCAGTGTGTTTTGAACCGACCGGGTATTTAACGTCGATGTCAGTCCACGGATCAGGAATAAGTTGTTTGATACCGAGGGACATTTTTCTTTCTTCCTTATCGAGGGTAAGGAGAACTGCATCGATTTCGTCACCAACTTTGAGGAAGTCGTGAGCGGTACGTGAATAGTGTTGAGACCAAGACATTTCTGAAACGTGGATAAGACCTTCAACGCCGGGCATAATTTCGAGGAATGCGCCGTAGTCAGCGATGACGACAACTTTACCGTGAACTTTGTCACCCACTTTGAGTTCTGGATCAAGGGCATCCCACGGATGGGGAGTCAATTGTTTCAGACCGAGAGCGATACGTTTCTTGTTTTCGTCGAAGTCCAAAATGACGACGTTGATTTTTTCATCCAACTTAACGATTTCTTCCGGATGGATGATGCGGCCCCAAGAGAGGTCGGTGATGTGGATAAGACCGTCAACACCGCCGAGGTCAACGAATACACCGTAGTTGGTGATATTCTTGACGGTACCTTCGAGAACCTGACCTTTTTCAAGGCGAGAGATGATTTCTGCCTTTTGAGCTTCCAATTCAGATTCGATAAGTGCCTTGTGAGAAACGACCACGTTTTTGAATTCCTGATTGATTTTCACAACCTTGAAGTCCATAATTTTGTCAACGAAGACGTCATAGTCGCGGATGGGTTTGACATCAATTTGAGAACCGGGCAAGAAAGCTTCGATGCCGAAAACATCTACGATCAAGCCACCTTTGGTTCTGCATTTGACATAACCGGTGATGATTTCTTCTTTCTCGAAAGCTTCGTTGACGCGCAACCAAGATTTGAGCATACGAGCTTTTTTGTGAGAAAGGATGAGCTGGCCGGTAGCATCTTCTTGACTTTCAACGTAAACCTCAATTACGTCACCGATTTTCAGATCGGGGTTGTAACGAAGTTCGGAAGCGGAGATAACGCCATCGGATTTGAAACCGATGTTGACAACGATTTCGCGTTGGTTGATGGAAACGACGGTACCCATAATAACGGCTTGCTCGTCGATAGATTTGAAAGATTTCGTGTAAAGCTCTTCCAAATTCTTTTTTTCTGCTGCATTGTAGGTAGTACCTTTCTTATCCAATGCATTCCAGTCGAAGTTTTCGATAGAACCGTAAACGTTTTCAATCTCGCGGGGCTTTCTGGGTGCCTTAGGAGTTTCGGGAAGTTCAGCAGCTTCTACAGCGGGAGCTTCAGTGGCTTCCACAACGGGAGCTTCGGTAGCTTCTACAACAGGAGCTTCAGTAGCTTCTACAGGTTGGTTTTCGGAGATAACTTCTTCCGGATTGTTAATAATTTCTTCTGCCATAGCAAAAAATGTGATTCTCTTCGAATCGGTTAAAAAGGTGAAACATAGGGTTTTACTATAAAAATGCAACCTACAGAGCCCTTTGCAAATTGCGGGCGCAAATTTACAAACATTATTTAAAATAATTCACCTTGAAAATGAAATTTTGAAAAGATTTATTTTCACATCGCGTCGGCCATCAAATCTTTTCGTCCGAGCAAACTGAAAATAATGATGTTATTGTCTTCATTCAGAATGCGCAACGTACGAAGAATTTCATTAATAGTTGAACCACTGGTGGTTACATCGTCAATAATCAGAATATTTTGCATTCGGATGGAGGAGCAGAGTTTCTTCTCTTCTTCGGTTTTAAAATCCAGAAAACGCATCATATACGGGCGCATTCTGCTCTTCCGCACATCCTTCGCAATGGTGAAATAATCTTTATTGTGAATCAGTTCCATCATATCGTTGATAGAAGCCTTTACTTCCTCTTTCTGCGCTTCCGTATAACGCGGTCTTCCGTTTTCAAGAACGTCATCCAAATACTGTTTCTCATAGCCGTCCATATCAAAAGATATGTTAGCAGGCAAGGCTTTTACTAATTCCAAATATTGCAATGACGGCTGGGCGAACCGATACAAGTATCTCATCATATATTGGTTGACCTTGCTTGAAGATTCGGGCATAATGACAAGATTGTAATCATACAAGTTGATCTTGTCGTTTAACGCGTTGATGGCTTTTTGAATGAATTGTGCTAAATTGGGATTCTCTTGGATTGATTCGGAGAACTTGACATATTTAATAAAAGCACTTCGCACTTTGGTATCCACTTGCTCAGCAAATTCGTAACCATAGTAAAGACACTTTCCGAAAGCCTCAATCTGCTTGATTTCGTTCGTCAGCTTTACAATGTCATCAATGTCATCGCATTGAAAATCAAATATGAATTGATTTTTTTCCTTGTCAAATGTGATACCCATAAGTGAAATTTTGGGTGCAAAATTACAAATAATATTGATGAGAGAATGGTCAATCGCAGCGTTTCACGACCGTTGTCAACTATTTAGCATCCACTTTTTCCTGGAACTTGGCACTGTCAATGATGAAGCGTTCGTGGGAACCCTCCCCTATCAAGCCGCGCTCGTCGTAGGCCGCGACGCGGAAGACGAGACGGCGCCGGTCCACTTCTACCAGTTCACTTTCACAATAGACCCGCATTCCGACGGGCGTGGCGGAACAATGCGACACATTTACGTGCGTGCCGACGGTTCCCTGACCCTCTTCCAAATGAGCGGCGACGCTGTTGGCACACGTTTTTTCCATTAGTGCAATCATCATCGGCGTCGCAAACACGCGAACCAATCCGCTGCCGATGTGCGCGGCAGTAAGTTCGTCCGTTACAATTATTTCTTCTTTTCCTTTAATTCCAAGCTTTACCATAATTAATAAGCGTTAAAAAAAAGCTGGCAAATGTAGAAAAAAAACTCGGAAAGATACCATCTATCTTTCGTCAATTTCTGATAATAATAAAAAAAAAGAATATTTTTACAAAAAATTACAGTATCTTCGCCCCCTGAATTTCAGAACGAACCCTATTTATTTATATTAAATTAACACGTTATTAATCATAACTTTGCCATAATACTATTATGAATTTTGATAATCTCACTACGCGAATCAAAGAAATACAGACACAGTTGTCACAACAGGTTGCTCATTCGGTCAATATTGCTGTTAGTACACGCAATTGGCTGATTGGTTGTTATATTGTTGAATATGAGCAGAATGGAGACGACAGATCAAATTATGGAGAACGTCTTTTAAAGTGTCTGGAGGAGAAAATCAGTATCACAGGTATGACTGAAAGAAGATTTCGTGAATTCAGACGTCTGTACCTTGTCTATCCCCAATTGGTAACAATTATCTCAAGTTATTTAAAAACAACAAGCATCAGTAATTCAATTCATACAGGTGCTGGCGTGCAAGTGGAAAATATTGATTTTGAATCTTTTGCAATTCGGCGGATAGCGTCCGCCGAATCGCAAAAATGGCAAACGCCACCTGAAAAATTGTTTTATCAGTTGCCTTATTCTCATCTATTGCTCATTTCGAAGATAAAGGAACCCATTAAAAGAGCTTTTTATGAAACGGAAGCTATCAAAGGATGTTGGTCATACAAAGAATTGGAACGTCAGATTAATTCTCTCTACTTCGAAAGAAGCGGTTTATCAAAGGACAAGCAAATGCTTTCGTCGCTCGTCAACCGAAATGCTCACAAAATTGCTCCGTCCGAGATAATTAAGAATCCGATTTCATTAGAATTTATTGGCTTAAAGGAAAAAGACATCGTGATGGAATCTGATTTGGAGACTGCCTTATTAAACCACCTTCAAGAATTTCTCCTCGAACTCGGAAATGGCTTTTGCTTTGAAGCACGACAGAAACGTATTCTCATTGATGGAGTATATTACAAAGCCGATCTGGTCTTTTACCACAGAATTTTAAAGTGCCATGTAATCGTAGAGTTAAAAACTGATAAGTTCAAACATGAGTTTGCATCCCAACTCAACCTGTACTTAAACTATTACAAAAATGAGATGATGCAACCTGATGACAATTTCCCCATTGGACTGCTGATGTGTACGGATTTTGGCCAAACAACCGTACGATACGCCACCGCAGGACTCGATGAGAACATTTTTGTGAGTAAATACAAAATAAATCTACCTACAGAGAATGAACTTCAGGATTATTTATCTAATATAAATATGCATTAGTATATGGTGCTCAGTTCCAAGCTTTACCATAATTAATAAGCGTTAAAAAAAAGCTGGCAAATGTAGAAAAAAAACTCGTACTTTTGCCGCTTTATTTTTTGCAGTAAGAAAAAGCCAAAAAGTGAAGTTAGCGATTGTCATATTGAATTGGAACGGCAGGAGTTTTTTGGAAAAATTTCTCCCCACGCTGGTCGCGCGAACGCCCGATTGGGCGCAGATTATCGTGGCTGACAACGCCTCCTCCGACGACTCCGTCTCCTTCCTTCAGGAACACTATCCTTCCATCCGTATCATCCTCAATGAGAAGAACTTCGGTTTTGCCAAAGGGTATAATGTCGCTCTTTCGCAAGTGGATGCCGACTACTTCTGTCTGCTCAATTCGGACATAGAGGTGGCAGAGCACTGGACGGAACCGGTCGTGGCATTGTTGGACTCGCAACCGGAAATTGCTGCCGTTCAGCCCAAAATACGGAGTTATCACGACAAGGAGTACTTTGAATATGCTGGCGCTGCTGGCGGCTTCATCGACCGATACGGCTACCCCTTCTGCCGAGGTCGCGTTTTCGATACGGTGGAAACCGACCACGGTCAGTACGACTCCCCTATTGACATTTTCTGGGCTACCGGCGCTGCACTGTTCGTCCGCCGCTCCGTTTACCGTGAGTTGGGTGGCTTGGACGACGATTTCTTTGCCCATATGGAAGAAATAGACCTTTGCTGGCGAATCAAAAACAAAGGTTACAGGATTGTCGTGGAGCCGAAGTCCGTCGTGTTTCACGTCGGTGGGGGCACGCTTCCCAAGAACAATTCCTTCAAGACGTTCCTCAATTTCCGAAACAACCATTTCCTCCTGCTCAAGAATTTGCCGCGTCATCGTCTCCTCCCGACTTTCTTTGCACGGCTTCTGTTAGACAATGTGGCCGCTTTTTCATTTCTTTTGCAAAAACACACCAAAGACTTTTGTGCTGTCTATAAAGCACATTTCGCTATCATAAAGAATTATAAGACATTCGTTTCCAAGCGAAAGGGACAGCCTTTTGCCGGCTATTTCGACGTGTGGCGCACGCCTATTCTTATTGAGTATCATTTGAAGAGACGTCACTTTTTTGATGGAAACAACTTTAATAAACAGTAATATGATTGACTTCCTTTTCGGCAATTTTTACGATTACTTTCTGATTGGAATGACGATTTTGGCCATCGCCGTTTTTACTGGTTTACAATTCATTACCGTCGCATACGGAATGACATTCAACAACCGTTGGGGACTTTCCATCCGTAGCAATTGGGGCTGGGTTTTGATGGAATCGCCCGTTTTCCTACTGATGGCCGTCATCTACGTTACTGCTATGATACAGGGAGCTCCCTACACGGTGGATACGTTCCCGTGGGTGACGACCGCCATTTTTGTTTTGTTTCAACTGCACTATCTTCAGCGTTCCTTTGTCTTTCCGTCCAAAATGCGTGGAACGAGCAAGATGCCGCTCTCCATTATCTTTATGGGCTTCTTTTTCAATGCGATGAATGCCTATATGCAAGGCGGCTGGCTGTTCTATGTTTCTCCTGACCAGTACGAATTGAGCTGGTTCTGGAGCCCGCAGTTCATTATCGGAACCGTGATTTTCTTTACGGGAATGGTCATCAATATGCACTCCGACATCATCATTCGCCGGCTTCGCAAACAAAAAGACGACAACAACTACTATCTGCCGACGGGATTCCTTTTTGACAAAATTAATTCAGCCAATTACTTTGGAGAAATTTTAGAATGGGTTGGTTTCGCCATCCTCTCGTGGTCTGTTTCCGGACTGGTGTTCGTTCTCTGGAGCATTGCCAACATTGTTCCCCGTTCCAAAGCCGTCTATGAACGTTACACGCAATTCTTCGGTGAAGATTTCACGAAACTCAAACGCTACAAAATTTTCCCCTACATCTATTAGTAATGAAAATCTATAAGATTGTCGTTTTCATATTCGCCGCTATTCTGATATTGGGCGTCGCCTGTTATTTTTTTCCTGAAGATGGTCTCCAGATTGGTTCCACGACGCTACGTTTTCCTTCTCTTGAACGGATTCTTACGCGCTCATCCGCAGATACCGGAAATGATTCCATCATTTCGCCCGAAACGATGGAAGAAATTTTAGCCGCCCGCGAACAGGAACTAAAGAACAGAGAAGACAGTTTGAATTTATATAAAGAACTGATTAACAATCATATATCTCGCATTTATTTACCGAACGACAATTATGCCTATTTCAATGCTTTCTTTGAAAAAGCGGCGGCGGCGAAAGCCAGTGGCACGTGTGTGCGTGTGGTTCATTACGGTGACTCGCAGATTGAACTCGACCGTATCAGCAGCAACTTGAGAACCTTCTTTCAGAGCAAGTTCGGTGGCGGCGGCCCGGGACTTCTGCCGATTGTGCAGACCGTCCCTACAGCTACCGTTTCGCAGTGGGCGTCAGAAAGTTTCACCTGCTATACGTCTTACGGCATCGGCAATCGAGACAAAGCCGGTTACGGAATTATGGCGAAATATTACCGCGTGGTCGGAAGCGGAAGCTGCGGCGTTTCACGAACCCGCGCCAACTATGTGCGTCTGTTGCTGAACGACCGCGTCGGTTCGTTCCGTGCCATCTTAAAAGACAAGGACCACGAATGGACTGACACCGCCCGCATTGACAGCTCCACCGGTTTCAAAATCTTGGAATGGCACTTGCCCGCCTCTACCTCCGGTTTCACTATGAATTTTACGGGAACCGCTGACTTATACGGACTTATGGTGGATAACGGATCCGGTGTCGCGGTAGATAATGTGCCGATGCGTGGTTGTTCCGGAACTATTTTCACTCAATTAGGCAGTGACTTGCTTCAAAAAAGTTTCCAGCGAACGGATGTCGGAATGATTATTTTACAGTATGGTGGAAACGCAATGCCCGGAATGAAAAGCAAGAACGGGGTGGATTATTATGCACAAAACGTGGGACGGCAAATTCGTTTTCTGAAACAACTGTGTCCAGGAGTTCCCATCCTGTTCATCGGGCCCGCGGATATGTCCACTCGTGTACAAGGTGAATTAAGGAGTTATCCTTTATTAAGTTATATGGTGGAAGCGCTTCGTCGGGAGGTGCTTGCCAACGGGGTCGCTTTCTGGAACATTTATGAAGTGATGGGCGGCGACGGTTCTATGCTTCTGTGGGCACGTCAAGGGTTGGCGGGAACCGACTATGTACATTTCACGCCCGCTGGGGCCACCAAGGTCGGCAATTATCTCGTAGATGCCTTCGCCACCATTTATGACTATTACAAAGTCGATAAGCAGACCGCCGCTAATGTTGAAAAGGCGGCTGTCTCTTCTAATTAACTAAATGATAATGAGACGTTTTCTATTTGCTCTTTTGGCATTTTCTTTTGCCTTTTCTTTGTCGGCGCAGCGTCCCGTCGCCATCGATACGCTATCGTTTGCCCATTTTGACGCGGACACGCTCTCTTACGACCCGGCTCATTCCAATTTGCCTGCTTTTTATAAAAAGTTGGATTCCGTTATAGAAAGTGGGAATGGGAACATCGACATTCTGCACATCGGCGGCTCGCACGTGCAAGCCGGAACGATGTCACATCGTATTCGGCAGAACCTTCTTCACGACTTTCCGGACCGAATCGCGCGAAGGGGAATGATTTTTCCGTACAGCGTTGCTCCCAAGTGCAACAATCCCCGCGATTATCGTGTGAACAAGAACGTTACGTTTTCGCTCATCCGTAATGTTTATAGGGACATTTCACGCCCGCTCGGAGCGTGCGGCATTGCGGTCTATACGTCCGACACAGCGGCGGAAATTCGTGTCCGTTTCAACGACAGCACCCTCGCCTTCCCTACCCACCGTATTACGTTGCTCGGTTATCCGGACGGAACTTGGGCCGTTGACTACGATGTGCGTGTGCTGCCCTCCATCGTCATTGGAAACGACGAGTACTTCCCTACCGAAATTGATACTGCCAAAAGACGCTTCTATTACGATGTGCCGACGATGAAGGACTCTTTTTGTCTGAAAATCAACAATTACGATAGCACGACGTTCACGATTACAGGAATTTTATTAGACGATGACGCGCCCGGAATCACGTTCCACTCCATCGGTGTCAATGGCGCACAGGTGTCATCGTATCTCAAGTGCAAGGATTTCACAGAAGATTTGGAACTCGTCCATCCCGACCTGGTCATTTTTGGAATCGGAATCAATGATGCGGCTGGGGCCGATTTTGACACCGTTGCTTTCAAAAAGAACTACTTGGAACTCATTCGTCGCATACGTTCCGTCAGTCCCGACTGCGCTTTCATTTTTTTGACCAATAACGACAGTTTCAAACGAGCCAGAAAAAAGTACGTTGCCAACAAGAACGGTTTGCTGGCCCGCGATGTTTTTTATCGGTTGGCGGAAGAGACCGGAGGTGCGGTGTGGGACCAGTTTGACATTATGGGCGGGCTCGGTTCTATGGACAAATGGCGGTTGGCTGGTTATGCCCAATACGACCGTGTCCATTTTACGGCCAAAGGGTACAATCTCATCGGAGATCTTTTCTACAATGCCTTTATAGATTTATGGCAGAAGTGTCGTCCGAAGGAATAAAAATACTCGCAAGCGAACAATTACACGCAGTTGCGTGTTTCTATTAAATAATTTTAAATACATTTTATTATGAAAAAGTACGTATGTGATTTATGCGGTTACATTTACAACCCAGAAGTTGGTGATCCGGACAGCGGCATTGCTCCCGGCACTGCGTTTGAAGACATTCCATCCAATTGGAGCTGCCCGTTGTGTGGCGCCTCCAAAAGTGATTTCCGTCCAATGGATTAAGCTTCAATGAAATTCGAAAATTGCAACGAGGTGTGACTGAATAATTTGCACCTCGTTTTTTTTTGTATGTAGTGTCTCCAAAGTCTAAAATGAAAACAGGTCCAATTGTTCCCCTTGCCCACCGGCAGACGGATTGGTGCGATCATCGGCCTCCTCGGAATCGATTTTGTCGAAAGCTTCCAATGCTTCGGTCTGCTCGATTTCTTCCAGACTGCCAGGGAGGATTTCGTCTTCGTCAATTTCTTCCTCAACTTCCTCTTCCTCAGGTTCTTCGTACGGAAGCGGCTCCAACCATTTCACCGATTTTACTGTGCCGAGGTTGATTTTCTTACCTTTGGCTTTCATTCCCTGAACCTCCACAAATTCCGAAATGTTGATGACTTCCGTCAGGATTTCTTTGGGATCTTTTTTGCAATATTTAACTTCCAACATCGGCAGATAATCCATCGAAACCAGCACCAACTTGACGCCTTTTTCCATAGGAATAAAGTCGATTTTCTTATCGGAAGACTGCGGATTGAAACGCTTGACAAAATATTTGTCATCCGACTTGCTATAGTAGATGGCCGTGATGATTTTCTTTTCGCTGAATTTCTGAATGAGGGACAAATCGTCGTCGAAATGTACAGATAAATCGTAGCCAGTAATACGATAATTCCCTGATTGATAAACCGATATGATTTTATCCGCTTTTTTAAACTGACCTAAGAAATCGCCACGTTCATCGTTGTTAAGACGCATAACCGTGGCGTCGAACCAAACGCCGATGGCGGAGAGTGTGGAAACACCCTTGGCGCTCATCTCGACGCGGGCGACCGGATTACGGGAAAGAATGTTTCCCTTGGCGGCACGTCCTTTGATGGCCAACGTTCCGAAATCGAATTCCAACACCTTCTTTTTCAGTCCCTTCTTCAATTTCATATAAACCTTTACCTTTTCGGCTTCCCCGTTGGAATTGGAGGTGAAGTAGAGTACTTCGGTTCCCTTTTCGCCCGAAGTCAGGTCGTACTCTTTGTTGCGGGTGACGCCGCCGATGGAAAAGCGCTTGACCATAGCCGCTCCATTTTTCCCTTTACTATAAATCATATTGTAAACGGTGCGGTCGTCATTGCGTTTGAAAACCTCGACGTGCAGAATGTCTTTGCCAACAAATTGTTTGTTAACGACTTTTGTTACAATGAATTTGCCATTTTGAAAGAAGACGACCACATCGTCGATGTCGGAACATTCGCAAGCAAATTCCACGTTTTCGTCCTTTTTCAAGGATGTCCCGATAAAACCTTCTGCCTTGTTGACATACAGTTTCTGATTGGCGACGGCGATATGGACGGCATCGATGGAGTCGAAGTTCTTGATTTCGGTTTTGCGTTCGCGTCCCTTGCCGTACTTTTTCTTTAATTGTCTGAAATAGTTGATGGTAAAGTCAACGATGTGTTCCAAGTGGTTTTGCGTTTCCTCAATTTGCGCCTCCACATTGGCAATAAATTCCTCGGCTTTTTTAATATCGAATTTAGAAATTTTACGAACGGGCTTTTCACACAATTTAAGAATCTGTTCGTGCGTAATTTCCATTTTGAAAAGCGGTTGATACGGGATGAACGCCGTCTTGATGTTGGCGATTTGCGTTTCCCACGTGTCGGTATCCTTTTCCAATTCTTTGTAAATTCTCTTTTCAAAGAAAATCTTTTCCAAGGAAGCCCAATGCCATTGGTTTTCAAGTTCTTGCAAGAAAATCTGCAACTCTTGCTTTAAGAGCTCGAGGGTATTCTGCGTATTGATTTTCAAAATGTCGCTGACGGAAAGCATCACCGGTTTTCCGTTGTAAATCACCCACGGATTGGGGCTGATGGATTTCTGGCAATCGGTGAACGCATAGAGCGCGTCAATGGTTTGGTCGGGCGATGTACCGGGCTGAAGGTGCAGCACGATTTCCACCGTTTTGGCAGTATTGTCGTCAATTTTCCGGATTTTCAGTTTGCCGCGTTCGATGGCAGTGGAAATGGAACCTTGAATGAGGTCGATGGTATTTTCTCCGAACGGTATTTCGGTGATTACCAACGTTCTATTATCCTGAATAGAAATCTTGGCGCGGTTGATGATTTTACCACCGAGCAAGCCGTCATTGTACTTGCTGACATCGATGGAGCCGCCGGTCGGGAAATCGGGGTAGAGTTGGAACGGACGATTTTCAAGGACGGCGATGGATGCGTCAATAAGTTCGTTGAAATTGTGGGGAAGAATGAGGGTGGCCATACCGGTTGCAATTCCCTTGACGCCCTGCGCAAGCAGAAGCGGGAAACGGATGGGGAGCACGACGGGTTCTTTGTTTCGGCCATCGTAAGAAAGTTTCCACTGGGTGATTTTGGAGTCGAAAACGACCTCGAGGGCGAACTTTGTCAAACGGGCTTCGATGTAACGGGAGGCAGCGGCGGGGTCGCCGGTGAAGATGTTACCCCAGTTTCCTTGCGGGTCGATGGTGATTTCCTTCTGCCCGAGTTGCACAATGGCATCGGCGATGGAGGCGTCGCCGTGGGGATGGTACTTCATCGTATTGCCCACGATGTTGGCCACTTTGTTGTAACGGCCGTCCTCCAGCTCCGACATCGAGTGAAGAATGCGGCGTTGAACCGGCTTCAATCCGTCGGCCACGTCCGGAAGGGCGCGGTCCAAAATCGTATAAGAGGCATAATCGAGGTACCAGTTTTCAAACATCGACTGGACATACACGACGTTTTGCAAATTGGCATCCGTACTTTCTGAAATGGAATCAGAAGACACCGAATCGTTATCTTCCACGTTATCAATATTTTCTACTTCTTGATTTAAATTCTTATCGTCATCCATACGTATTAACTCAAATGAGCGGCAAAGGTACGTTAAAATCGTGAAAGCATTCGTCCGAAGTCAAGGAATTTATCAATATAAAAACTTTAATAAAATTTCATTGAGAAAATAACAACAAAGGAAAATAATAGTATTTTTGCGTTCCCAAAATTTAACCATACAATGATGATTATTCTATTAAGTACGGCGCTGATTTGGAAGGCCGTTGGAATTTTAGCCGCCATTGGAATCATAGCGGCAGTAGTCTTATTTTTCATTTCCAAAAAGTTTCACGTAGAAGAAGATCCTCGCATTGACCAGGTCGCGGAATTTCTTCCGGGGGCAAATTGTGGCGGGTGCGGTTTCGCCGGCTGTCGCAATTTGGCCGAAACGATTGTCGCGAAAGGCACGATGGAAGGTTGCACCTGTCCCAGCAATACTAAAGAGAACAATATGAAAATTGCCGAACTGATGGGCATTGAAGTCGGGAATATGGAGCCAAAAGTTGCGGTGGTCCGTTGCCAGGGAAATTGCGAAAACGCACCCGCGAAAGTGCAATACGACGCCGCTTTTTCTTGTGCATTTGCCAACAACCTTTTCGTCGGGGAAAGTTACTGTCCCAACGGATGTCTCGGTTGCGGTGACTGTGAGCGGGCTTGCAGTTTCGACGCCATCCACATCAATCCGGAGACCAAGTTGCCGGCTGTTGACGAAGAGAAGTGCGTCGGCTGCGGCGTTTGTGCGAAGAACTGTCCCAGAAGCATTATCGAAATACGCAACAAGGGGCCGAAAGGACGCCGCGTTTACGTTTCGTGCCGCAATCAGGAAAAAGGTGCGGTTGCAATGAAAAACTGCAAAACCGCGTGCATCGGCTGCGGAAAGTGCGCGAAGGCGTGCCCGTTCGAAGCCATCACGGTCGAAAACAATCTGGCCTACATCGATTACACCAAATGCAAGATGTGCCGCAAATGTGTGGCAGAATGTCCGAAGCAGGCCATCGTTGCTGTCAACTTTCCCGCCCCGAAACCCGAAACCCCAACCATCTAACATCATAATTTCAAAACGTTTACAATGAGTAACGAACGAATCAAAGAGTTGGCCAGCGAGCTGACCCACGAAATATCCAAAGAAATCAAAAAGGAAATCAAAACCTACGGAAAGAAAACCTTCCGCAAAGGTGGCGTTCATCCTGAAGCCAACAAGTTTGCCCACGGAATGGCCGTCGAAACGTTCCCTCTTCCGGACCAAGCCGTCGTCTATATGACACAGCATCTCGGAGCGCCCGCAACACCTGTCGTACAAAAAGGGGACAAGGTGAAAGTGGGGCAGCTTGTGGGCGAAGCCAATGGTTTCGTCAGCGCGAACATCCACTCCCCTATCTCCGGAACCGTCAACCGCATCGATATGATTGCCGATGTTATGGGCTATAAAAAACCGGCTATCGTGATTGACCGCGAAGGTGACGAATGGATGGAAGATATTGATACATCGGAAGATATCATCCGCGACATCAAGTTAAACAAAGAGGAAATCATCGCCCGTATGAAAGACAGAGGCATCGTCGGACTCGGCGGCGCCTGCTTCCCGACACATATCAAATATATGCTGCGTCCGGATCAAAAATGCGAGTACCTTATCATCAATGCCGCCGAATGCGAGCCATACATTTCTACCGACAACCGCGTCGTTCTTGAAAGAACCGAACAGTGCATCATCGGTATTGAAATCGCGCTGATTGCGTCCGGAGCCGACAAGGCCATCATCGGTATCGAAGACAACAAACCAAACGCTATCGCAAAATTGGTAGCAGCTACCAAAGGACATCCAAAAATCACTGTCCAACCGCTTCGCATCAAATATCCACAAGGTGCTGAAAAACAGTTGATTAAAGCAATCACCGGAAGAAGTGTTCCCAATGGGGCTCTGCCGATAGCCGTTGGCTGTATCGTGAACAATATCACGACGATGTACGTGCTTTATCAAGCCGTTCAAAAAAACAAACCCATCATTCAGGCCTACACGACGGTTTCCGGGAAATCGGTTCCGGCAGAAGAGTGCAAGAATTTCCGTATTCGTTTGGGAACACCTATCAAGTCCATTATGGACGCTGTCGGGATTCCCGATGATACAGCGAAAATCATTGCCGGCGGTCCTATGATGGGCCGCTCCGTCGCCAATATGGATGCGTATGCCGGCAAAGGTATGTCCAGTCTGTTGTTCATCAGTGACAAAGAGGCACATCGTGGCGAAGTTTCCAACTGCCTCCGTTGCGGCAAGTGCATTGATGCGTGCCCGATGGGATTGGAACCGTTCCGTCTTCACGCATTCTCTGAAATGAGCCGTTTTGAAGATTGCGAAAAATTCGGCATAATGAACTGCATCGAATGCGGTTGCTGCCAGTTCTCCTGCCCCGCAAACCGTCCCATCCTCGACTTCGTCCGTGTTGGAAAGAACAAAACCGGCGCAATGATTCGTGCCCGCGCCGCCGCTAAAAAATAGACTTTTTATGAAAAGACTTTTCCATTATCTTCTTTTTTCTATCGCAACTATCGCTTTCGTTGCCTGTGGTTCATCAAGCAATGATGAGTCCGTTTCTACTGACAGCACCACAAATACCACCGATGTTCCGGCTACGCTTCTCAACGGAAATGGAACTACAGCATCCGTAACAAAGCAGGCGGACAATGACGAAAAAGTCATTTCTACCGTGCAAGTTCTTACTACCGAGCAATTTGTCGAAAAAGTTTGCGACATCAACAATCCGAAAGGGTTTCAGTACAAAGGAAAACTTCCGGCGATTGTGGATTTTTACGCAGACTGGTGCGGACCGTGCCGTGGAATTGCTCCTTTTCTCGTGGAGTTAGCAAAAGAATACGAAGGGAAAATCATCATCTACAAAGTCAACATTGACAAATGTCCCGAAGTGGCTTCTGCTTTTGGCGTAGAAAGCATTCCTACGTTATTATATTTGAAGCCAAACGCACAACCTACGGCGACGGTGGGCGCTCTGAAAAAAGAGGAAATCAAAAAGATTATTGAAGATTCCTTACTAAAGTAATGTCTTGCAAGAAAGAACTTTACACATTATTTCTCTTAACTGTTCTCCTCGGATTCTATACCTCACTGCAAGCGCAAAACGCTATTAGTTGCGAGCAGGCGGCACAGTTTTTGCCTAACATTGAACGCAAGGCAGACAAGATAACGACGAGCGATCCGGAAAGAATTACACTTCACTATCTTTTTGTGAATGAAATGCTGGAGCAACTCCGTGAGTACGACTCCATCTATTTGCCCAATTTGCATCTTTGTGAAGAAATCGATTTTTACGAGACCAAACATCAATATCAGCGTTTGCAGCAACGACTTGAACGGCTGAAAGACACGTTGGAAATACAGAAACAGCGGGTTGATACCATTTTTTATTTGCAAGCGGTTGATGAACTGCACCATTTCGATACGAATCTTGCCGAATATTTTTTGGATAGATCATTGGAATTCAACCGCTTAAATACTGACGCACTCATTATGAAAGCGCGGATTCTGTTTGCTGCCGGCGACTACGACGAATGCATCGAACGCATTCACACCTTGTACAATGAGGCTCCGTTAAGCCGTGAGCACGAAAACGAGCTGTCGGATTTTACCGCGGCCTTCTACGACAAACTGTTCACAACAGGCGACTCACTCGTGAAAGCAGGTCACGAGGCCGATGCGTTACCCGTCTTTTTAACTTTGGAATCCTTCTGCCACGATATGCCTTCCGCGTACTGTAATGATGACTATTATCACGGAATAATACGTTCAAAGACAGGCGTTTACGAATCGTATCTAACCATTGCAAAAGTGGCTTGGAAAAAGAGAAACTACGAAATGACGTACAAATTCTTGGATTATGCGACAGAATATTTCGAAGCCAACGCCGATATGATTGAACCATCCGAAGAATTTGTACAGTTCAAGGAGTTGGTGGAACGCGAACGCTCCAGACTGCTGCCCGAGCCGGCAATAGAACCGGAGCCGTCTTCTGCCATTCAAGAAATGACGATAACGAGTCTGGACACCGTGCAATCGGACACATTATTAGTGACTCTGCCCGAGCCCATTCCATACGATTCTTTACAACATTCAAAATATCAGCAACTTCTCACCGACGCCCTTTATTGTCTCTACCTCAAGGACAAAAAAACGGCCAAAGCGAAACTGAAAGAGGCCATTGATTTGGAAGCGTGCCAATGTTTTCCAGCCGATGCCCGCGTCCGCCTCGTTTACGAAAAGATATCGACAAACTTTTTTTCTCGCATTTTTAAAAGATGAAACGTTATCCGCCAACTTCCCCGCTCGTCGTCCTGTTCGCCCGCTTTGCGACACTTTTGCTTCTGTTTCTCCTCACTCGATTCATCTTCTATTGGTTCAATATCGGAGAGTTTGAAACATTCAGCTCCGAAATATTTTGGGAAGGACTTCGCTTTGACACGGCCGCTATCTGTCTGCTCAACAGCATCTATTTTGTCTGTCTGCTTCTCCCCTTCCGTTTTGTTGAAAGCAAGATTTTTAGAAAAATAGGCAATGTCTATTATATCGTAGTTAATGCCATCGCATTGCTAACCAATCTGATAGACACTTGCTACTATCCCTATTCGATGCGACGGATGACCGGGGATATTTTTTCTTTTGTTGGAGAAACGAACAATATCGGCCAGCTGATTCCCGTGTTCATCAAGGATTTCTGGTACGTTGCGGTCATCTGGTTGGCTTTGATTGGCTTGCTACTGCTGTCGGCGTGGCTGACGGAAAAGACCGACTACGGGAGAATGGCGGGATGGTGGAAGCACATCGTCTTGCGTCTTTGCTGTTTGTTCCTGATTTTCACTGGTGCTCGCGGCGGGTGGCAGCTGCGGCCTCTCAATATCTCTTTTGCCAGCAGTGCCGCCGGTGTTGAAAATGCCGCCTTAGTGCTCAATTCCCCCTACTCTTTGATAACCACTTTGGATTCGCACGGGCTCAAAAGAATGCACTATTTCACTGACGAAGAAGGCAAGTCCATATTTTCAACCCAAAGACATTTTACAGAAAAAAATACGTTCATCGGAGCGACCAATTTCCCCTATCACAACGGCATTGTCAACAATTATTCCCATCCTATCAACGTGGTTCTCATCATTTTAGAGGGAATCTCGTCGGAATATTCAGAATATTTGGCCGACGAACCGAAACCGTTGGCCGGTTTCACTCCGTTTTTGGACTCATTGGCGCAGCAATCCATTGTCTTCAGAGGTTATGCCAACGGGCAGCAGTCCATCGAAGCCCTTTCGTCCATATTGGGTGGCATTCCTTCATTGATGGAAAAACCCTTTTCACAGTCGCGCTACGCGGCTTACAATATACAATATGCCATCCCCGCACTGAAACCGTACAATATGCGGACGATGTTCTTCCACGGAGGTCAGAACGGAACGATGGGCTTCGACCGCTTCTGCAAAATGAACGGTATCGATCAATATTTTGGGATGGACGAGTACGATCCGTCACGATTGGACGAAGACTACGACGGAACGTGGGGGATTTCGGACGTACCTTATTTACAATATGTTGCAAACAAACTGTCGGGATGTGCGGATCCGTTTTTTGCCACCATTTTCACCCTTTCGTCACACCACCCGTTCAAGGTTCCCAAAGATTACGACAACGTTCTTCCCAAGGGAGAAATTCCGATGCAACATTGTGTGGCTTACACGGACGAAGCGCTACGTCAATTTTTTGCACGAGCCAAAAAAACATATTGGTACCCGAATACGTTGTTTGTCATCACGGCTGACCACACTAACTTTCACGGTGCCACAGACGTTGACTATTTCGCACACAGGTATTCCGTTCCTATGATTTTCTTCTATCCAAAAGCAGATACTTCCTACCGCTCCAACCAAATTGTGCAACAGGTTGACATTATGCCGAGTATTATTGACTATTGCGGATTTTCGGCAGATTTCTCCTCTTTCGGACACAGTGCCTTTGACAAAAGTGCGCCCCATTTTGCCATCAACTACCTTTCCGGCAGTTACGAACTCTACATTGACAACTATCTCATTGAATTTGACGGAAATGTCATCACGCACGTGTACGATGCCACCAACGGATACAAAGAGGTCAATCCGAAAAGTGTCCCGGGGTTGGCTTCGTCTGAAAAACTCTTAAAAGCCGTCATCCAAAGATTCAACAATGGCTTGTTGGACAATAGTATCTGACTTTGGACTTGAGACTTTGGACTTTGGACTTTGGACTTGAGACTTTGGACT
>DCHI01000072.1 GCA_002314795.1 Bacteroidales bacterium UBA1756 | reverse complement strand
CCCATCCAGTACAAAAAAAGCTTCCGAAAAGGAAGCTTTTTTTTGTATAGTGACTTAACATCATAGTGTTATGAAGAAGATAATTTGCACGTTATTCGTTTGGTTTGTCGCCGCCACGGTCTTTGCTGCCGAACCGGACAGTCTGCTACTTACAGGAAATTCGTCCCGCAATCCGACTTTCGATGAGGGGAACTGCACCTGCAAAGGGATTCCGTTGTACGGGAAAGTGAAAGTGGTAGAGAGTTTTGCCGATTTTGACGTGCGTGTGGTGGAGGCGTTTTCTGACTTGGACGTGCAGGTAGTAACGGCCTTTCCCAACGAATGTGGCAAATGGGAGTTCGTTGATGCGTTCCCTGACTTTACGATACGTTACGTGGAGGCATTTTCCGATTTCGACATTCATTTTGTCGAGGCCTTTCCGGGAGTAAAGTAGAACGGCACCATCGTGTTCAAATATGTATCGGATTGGGATAGCACGATTCAAATTTCACTCGACCAAGCGCGTTGATTAAACCGTTGTAGTCAAGCGTTGTAAGCGGTTGCTTGCCACCTGCGAAACTGCAAAAGTTAACCTTCTTGTCCCACGAGACAGAACAGAAATGGTTGGGACGGGTGCATTTCAGCAGGCACGACGGACTCTGGAACGGCTTTCCTTCCGTAATTTCCGCCAACTGTTTTGGCGTCGGCGTATCACTGAACCGCTGCGGCACTATGATAATCTGCTCAGGCTTCAACATCATTGATAATCTTTGGTAAACCTGCTTGCAAGAACTGATTTTTGACGCGGGAACCAACAGATTCACCCCTGGTTTGATGTTCGTCGTTGTCAGCCACGCCAATTGTCTGCACACGCGCTCCACTTCTGAATCGGAATCGGCCTGATGAATGGTGATGTGAATTTTGTCGGGCGATGATACAAGCAACTGTTCGCGCACTTGGGAATTTTCCAACGGGAGCCCGTTGGACGTAACGGAAAGATAAACAAGAGGTTGCAGTTCTTTTATGATTTCAAAAATGCCATCGTATTCAAAGGGTTCTCCCCCGCCGAGCGAAACGGCCTTGATTCCGTGAACGATGCAGTCCTTCACGAAAGCGACTACCTCCGTTGGAGTCCAAGACACGTTGCCCTCGCGCGTACTATGATTGTAGCAAAAGCCACACTGCTTGGAACAATAGTTCGACAGGTCAATGGAGAGGAGTTCTATTGTTTGCATTGTTCGTCAAGTTTTTCCCATTCCAAATACTCCTCTTTGGCGAGTACGCAGCGCTTGCGTCCGCGATACGGAAGTTCTGCCAAATGTCTGATTTCATTGACATTATGTTCTATTTCATTCCAAAGAAAGATAGGATATTCGTTGCCGTTAATACGAATGCTTTTTTCGTCCAAAACAAACTCACCGGTTTCCGACTCCCATTTTCGGAGTTGCGGTAATGCATCTTCAAAAAGGATGACCGCCCGCGGATTTACATAGTCGAAAATCTGTTCCCAATAGCCAAATTTATCAGAAACACATTCAGTTACGCTGTCAGGAATTGGGATTCCCTTTTTCTTCAATTGAATAAGCGGCGATGGCACCATAGTTTTGATATCGGTAGAAACGGCGACGTAGTTCTGACGAAGAAAAGGCCCTACTTTATCAATCATTTCATCAAAATAATAAGGTCTCGTATTCGCACCCACATACAAGATTGTGGGTTCTAACGACGAGCAATGGGGGTAAAAACCGACATTTTCTTCACATTCACAAATGGATGGTATGAGTTCGCTACTGAAATACCAAAAACCACCTGAGGTTGCAGGAAGATAATGCAACTCAAAACCAAAAAAATTGTCGAAGTCATATTGGCCGCCACAAAATGGGAAAAATTCCGCAATCTGCAATTTTTCACATTCTGAAAATTTCAATGGGAGTCGCAGAACTTTAGCTTGAAGATGCGGTGGCATTTGCGACAAACGGTAAGGATGAGAAGGAGCAATCATTTGCTTGGCCAATTCGGCAACATCATAATCTCCTTGAAAAAAATAGAACGGACAAACCTGACCGCCAGACAGGCAATCCTCTTCCCAACAATGGGGGAAAAATAAATCCCAAGGAACCGTTTTTACAATTATTTTCGATTTCCACAAGCGAGCAAATTGCTCTTCATCAAGATAATTCACCGCGTATAGCCCATCCTCTTTGGATAAACAGACCAAATTGTTCTCATTTCCTTTATTTGGAAAAAAAGCTAAAAATTCGTTCTCTTTTTCCATATCAATTTGAACGATACAATTAATAATGTCTTCTTCTTTCGGAAGTTCCAAAAAAGCCATTACCAATTCTTTTTGCTCTTTATTTAGAGGGAAATGCGAGAGTCCACTTTCATCCGTCACAGCAAAATCATCCAATACAAGAGACTCAATATTAGACTCGCAATGAACCTCTGTAGGCACCGGCCCGTTGGCTTCAAAATCAAAAAAAGCGATATTTCCGTCCACGTCGGCGAAGAACCAACTGGTTTCCATTGAATGGGTTGCGGGATATTCCTTTAAATCTTTTCCTATCATAATGGTTAATGATTATCTGTTTGCCGACTGTCGCACCAGCGCCAATTAAAACGCTTTAAGCGGGTTTTACCCTCGTTCGGAATGCTTATTGTAAAGGATTCTCCTGAAGTCGGTATAAGTTCCGCCGGACAGTTATTGAATGCGTATTCTTCAATTATTTCCAAACTATCTGGAAATGAAATACTTTTGATACTGCCACCATAGAAAGCATTCTTCGCAATCACTTTTGTTCCATCAGGAATGACGTAATCACGGACCAGAGAGCTACCCGGATAGGCAATCAACCTCGTTTTGTCCTTGGTGAAAATCACACCGTCTATGATAGTAAAATTCGGATTCAAAGCATCCATCTCAAATTTTTCGATGAGCGTATGGGAAAAGCTCGCACCGGATATGACTTCTACATTTTTTGATAAACGAATGGAAGAAATCGACGTTCCGCAAAAAGCATAGTTACCAAATTCTCTAACAGAATCGGGAATCGTCACATCCTTGATATTGACACAGTTACTGAATCCATCAATTCTAACCATTCCTTCCGGAAAAACGACCGTCGTCAATGTTTCCGAATCGGCAAAACTCGACTCATTCCCAATATTATCGATACAACAACGTATTCCTTTCGGGAAAACAATTTTCTGCAGTTGGGTAATATATCCAAAATAAGGAAAGTCAACTCCACCACAATAAGTGCAGTCGCCCATATCAAGAATTTTCAGTTTAGGGGACTCTTCCTCATTCAGCGTGAAATCATCGTATTCATCGAAAGTTCCGTGCGCCCAGCACATATCGTCAAGTACATCGAGGACATCCTGTTCTCCGAGCTTTCCCGTGATTTTCAGAGACCTCAACGTCATTCTTTCCTTTTCCGAAATGAAACCGGACAGCGTGTCGGGCTGCTCAAGGTGAACCGTCTTTTCAATAAAACTTTCCATAAAGATTAAAAGAGCGGCAAAGGTACGATTTTTTAATTGAAAAATCCAGAATCACTTCCTAAATACCAGCCAGTTGGAAGCGTATTTGGTGGGCGGACTGTTGGTTTCAATCCGTTCCCCTGCGTTATTCAAGTACCAAGAGTGGCTCCAGCAGCGCAGAATGTAATTTTCTAAAAATTTTCACATCCATTGTTCATTATATTCAATTAATTTCTATTTTTGCTCAGTGAAATATCGTTTTTTTTCAGCGAATAAAAAAATAGTCTAAATTTTAAATTGATATATCCCATACGAAGAAACATAATAACACCTAATTTTTTTACATTATGAAAAATAAATTATTCTTTTTTTGGAGCATTCTCACACTCATTTGTGGGAATTCCGTCTGCGGACCAGTTAATCCGCAGACGGCACGTCAGACGGCCTTGAACCAATTCAACCAAATGTACCCAACTCGAGGAACACTTTCCGCCAACGACCTGACGGATGTGTCTGCCACGTTGAACTACAGTCACTTGTACGCATTCAACGTACCGAGCGGCGGTTTCGTTATTGTGAGCGGGGACGACCGCACACGCCCCGTACTTGCATACTCCGATGAAGGGACACTTGACGTGGCAACTATGCCGCCTGCAGCAAAAGCGATGATTGATGACTACGAACGACAACTCGCCGCCATCGCAAACGGTGCGGTTCCCGTTCCATACGTTGAACGACGCGACAACAGAACAGTTAGTCCATTGACAACCTCACAATGGGCACAAAGCGGATACGGATACAACGCCCTATGTCCCGTTGATTCAGCGTGTCCAAGTTCGATGGACTACCGTTCTGCAACAGGGTGCGGGGCGACAGCATTAGCACAGTATATGCGCTACTGGCAATTTCCGACCAACGGCATCGGTTCCAACTGCTATTCCTACAATGACTGGATACACGGTACTCTTTGCGCTGATTTTGCCAATACTACATACGATTATGCCAATATGCCCAACTCATTGACAAATTCCAGCACTGCCGAACAAGTGAACGCGGTAGCCACCTTGCAGTATCACGCCGGAGTGGCAATGAATATGTATTATAGCGAATATGGCAGTGACTGTGGAATGACTTATGCATTACTGCCTTATCCCTTCTACAATTATTATGCTGCAGTCCGGCATTTTGGTTATTCTCCCAAAGCAATGGAAGTATTCAGAAATGATTATACGACGGAAGAATGGATGGATATGCTGAAGGAAGAACTTGACAACAATCGTCCCGTCTTGTATAGCGGCAAAGGCGGCATTGGTGGACACGTCTTTATAGTGGATGGATATAATCTTAATAATATGTTCCACATCAACTGGGGCTGGGGCTGGGGAGGCGGCTACTACACTATCGACCATTTCGGTGACTCCCAATACCAATGGGAATTTAGTGAACGTCAAGCGGCAACCTTAGGTCTGTACCCCGTACCCGCAGAACAATGGTGCTTTACAGATTTATTAGACAATCTGTATATCAACAATTTAATGTATTCATCTGGGCAGGAAATGACCAATATGCAATATCGATTCACCAACATTGGAAATGCCATCGACACCTTCTATCTTTGTTTTGCCGTGCTGAACAGAAGCGACAATTCATTTGTCAAATGGATTGATTGCTGCCGCCAGACGATCGCTCCCGGCGATACGGTTGATTATCGTCTTAACTACACGGTTGATGTGCCAGGAGGGAATTACATTTTAGCCACTTTCAGAAGCAATGATTCCATCGACTTCAATGCCACCAATACCCGCGGCGCAATGTGCTTCCCGACAGCAAAACAGTTTTACGCCCCGTTTACCGTTTTAGGTGCCGGTTGTCCGACATACACCAATCTTGTCATTTTCGTACGCTTTCAAGATGACGAAGAAATTGACCATCCATTCCACCTCATTGATAGTATGTTCAATGACCAGCAAGAAGGGAGCATCAGCGCATACAACTATTTCAGGGAATCCTATTTCAATCTATTGGCGCCACGAAGCATTTACGCCCGTCAGATAGTCAACGACTCCATCCATTCATACGTCATTCCGCATCCCCGCAACTACTTTTATCCATACAGCAATGAGAATCCCATCGGTTATCACGACCATTCGGAGATGATTAATCGCACCGATGATTTCTATTTTGCCCTTGGGCATTATTTAGACAGCACAAATGCCGTTTCACAAGAGGAGGTGCTTGATACAAGATATGCAGGCGAAATTGACCACGTCACACTGATTTTCAAAGGAGAATACGACGCTGCAATTGATAGCATAGATATGCATAGATATGTATTACCACTTACTGACGATTATGCTACCCTACGTCCTTCCATCAACGGGAAAAACATATCAGAACGCCATTTTCTATTTGAAGGTGCTGATGAGGAACATTTTAGCGTGAAAGCTTCGCTGCACTGCTTACACCATTACGGATTAGAAGGATGTTCGGAAATGTATCACAGAGATAACTATTTGGATGTACAACCGACTGGTCCTTGGGATGTTATGAGCAAGGAAGCGCATTTATGCCAGACCTCTGCTATGCAAAAATATTACTATATGGAAAGCACCCGCGCACCTCAACAGATTACCGAAGACGGCACCTACACTTTATATAGCAATGCAACCCATTGGCATCAAAACAGTTACTATATCAAATCTTCCATCGATCATTCCCAATGGTTTACGTTCGAATATCGCAACCAGGAAGATGTTTATGATTCCGAAATTCCTGGAACGGGAATGATTATCGGACGCTGGCAATCCGGAATCGCATTCTGGCAGGGCTGGTACTCCAACTACTTTTTTGACAATGAAGAAACCACCCATATCTACTGGATTTTCCGTCCTGACAGTGAAGATGACATCACCAATGGAGACATCGACAATGCCTATTTCAGCGCAGCATCGGGACGTACAGAGTTCGGTCCGACAACCAATCCTTATCCCTACCTCCATCACGGAATTCCCGAAAACAGTTTTGAAATCACTGATATTCAAGAACAAGGAGATTCTTTAACCTTCCACGTACATTTTCTCCCGACTGCTATTTCAGATAATGAGAGTAAGAACGAGGGTGCTGGAATTAGCATCTACCCCACCCCTGCTCAATCCGTTTGTTTTATAGATTCAGAAAAGGAAATCTCCAACGGGCAAGTGCAAGTATTCGATATTTTTGGCAAGTTATTGCATTCTCAAAAATTAGACGGCACAGTCACTCCCGTAAACATTTCAAATTTGTCACCAGGGATTTATCTGTTCCGCGTGACGAATGGTGAAAAGATTGTGGCGGTGAAGAAAATTATGAAGAATTAATAATTTTATTGCTATGAGAAAAATCATCCTAACCATATCATTGCTGGCAGCCGTCTGTTGTCTGACTGCCGGAAATCCGATTCCCGTTCAGGATGCTAAAAGCGTGGGCGTCAACTTTTTAGGAACCGTAAGCCACGGACGCAGCATCGGGACCGCAGACTTGTCGTTGGTGCAGACAAGCACCGACATTGACGACACCCCGTTGTACTATGTGTTTGCCATCAACGGGGGCGGCTTCATCATTGTTTCGGCAACCGAAGCCGTAGTTCCCATTCTGGCGTACTCATTAGAGAACGGATTTCTTGAAAACGCGCCCAACTATCTGTTAGAAAAGTACAAGGCAGAGATTCCATTAGCGAAACTCACAGAAAACGTGTCGGCCAAACGAGAATGGGAGCACTACCGCCACCTTCAACCGACAAGGCAAACCTATTTGCAAGCATCAGTTGGACCTTTTACTACGTCAAGTTGGGGTCAAGCACCCTATTACAACAGTTATTGTCCGATACAAAATCCATTTGAGTTCTATTCACAATTCCACAGTCCAACGGGCTGCGTAGCCACTGCGATGGCGGGCCTTATGCACTATTACCGCTATCCCGTTTTTGGCAGCGGCCGCGTCACCTATCAGCCGATATACGTAGGAAGGGACAACAACAACAATCCGACGGACACCATCATTTATCCCGTTCAGGACCAAGATTTTAATACGGAACACAACTACGATATGATGCCCAATTCCATCGACGAACCCACTGGCGAAGTAGCAGAGTTTATGTGGCACGCGGGCGTCTCCATCAAAGCCACGTACGGACCTACCGCCACCACAGCATATTCCACAGAAGCCGTCAACTCGCTCAAAGAGTATTGGGGGTACAATCCTACCGCACAACTGCTTAATCGGAGTCAATACTCTGCAGCCACTTGGTCTTCTATGATGCACGAAGAGTTGGATGCCCACCGAGTCGTTTATTATTCCGGCCACTCATCATCATCTGCCACAGTCGGACACGCATTCTTGTTAGACGGATATCAGGACTACAACTGCATCAATGAGATAGTCACGTACAGCGACACCATCATCACTTTCAGCCACATAGATACCATCACAACCTACGAAATAGACACTGCAACGATGGATACGATAACGAACACAACCTACGACAGTGTCTTTATGATTAGCCATAGCGACAGTATTGTAACACTGGACACGGTGTTTTCACACTCGATGATTCACGCAAATATGGGCTCTGGTAACTCTGGCTGGTACACTTTTGAAAATTCCCACATTGAAAGCTTGAGCGTAGGCGAAAACGCGGCCATACGGCTCTACCCGGCCGGAAATCCGGAAAAGCCCACCTCCGGACAAGTCCGAGTATGCGGAACCCGCGGCTCCATCAGCGACGGCTCCGGTTGTCGCCTATACAGCCCCAACACCGACCGCACCTGGATGGTGTCCGCCCCCGAAAGCAGCCAATACAGATTTCACTTTATGAGAATGAAAACTGAATCTAATGCCGATGAAATCATCTTTTACGAAAACGGAGACCTCAACCGAGAAGTAGGCCGTTACTCCGGACACACACTACCCGCTACATTCACTATCGAGGCGGACAGCGTGATGGTTCGTTTTGTCACCAACGATAACGACAGCGTAGATTACGGATTTGTGATAGACTTTGAGGCAACCGTTCCAACGGCCTATTGCAGAGAAAACGTTGTCCTTACTGGCTCCGGAGCCATTACCGACAAAGGTGACGTTTCCACCTCCGAGTCAACACCCTACCGTCCTGACAGCTACTGTACTTGGAAAATCACCGGCGCGAATCGCATCTACTTTTCCTACCCGCAACTCGACCTCGCCGAAGGCGATTACATTGAATTCTATGACGTCAAAACGCCCAAGAAAAATCTTCTGAAAAGAATCAGTCTCCTTGACTGGCCGTCCGAAGACGTTTATGTTATTGAATGTCCCAAAGTCAGAATCGATTTCGTGTCGGACAACTATATGGAGAACAAGGGATTTACACTAACGTACGAAATTGTCACCGACGTTCACAACTATGCAGAAGTGAACGACGTCAGCATTTTTCCTAATCCGGCCACAAATACCCTCAACGTCCGTCTGAGCACTGGAAACGATGAAATCCAAACATTACGCATCACCGATATGTCAGGAAAAACACTTGCTTTGGAGACCGTTGCACCAGAAAATGGAGATGTCCAAACTGCCTTAAATGTCAGTAATTTCGCCAAAGGCATCTACCTTCTCAGCATTGAAAACAATACGGGAAAAACCGTGCGCAAATTCATAGTAGAATAAATAGATTGATTGTAAAAAACGGTAGAGACGCCACTTCACACACGTTTCTACCGTTTTTTTTTTGCAGAATCACTTCCTGAATACCAGCCAGTTGGAAGCGTATTTGGTGGGCGGACTGTTGGTTTCAATCCGTTCCCCTGCGTTATTCAAGTACCAAGAGTGGCTCCAGCCTCCCATATCAAGATTGATGGCGTGCGTCACCCCGTAATCCACTAAGTAGCGGACGAAGGCGTCATAATAAACACTCTCTTTCGATTCAACGATGCAGAGTCGCCCGTCCTTTTCACATAGCGCACGGAAAACGTAGGGATGGCTTATCCAGAAACGTTTGGTGGCTGTGTCGCTGTAAATCACCTCGTGATTATAAATAACGAGAACCTGACAAAAACCCATCCCATTGCTGTCGGCGGCCACGTGAAGGTCGTGTTCATTGGCAGGAGCAAAATGGCCTTTGCCATTGTAGAAGGTGAAAGTTCCAGTACAGATGGGCTCGGGCGAACCCTTGTAATAACGGCCGTGACAGACGTGCCCGCAACGGATGTTGTCGTGCGTGAAATTCTTGAGGCACTTCGCCGTAAAAGCGGCGACTGAGCAGTACAGGATGTCGTCCCCGTGCGGAACACGGTTGCTTCCGATTAAATCCAACGTTGAAAATTCAGGATAATAGACAATCACGCTATCCTGCTCCTCAATGCACATATTCTGTCCCGCCAACGATTTCGGAGAACAAGAGATAAACAAAGTGGAGGCAATGAACAAAAAAAGTGTTAAGTACCAATTTCTTATCGCAGTCATAGGATTCATTTAAAGTGAAGAAAAAAGTTCATCGGGATAAAGTCCCTGTGCCGTAGAAGGTGTTTCTGACAAAACCTGCGCCGGGATTCCGCCGATGGTCAGATTGTCACCAAAAGATTTGTTAACAACAGCATTGGCGCCAATGGCCACATTGTTGCCGATGACGATATTTCCAAACAGTTTCGCACCCGGGCCAACATAGACATTGTCGCCCAACGTCGGAGCGCCATCGTACTCACCGATGCAGGTGCTCGGATGGAGGCGGCAGTTGCGACCGACACGCGCTTTCGGGCTCACGACGATAGTGCCCACGTGAACGATGCAAAGTCCGGGGCCGAAAACATTTTTCGGTATGGTGAAACCGAGACGGGTTCACCATACCGAAAAATGTTTTCG
>DCHI01000012.1 GCA_002314795.1 Bacteroidales bacterium UBA1756 | reverse complement strand
CATTGATCATTTTCTGAAGCAGTTGTGGATTTTCAAGAAAGTGTTCCATCCATTCGACCGGTGCAAGGTGTATGCAGCCATTGTTGGGGTGAAGTTCCAACGTGGGGTCAAAGAGTATGCTCGCAGAAAGGGACTTTACGTCATCGACTGTCCCGCCGAAGGTATCTTTTCGCTGGCGATGAAGCCGACACCGGAGCAGCGACTGTGCCTGTAACACAATCGAAGTTCCGAAACGGTAGCGTTTGTGATACGATTTTGCAAAAAAGGAACCTCTGCTGTCGGAGCGTCCCATAAAAAAGAGGATGACATTATAAAAACTGTCATCCTCGTTTCGCAGAAATAAATCCTCGCAATTATTTAGTATTCGAAATGGTAGGTTTTGGTTTGTGTAACATCCTGACCGTATTCGTCTGTGTATTGGATTGTGCAAGACTTTGAGGTGGGGTATTTCCCGTCATAATCGTAGGTGTAGTTGATGGGTTTCATCGTAACGGTGACGTTATCTTCCACTCTTGAACCGTTGATAGTTAGAATATTGTTTTTGGAAAGAACATCATCATAATCACTTGTCGAGAAAGAATCAAAAAGTCCGTATAAAGGATTTTTGCCGTTGTCGTATGTGTAACTATAAGTGGTTTTATAACCGTTTCTTGCAATTTCCATCTTGGAAATGTTGTCTTTTTCCCAAGTGAATTGGTAGGTCTTGTACAGTTCGCCTTTGATAGCTGCTGATTTCTCATCTTTTGCAATCGTTGTGGCAATTTCATCGGGAAAGAAAAAGAGTGAAGCGTTGTCCAATGTCGTACTGAGAGACTTGCTGAAAATAGAATGAAGGCTAACCTCAATCTTGCTGATTTTTTTGCCATCGTGGGTGAATGTGCGTGTTTCAATTAGAATGTCTTTTCCTTCGTCTGTACTCCATCTGTAGTAATCAATTTTTTCCAAGACGTTGCCGTTGTAAGTGTACTTTGCAGTTTCAGGATATTCAGGATAACTTGTGTTGACGTATTCGATTTGTGAAATGCGATTTTTTTTGTCGTAAGTGTATGAAACAATGCCTCCAATCTGGTTATCACTGTAGTACTGTGTCTGCTTGAGTTTGTTCCCGTCCCATTGATATTCAAGGCGTGAAATAGTGGTCTCACCATTCTCCGTTGTCGTGATTGTCTGTCTGCTGATTTTTTTTGAGGGATTGAATTGGCCTTCTTTTTGGCAGGAAGCCACAGTCATAGCAACAACTGCTATGGCTAAGATGAATTTTACAGTTTTTTTCATTTTGGTTTGATTTTAAAAGATTAAAAAAAATATTTATAGATTTAATTCCATTCATCGGGATTCACTTCGTCGATTTCTTCACGAAGGTTATCAATGATGAACTGCTGGCGCTCTTTGTTGTTTCCCCCCATATAATAATCCAACAGTTTGTTGATGTTGGTGTTGGGTTCTAAAACAACGGGTTCCAAACGCATCGTTTTGCCAATGAAATTGACAAATTCCTTTGGCGAAATTTCACCCAAACCTTTGAATCGTGTGATTTCGGGCTTCGCTCCGATTTGCTTGATGGCATCCAGCTTTTCCTGTTCCGAATAGCAATAGAAAGTCTTGGTTTTGTTGCGAACACGGAAAAGTGGCGTTTGGAGAATGTAGATATGGCCGTTCCGAACTACGTCCGGAAAATAGTTGAGAAAGTAGGTCAGCAGCAGCAGACGGATGTGCATTCCGTCCACATCGGCATCGGTTGCGATGACAATGTTGTTGTAACGAAGCCCTTCAATGCCATCTTCCAGGTTTAAGGCGGCATTCAGTAAGCTAAGTTCTTCATTCTTATAAACTTCCGCACTTTTCATAACGTTCAGCGTTTTCCCTCGCATACTGAAAACGGCTTGCGTTTGGCTGTCGCGTGACTGCGTGATGGAGCCCGAAGCGGAAAGCCCCTCCGTAATGAAAATCGTGGAGTTGAGCCCCTTGTCGTTCCGGTCGCTGTTGAAATGGTACTTGCAGTCACGCAACTTGCTGTTGTTCAAACTGACTTTTTTCTGAATTTCCTTGTTGCCTTTCTTGATGTTGGCAATCGCTTTTCGCTCGCTTTCGGATTCGAGAATCTTTTTCTTGATGATTTCTCCGACGTCCGTGTGCATATGCAAATAGTTGTCCAACAACTTGCTAACCACATCGTTGACGTAATTTCGGATGGTTTGTCCATCGGGCTGCATCATTGTGGAACCGAGTCGGATTTTGGTTTGGGATTCGAAAACCGGTTCCTGAACTTTGATGGAGATGGCCGCCGCGACGGCATTGCGGATGTCCGATGGATCATAGTCCTTCCCGAAATAGGTGCGGAAGGTTTTGACGATGGCTTCTCGAAAAGCGTTCTGGTGTGTACCGCCTTGTGTCGTGTTCTGGCTATTGACGAAAGAGTAGTACTCTTCCCCGTAATGCCGCGTTGTATGTGTGATGACAAACTCGAAACGTTCGTCCTGAAGATGAATGGGTTCGTATAAAATCTCCTCTTGATTGACGTTTTTGCACAAAAGGTCGTATAAGCCGTTCTTGGATAGGTACTTTTGTCCGTTGAAATGGATGGCTAAACCTTTGTTCAGGTAGGCATAGTTCCACAACATCTTCTCGATGTACTGTGTGAACCAGCGGTAGTTTACAAAAATGGAGTTGTCAATGGTGAAAGCCGTGTAAGTTCCGGAACGTTGGTCGCACAACTCGATGGGCGTTTCAGAAGTGAGTTTGCCGCACGAAAATTCGGCCGCCTTGGTCTGTCCGTCACGGAAACTCTGCACTTTGAAATAGGTGGAAAGCGCGTTCACGGCCTTGACACCCACGCCGTTCTGTCCGATGGAGTTGGTGAAGGCCTCGCTATTGAACTTGCCCCCCGTATTGATTTTGGAAACGCAGTCAATCATTTTGTTGAGCGGAATGCCGCGTCCATAGTCACGCACAGCTACGACATTGTCCTTGATGCTTACTTCAATGGATTTGCCGTGACCTTGCATAAATTCGTCTATGGAATTGTCAATAACCTCTTTCAGTAAAACGTAAATGCCGTCATCGTGGGAACTTCCGTCGCCCAATTTGCCAATATACATTCCGGGGCGCAGCCGAATGTGCTCGTACCATTCTAACGTGATGATATTCGAGTCGTTGTAGTTGTCACTCATTGTTTTAGGGTAATGGTTTTATTTCGGCAAAGGTACAAATTATGTTTGAATTTCTCTCGGCCTTTGCACAGTGTTTTTCAACGTTAAAAAGCAATAACTTGATTTCTTAACAATCTGTGTGTTAATTGTTTTCGTGTGCTCGCATCTGCTTGAAAATTTCCCAAATGACGATTCCGCCGGCAATGGAAACGTTCAGAGAATGCTTCGTCCCGTTCTGTGGTATCTCAATCGCGCCATCGCAGTAGGGGAGAACCGCGTCGTCAACACCGAAAACCTCGTTGCCTAAGACAATCGCCACTTTTTCATCCGCACTTGTTTCGTAATTCTCCAATGAGACGGACGTATCGACCTGTTCCACAGCATAGATTTTATAACCTGCCGACTTCAATTCTTTGACAGCATCTTCCGTCGTGTCGTAATGTGCCCAATCAACCGACTCGGTTGCCCCGAGTGCCGTTTTTGCAATCTCCTTGTGCGGTGGACACGCAGTGATGCCGCAAAGCAACAACTTGTCGATGGAAAAAGCGTCGCACGTCCTGAAAATGGAGCCGACATTATACATACTTCGGACATTGTCCATAATGACTACCAACGGGATTTTTTCCTGTTCCTTGAATTCTTCTGTGCTGACTCGATGGAGCTCTTCCATTGATAACTTCTTCATATATTGATTTTTATATAATAAATACTATTTTAATTTTGTATAAAAAGAAAGGGTGATGTTCCGGTACTCTCGACTGTAATTCCGGTTTTCGTCACGAATAAGCAACTCTTGTTCTTTGATGTTTATTGGAATTTGCTTTGAAAAACCGAGAATGAACCGGTTGACGGGTTTGTCAGGTACGGGGCGGATGGCTATTTTTTCGCAAAGATGAAGTTTTTTCTTTGCAATAGATTCAAAATCAATGGCTTCGGACGTAGGCAAAATGACGTAAAAGTGGCCATCGTCGGCTAAAAGACGGACCGCATTTTCAACCAATTCGTCAAAGGATAGGTTGTCATCACGATGTTTACTTCTCAAATTCTTGACATTTTCGGGTTTCAACGAACTGCCGAAATAGGGAGGATTGCTGACGATTAGTGAAAATTTCTTTTGCTCTTTTTTTAAAATAAAATGTTGTAAATCAATTTTTTCAAAGAGAAAAGAGATTTGTTCTTGATGCGGAAAGTTGCTGGCATTGAGCCGGGCTTCATCAATGGAGTCGGTATCAATGTCAATGCCTGTGACTTCTACGTTTTCGGAACTTTGGTCCGCTATCCGGTCAGCGATGCAGAATCCGATGACTCCGCAGCCGCATCCAATATCCAAAACGTTCGTCACACCATCAATCGGAACGAGCGCGGCAAGCAGCACACTATCGGTTCCAATCTTGAGCGTACTTTTCCCGTGATGAAGAGAAAAATGCTGAAAATCAAATAAATCGTTTTCGTTTTTCAAGCGTTTTCTCCTCCGATATAAATGTCGATAAGTCCGTCTGGCGCCGTGATGTGGAGCCTTTTGCCGTCACGATCTACCTCCTTGAAAATTTCATCAACGGCAGGAATGAGAATTTCCGTTCCTGAATAATCGACCACCATAATGGGCTGGTTACTGATGTCAATGAAATCTTTGCACGTCCCGATTTCGCCGCGAACAGAATCAACAACTTGAAAACCAATTACTTCGTGATAGTAAAAATGATTCCCCGTGAGCGGCGGCAAATCACTGAGTGGCAAGTATAGTTCCGATTTGACTAACGCCTTCGCGTCCTCGCCGTCAACGTCCATAAATTTGACGATGGCGGTCTTGTTCCCTTGCAGATTGATTTCTTCAATCATATAGGGGATGTATTCGTCACCTTCTAAAAGAAAGACGGCACGCAAATTGGCGTATTTTTCCGGCTCGTCCGTATCTAAATAAATGTACAATTGTCCTTTGTAACCGAAAGGCTTGGTGATAAGACCAAGGTAAAAATATGCGTCGTTCATCAATAATAATTTGGTGATTTTCAATCAGTTTCTACTGTGAATGTTTTCTTTCCGACAAAGAATGTCGTTTCAACGGTGTCGCCTTTTTTCAGGCAGGCGGCGTCGGTGACGGCTTTCCCGTTGAGCATCGTAATGCTGAAGCCGCGCCGCAGAATGTTGGAGGGATGAAGCAGTTCCAATTTTCCCGCAATGTACTTTAATTCTGCTTTTTCCTTTTCCAAACGCTGTTTGGCAAATAGTTGCAACTGCGATTCGAAAAGTGCCTGTTTGCCCTTTTCATTGCTGATGCTTTCAATGGCACTGTCTTTTAGCCGTTGGGAAAGTGTGTTTAGAAGATGTTTGTTTGTCTCAAGTAGTTTTCTACCAGAAAGTTGCAACGTCGTTTGTGCACGCAGGAGACGACTGTTTTCTTTGGCGATAAGCCGGTGAGCAACGAGTTGCAATTTGCTTTCAAAAAGGGTGTTCTTTTCTCTTTCGCTTTGGAGAATGTTTAACGTCTTGTTAGTGATAAAGTCCTGTGCTTCATTTACTTTCGTTTCAAAATCGTTGAATTTTCCAATCAAGAAGTAGGCCACTTCCGTAGGCGTGATTTTGTTGGCGAAAGAGACATTTTCGGTAATGGTTTCATTGGTTGAGTGGCCGATTCCGGACAAGATGGGAAGCGGGAAGGTGGCTACGCGGCGGGCTAATTCGTAATGGTCGTAGCAGGCGAGTCCGACGTCGCCGCCACCGCCACGAATGATGGCCACGCAATCAAATTCCTCTTGCCGTTTTTCAATCAGATCCAACTGGTTCAGCATTGTCCCGATGGCTTTTTCCCCTTGCAGCAAAGAAGGAAACAGTGTCGTCTGAAATGTGTAACCGTTTGAATTACTGTTTAATGTAATGGTAAAATCACTGAACCCCTTGCTGGTTTCAATGGAAATGACCGCCACTCGTCTCGGAAGCAACGGCATTTCCAGTCTCTTGTTCGCATCGTAGATTCCCTCTTTTTTCAGCCGTGCAATCGTCTCCAAGCGCGTTTTCGCCATTTCTCCCAAAGTGAAAGTGGGCTCAATGTCTTGAATGTACAAGGCAAGTCCGTATTGAGGGGAGAACTGGACCGTTGCCAAACATAAGATGGTGATTCCGTCGCGGAGCGGTTCTCCGGTGATTTGGATGAAACGCTGGTTGATGCGTGTGTAAGTGTCTGCCCAGATGACGGCTCTCATTTGCGCCTTGACGCGAGCCCCGTCCTTTTCAACCAGTTCCGGATAGCAATGCCCCGTCCGTATGTACGGATTGAGTTTTACCATTTCCGCCTGGATGTAGTAGGGGTGGCAGTAGGTGCGTTCAATCATCGATTGGATGCTTTGCCCTACTTGCGTAAGTGTGTAAACGGTTTTGCCATTGAAAGTTGTCGTCTTCATCGTCCGGTTAAAAATGGGTGCAAAGGTACGATTTTAGTTCGTAAAGTTTGTAAAGTTTGTAAAGTTCGTAAAGTTTATAAAGTTTGTAAGGTTTGTAAAGTTTGTAAGGTTTGTAAAGTTCGTAAAGTTGGGAATATGGGAAAACAATAATCGCGATGTTCTATTCCGAAACATCGCGATTATTCGTATGGAAAAAGTAATCCTTTATTTCTTATTTCCTTGATTGGCAACGGCGTCCATCAATTTTTTGACTGTTTCTTCATCGGCGAGGAAATAGTCTTTTTGAAGGTTCATATTGTCGTCAAATTCAAAAACGTAAGGAATGCCGGTCGGAAGGTTCAAACCGATGATGTCTTCATCGGAGATGTTTTTGAGAACCTTGATGATGCCACGCAAGCTGTTTCCGTGAGCAGCGATGATGATGTCACCGGTGGAAGCGGCTACTCTTGGGCGAATGACGTTTTCCCAATAGGGAACGATGCGGGCGATGGTGTCGCAAAGGGCTTCGGTATGCGGTTTGGCCATCGGGTCGTCGATGTTGCGGTAGCGCGGGTCGAGTGCCGGGTTACGGTCGTCGTCATCGGCGAGACTTTCGGGACGGATGTCGTAGCTGCGGCGCCACATCTTGATCTTTTCGGGACCATATTTTTCCGTCATTTCAGCTTTGTTGAATCCTTGGAGGGCGCCGTAATGTTTTTCATTCAGACGCCAGCTCTTTTCAACGGGAATCCAAAGTTGGTCCATATTTTCCAATGCGATGTTCAAGGTCTTGATGGCACGTTTCAAGAAGGATGTGTAGGCGTATTCGAAGCAGAATCCGGCTTCCTTCATCGCGACGCCGGCTTCGGCAGCTTCCTGCAATCCTTTTTCTGACAAGTCAACATCGGTCCAACCGGTAAAGAGGTTGGCCTTGTTCCATTCACTTTCGCCGTGGCGAATCAATACTAATCTGTGCATTTTAAGATATTTAATTAAAAGAAAATATTAGTCTATGTGGTTGTCTTTCGGGAAGATAACGGTTGGTTTGAACGTCTTCGCCTCTTCAAAATCCATAGAACAATAGGAGATGATGACGACAACGTCACCGACGCAGGCCTTCCGTGCGGCGGGGCCGTTCAAGCAGATGACGCCGGAGTTCCTTTTCCCTTTGATGACGTACGTTTCCAAACGCTCGCCATTGTTGATGTTCAGAACCTGAACCTTTTCATTTTCAATAAGATTGGCGGCTTCCATCAGTGCTTCATCGATGGTGATACTGCCTACATAATTCAGGTTCGCTTCCGTAACGGCAACCTGATGTATTTTAGATTTTAAAAGTTCGATTTGCATTTTTTATCAATTCGTTTTTCGAAAACGAAAATTCGGATTATTTGTAACGAATATTGTCAATCAGACGGACTTCTCCGGCATAAACGGTGATGCATCCCACGATGGAGTTGCTGTCGTTCAAGCTGTTGACAGGTTGTAACGTCTCTCCATCGACAATTTCGTAATATTCTAATTTGAGTACATCGATTTTTTCAATCTCGTTGGCAACAAACTTTTTGATTTCTGCCACGGAGTCGGTTTTCAGCTCCAGCGACTCTTTCAAAATGCGGTAGATGTTGGCGGCTTGCGTATGTTCGTATTCCGACAGACGTTTGTTGCGGGAACTGAGGGCTAAACCGCTCTCCTCGCGGACGATGGGGCAGGGGACAATCTGAATGTCAAGGTTGCATTGACGCACCAAACTCTTGATGATGGCAATCTGCTGAAAATCCTTCTCTCCAAAGTAGGCCTTGTCAGGGCGAATCCAGTCGAACAGACGTTTCACAATGATTCCGACGCCATTGAAATGCCCTGGACGCATTGGGCCT
This sequence comes from Bacteroidales bacterium UBA1756, assembly GCA_002314795.1. GTDB lineage: Bacteria > Bacteroidota > Bacteroidia > Bacteroidales > WCHB1-69 > UBA1756. The sequence goes on along the minus strand of DCHI01000012.1, from coordinate 25,437 downwards.
TCCATCACCTTTTCCAAGTCGCCAAAGTCGTAATGCTCGGTGGCGGGGACTTTATAAACTTCCTCAGCAGAAGGAGCGAAAACAAAATCCATATATTCTTCCACCAATTTCAAGTCCGCCTCAAGCGTGCGAGGATATTTTTCCAAATCTTCCTTATTGTTGAATTGGGTGGGATTGACGAAGATGGAACAGACTGTGGCCTGGTTTTCGCGGCGTGCTCGTTTCATCAGTGAGAGATGGCCTTCGTGCAATGCCCCCATCGTTGGAACCAATCCTACCGATTTGCCGGCACTGTGCACCCTAAATAATACGTCTTGAAGTTCATCAACGGTTTTAATGACCAGCATTTATTTTCCTCCTATTGTCTATCTATTTTTATATCAAAAAGTTATAAAAAGATGCTTACTTTCAATTTTGGCTGGCAAATGTACGAAACAATTCCATATAGATTCGTGTTATTTTCGTTTTTTTTGAAACCGACTTTTCACGTCTTCGAGGGAACGACTCGTGGTTACCAAATAAACGCCGAAAAGGATGAGCACGAGTGCGACGGGCTTGTTCCAAGTGAAAATGTCTTGCCCGAAAACAATGGCCACGCAAGCTGTTACTACCGGCTGTAGATTGCTGTACATACTTACGGTTGTAGGACGCAGTACGCGCAAAGCAATCGGAAGGAGAAAGTATGCGACGACGGTGGCAAATATCAAGACGGTGAACAAATTCAGGTACGCCGTGCCATCAACCGGTCCGAATAGAATGGGACTGCTTTCGGGTGAGAGAAACGGAATTGCGATGGGGACGCAAACGGCACTCCCGAACAGAAACATCCATTTCATTAACGTAATAGGAGAATATTTAGCTGATATAGAACGTGTTATCAATAGATACGAAGCGTAGAAAAGGATGTTGACGAAGCACAGCGTCAAGCCGATGGGCGTGGCGTTTGCATCGATGGCCCAAGAGAAAAGTACGATGAACAGGGCTCCGGAAATGCCCACGAGTACGCCAATGGACTTGCGCCACGAGATGGGCTCTTTGAGAAACAGTGCGGCCATCAGCATCACAAGTAGCGGGCTGGTCGCCGAAATCAAGGATACGTAACAGGGAGATGTGTAGCAGAAGGCGCGTCCGAAGGCCAAAAGCGTGCCAGCCAAAATGACGGCACCCCAAACCATCCATTTCATATCGCCGCGTTCCACTTTTTCTTCTTTTGTAAAAAGAGAAAGAATCCAGAAGGCCGCCGCCCCGAACAGCATCCGCAGCGCCGTGAATACTTCCGGTGAAATGTATTCCGGAACAACCGCTTTCGAACAGTTCGGGTTTATTCCAAAAATGATGTAAACGCCCAAAGCTGCCAGGTGTCCGCGCCAATTTTTACCTTCCGTACTCATCTTGAAATTCTATCTGTTTCGTGCAAAATCCCATTTCAAAGCCAATGTGGGAATGCAGTAAAACCCTTTGTTAATGAAATTGTTAGATATTTCAACTTCCGTTCCCACACTGAGATTGATTTTGTTCCAGCCTTTGATGCAGTCCAGATTCACCCAAAATTGTGGTTCTCCCATAATCATATACTCTGTTCCTTGCCACGGACGCGGTTCGCGCCAAAAATCAACATATCCCGAAAACGTACACCATCCCTTGGCAAATTCGATGCCCCAGACGCCCGTGATTTGGAATTGATGGACATCTTTGCGCCCATCCATTCCGATGGTGCGCGGAATCAGTTTGTACATCGCACTCAGCGACCACGTTTTGCTGTAATCTTTTGAGTGACCGGAGTAAGTGAGCCCCAACAGCCAGGCGTCGTTGTAACCGCCAACTTCACGGTTCAGCCCGCCGTCGTATTCCGCGTGGATGGAAAGCCAGTTTACTTTGCTCTTCTTCCAGAAACAAAATTCGTGGGAGATTTCCCAGTAGGCGCCATAAACCTTTTGGAAGGAGTAGTCGAAGTCGGCAAAGCAGAAAAAACTGCCTAATGTGTCAATTTTGAAAACTTCTAAGGTGGAAGTGAGCGTTTGCCGTCCCCCGCCCGTCGTGGCATCCTGTTTTAAATCGTTGTAAAGATGCCGTCCGAAATCGTAGTGCAGTTGGACGTTTTGTGATTGAAGGTACAGGATGGAACAGAAAAGTGAAAGTGTGATTAGAATTTTTTTCATAAAGTAATTGAAAATTAGTTAATTGCAGATTTCTGTGTCACTTTTTTTTGACGTGGCAAATGTACGATAATTAATTCGTGTGCAAAAAATATCCTATAAAAGTCACGTTCTGTAAAACAAAATTTAACTTTGTTTGTTTTGTTTATGTTTTTTTCTAAAAATATATTGAAAAGTCATAAACGATTTATAGTGAGTGGTTTTGAGAAAAAACCATCGAGTTTCAATACGCGGTATGCATTGCTTTTGTCGCTGATTACGGGCGTCATCATCTCTGTGGTGATGCTCATTGGTGCGGTGCGCGACAAACTCGACCTCGAAATATCCCAAATGGTTATCTCGTTGATTTTGAACATTGTATTGTCGTTTCTGATTTTCTCTTATGGATTTATTATTGTAAAAAGTCGCATTGCCATACATTGGCGCTGGATAATAACGATTGTCGGGGCCTTGGCCATTGCAATTGTCTTTTCGATGGTCTCGGTTAATCTCGATATAGCCATCTACGGGAAATCACATTTGCCCTATTCTACAATGATTGCGATTATTCGTGGTTGTTCGGCAGCTATCTTCGCTTTGTTCATCACTTTGTTGCTGTTTTCCATCACCAACCAACATCGGATGCAAATGGAAAATGAACGACTTCGTACCGAAAATTTACTAATCCGTTACGATTCTCTTGAAAAACAGCTGAATCCGCATTTTATGTTCAATTCGTTGAATACGCTCAGCGGCTTGATCGGAATGGATGATGAAAAGGCGCAGAACTATTTGCAGCAACTTGCTCAAACTTACCGTTATACGATGCAGCAGCGCGAAACCGCGACGTTGGCGGAGGAACTGGCGTTCACCGATTCCTATATTTATATGATGAAAATCCGTTATGGAGAAAATCTGACTATTCGGAAAGAGATTCCGTCCGAAGCACTGAACTGGTCCGTCGTTCCGATTAGTTTGCAGATGCTGATAGAGAACGTGCTCAAACACAACGTGGTAAGTGACCGTCACCCGCTCTGTATTCGAATCAGTGTGACCGAGGCCAGTCGTTTGCGCGTGAGTAATCCGCTGCAACCTAAGGCAGGAGCGGAACCCTCCACCGGACTTGGATTGGATAACCTTGCCAAACGGTACGAACTCCGTTTCCAAGAGAGCATTTCCATCGAAGAAGGCCCCGATATGTTCAGTGTCGAACTTCCGCTGATTCAATCCACTTCCCTTGCTGACGGAAAAACAGTTTCCAACATCAAAACCAGTTTGTGATGATTAGAAAAATCGTAATCATAGAAGACGAGGCCATCGCCGCCCAGAATCTTGTCCGTCTGTTAGCTGAAACGGCTCCCCAATGGCAGATTGTCGCCACGCTTCAAGGAGTGGAAGATAGTTTGGAATGGTTTCAGCAGAATCCGTCTCCTGACGTGGTTTTTACGGATATACATCTCGCTGATGGACTGGCTTTTAATATTTTCAATAACGTAAAAATGGAGTGCCCTGTCGTCTTTACTACGGCTTACGATCAGTACGCACTTCAGGCGTTTCAGGCCAATGGAATTGACTATTTGCTCAAGCCCATCAGTAAGGATGCGCTATTGAAATCGGTCGAAAAGATTGAGAGATTTTCTGTAAATAATTCTACTACAGAAAATTATGTTTCTCAATTGGATGCTATGGTGAAATTGATGACGCAGCAGTCGCACGTTTATAAATCCTTTTTCTTAATTCCTTGGAAAGACCGGCTGATTCCTTTGGCTGTTTCCGACATTGCCTATTTGTTTGTAAATGATGGCGTTACTCGTGCTGTCACTTTCAATGAGCAGAATTACGTCTTGGATGAACCTTTGGAGCTGCTGATGAAACAATTAGATCCCGACCAGTTTTTCCGTGCCAATCGTCAATATATTGTTTCTAAAAAAGCGGTTCGTGACATTGTGATGTGGTTTGGGAGCAAGTTGCGTCTGACATTGAGTGTGCCAACCCCTGAACAAATCGTTGTGAGTAAGGCAAATGTTACCGATTTCAAGGCGTGGTTTACCAAATAGTTCGTTTCATTCCCATCTTTTGACATTTTAGTCGCCAATTTGCCCGTTTCATCTGTATTTATTGCATATTTTGGGGCGTCCCTTCTATTTTTGCCGCCGTGTTTTGAAACACGTTTAAGATACAAAAATGCGGGTAGATGGATAATCAATCTATTGAAAATAAGAAAGATACAATTATTAGTGCGGTTCTCAGTTATGAAGAACCGATGCGTCGTTTTGCGCTTTCTTTGACCAAAAATGAGGAAGACGCACAGGATCTGTTGCAAGAAACCTTTTTGAAGGTTCTTCAAAATGCGGACACCTACGAAAGCTCGAATTTGAAGGCGTGGGTTTGTACTATAATGAAAAATACGTTTATCAATGCCTATCGTCGTAAGCAGACTGCTCGTTTGGTTCGTGACGAATCTGCCGACTTTTATAGTTTGGAAAATTCTGTTTCTAATCCGTCCGATGCTGCCGATTTGCACTATTCCGTTTCCGAAATACGGCAAAAGATTGCAGAAAAGCCCGAAGAACAGCGCATTCCGTTTGAAATGATGTTGGATGGCTATCATTATGAGGAGATTGCTGAAAAGTTAGATGCCCCTATCGGCTCCATCAAGAGTCGCATTTTTTATATCCGTCAAAAATTGATGAAGGATTTTTCCGATGTCTCGCTTCGTACGGAAATGCGCACAGCGTGATTTTCCATACGGTTTTCCCATTTTGTTGGCATTTTCTGTTTGAAAGGCAGCGTCATTCCAAGCTTTTACTGTACTTTTGCCGCCTCTAAAATGCAACAGAAAACAGTATGACTCACGTTTGGATTTGTGCAGTAGGACTTGCACTTGCTACGGTAATTGGTTCACTATTAGGATTTTTCGTAAAAGGACTTTCCCACAAGTGGAATGATTCTATTCTCGGTTTCTGTTCCGGCGTTATGTTGGCGGCTTCCACCATCGGGCTTATTGTTCCGGCGGCGGAGATGGCCGGTTTGTCCAAATGGTGGCTCGTTCTTATCGGTGTTGTGGCTGGAATGCTCTTTCTGAATCTCTTGGACTTGGTCGTGCCGCACCTTCATAAAATCACCGGACTGGATTCCGAAACCCATCGTAACAATGCGTCTCTCAACAATATCCTTCTGTTTGTGATGGCGATTGCCTTACATAAACTTCCGGAGGGAATTTCTGCCGGTGTGGGCTTCAATGCGGCGGACACGGCGGATGCGTGGTCAGTGGCGTTAGGAATTGCTATTCAGAACGTTCCGGAAGGAATGGTGGTGATTGCTCCGTTGCTGTTGGCTGGCGTCAGCCGAATTCGGACCTTTGTCATCTCGTTGGCAATCGCACTTTTGGAAGTGATCGGTGTTTGGCTCGGGTACGGCATCGGTGCTATCTCGGAGTGGCTGCTGCCCGTGATGCTTGCGTTTGCCGGTGGTGCGATGTTGTACGTTGTGAGTGACGAAATGATTCCCGAAACACATTCGCACGGTTACCAAAAGGCAGCTACATACGCGCTTATCCTCGGTTTCGTCTCTCTCGTCTTTATCGGGATGGCGTTCTGAAATTGTTACTTTTCTATGATGGTTCGTCTCAAATCCAACATATTGATGGGATTGGGACTGCAGTTTTTTACACCGTAGCGGAAAAAGCGGACGGCCTGGTCGTAATAGAGTACGACAAAGGGAGCGTCTTCTAATAAGATGGAATCCAATTGTGTGTAAAGGTCGTTCCGAAGTGAGTCGTCTAAAATGGACTGTGATTTTTCAAAAAGTTCGTCGTATTTCGGATTGACGTAGTGGGTATAATTGGAACCGGCCGGTTGTAGGTTTTTCGAATAGAAGAGTGCGAGATAGTTTTCGGCATCGGGATAGTCGCAAATCCAGGAGCCGCGGAAGCACGGAAGTTTGTACCCGCGCATCATCTGCCTCTGTTGAGCTCCTTGCTGTACGTCTAATGTTACCGTGATGCCGATTTCTCCCAATTCGTGCTGAATGTACTGGCACAGGTCCAAGTAGGAGGCCGAAGTTGAAATCGGGATGGGTGGAAGACCTTTCCCGTTCGGGTAGCCGGCTTTTTCCAACAGTTCCAGTGCTTTGGTCGGATTGTAGTCGTACCCTTTGACGCGGCTTTCGTTGAATGAGCGCATTCCGCGTGGTACGAAGCCGGAATTGGCCGCGTAGCCGATGTTGTTTCTGAGATACCGCATCATCTTGGCACGGTCGAATCCGTAATTGATGGCTTGACGTACCTCCTTGATTTGCAGTGGATTATCTTTTCCATCCTCTTTGAGTACGAAACCAAGATATTCGGTGTTCAAGTACGGACAGGTCTCCATCGTGATTTTGCCAGAAAATTTCGGTTGGAGTTTTCCGTCTTTGGTGAGAAGGGCGTCTTTGTAGCAAGCTTCAATTCCGCTCATAAAGTCTAAAGAGCCCTTCATAAATTCCATAAAGACAGACTGTTTATCTACAATGAAGGAAATGGCTACCGCGTCCAAGTAGGGGAGCCGTTGTCCTTTTTCATCGTATTCAAAATATTGTGGATTTTTTCTCAGGACGAGCTTGACACCCTCTTCCCAAAGTTGCATCTGGAAAGGTCCTGTCCCGACGGGCTTGCTCCGAAATTCCTTGCCGAAGTGTTCTACGGCTTCGCGTGGAACGACGGAACAGTATTTCATTGCAAGAATGCCAAGAAAAGGTGGAAAAAATTGAGTGAGTTCTATTTGAAATGTGCTGTCATTCAGTGCTCTGAATTGCGGTTCGCCTTTTGCATTGCGGGCGACCTTTTGAAATATCCAAGCTCCTGGGGACGCAACGGCTGGATCTGTGATTCTTGAAAAACTATAGACGAAGTCTTGTGCGGTGACACGGCGCGGTTTGCTGAAATGAAAGTATTCGGTATCGTGGAAATAGACATCGTTTCTCAAGATAAAGGTATAGAGTCGTCCATCGTCGCTGATGGACCAACTTTTGGCGATAGCCGGCACGATGTGTAAGGTTTCGTCCAAATCAACGAGGCCGTTGTATAGCAGGTTGCACGGCCAGATGACGGACTGTCCGGACGAGAAGGCCGGATCAAGCGTCGTGATACCGTTTGACTCGTTGTATCTGAAAATCATCTTGCCTTCGTCAGTATTTTTGTGGCTGCAAGATGAAAAAAACAGGAGGAAAGGGAGCAGGGTTGTAAAAAATAATCTTTTCATTTGGTTTTTTCATTTGTGGGTAAAAAAAAAGAGATGAAATAAATTCATCTCCTTTTTTTTGTTCAAGGTAGTTAACCTTATGCAGCAACTTGTTCAGTAGCTTCGGTAGTAGCTTCTTCAGCAACTGCGGTTGTGTCAGTAGCAGGAGTTTCTTCAACAACAACTTCTTCTACGGGAGCTGCGGTTGAGTCAACTGCTTCAGTGTTTTCAGTGTTAGGGCCACAAGATGCGAATAAGAAAGCGCTAACTGCAAGGATACCAAAAATTTTCTTCATTTCTTTTTGTTTTTTAATGGTTGTTTGATAATTTTTTAACGCGGCAAAAATACGCATATTCTTAAATATGGTACTCGCCTTTTTCAATTTTAAAGTTAAAGATTGTTAATCAACATCAATGATGTCACACCAGCCAAATTTGTCTTCTACTTCACCGAACTGTATGCCAGTCAAGCGGTTATACAATTTGACGCACCAAGGACCGGGTTCGCCGTTTTTAGCAATCTGGTAAACGTTACCATTTTCACGGTCTTGGACGGAGTCAACGGGGGAAATAACTGCCGCAGTTCCGCACGCACCGGCTTCTTCGAAAGTAGCGATTTCTTCAATCGGAATATGACGTCTTTCAACGGTCAGACCCATATCGGCTGCTAATTCGCGCAAGCTCTTGTTGGTGATGGAAGGAAGGATGGAGCCGGAGTCCGGAGTGATATATTTTCCTTCTTTGATTCCGAAGAAGTTGGCCGGGCCAGCTTCGTCGATGTATTGTTTCGTTTTGGCATCTGCGAAGATGGAAGCGGCAAAACCTTCGTGGTGAGCTCTTTCACCGGCACGCAAACTGGCTGCGTAGTTGCCACCGACTTTTACGTGACCTGTTCCCATAGGAGCGGCGCGGTCGAAGTCGCGTACGATTTGCATCTTCACCGGTTTGAAACCAGCTTTGAAGTATGGTCCAACAGGAGTTACAAAAATCATAAAGAGGTATTCGTCAGATGGGCCGACACCTACTTTTTCACCAGTACCGATCAACAATGGACGCAAGTACAAGGTACCACCAGTTCCGTACGGGGGGATGAATTCGGAGTTGAGTTGGACTACTTTCCAGCAAGCTTCTTTGAAAAGTTCGTCAGGAACTTTTGCCAGCATAATGGCTTCTGAGGAGCTCTGTAAACGACGGCAGTTTTCAATCCAGCGGAAAATACGGACCTTGCCGTCCTTGCCGCGGTAGCATTTCAAACCTTCGAATGCGGCTTGACCGTAGTGAAGGCAAGTTGCTGCCATATGCATTGAAACTTGTTCGGAGGAGGAAACTTCCAACTGTCCCCATTTCCCGTTTCTGTAGTAGCAACGAACATTGTAGTTCGTTTTCAAGTAACCAAAGGATAATTTACCCCAGTCAATGTTTTCCATAGTACTATTATTTTATATTTAAGTTTGTAAAATTGTTTCTGTTTTATGCTTTCAACAAAGCGGTGACGCTATCAGCGGTCAGGCGCTCGCGGCCTTTCAATGCTTCAATTTCCATAATGAACAGATTCCCGATGTAGGAAGGGGAGAAGTTGCGACAGAGAATCGTAGCGGCCTTTGCGGTTCCGCCTGTCGCGAGAATGTCATCAAAAATGAGAACTCGCTGTCCCTCTTTCATCGCATCAATGTGAATTTCAATGGAAGCCGTTCCGTATTCCAATTCGTATGATTCCTTGTATGTTTTGAAAGGAAGCTTACCTGCCTTGCGGATGGGCACGAATGGAATGTTGAGGGCAAGTGCCAACGCGGGTCCGAAGAAATAACCGCGGGTTTCCAACGCCACAATCACGTCCGGCTTTTCAAGCTTTGCGGCCTTTAATAACTCTTCAAATACTTCGTGGAACATTTCCGTATCGTTCATCACGGTAGTAATATCGTAAAATTTGACTCCCTTTTTAGGAAAGTCTTGCACAACGCGAAATTTGTTTAAGTCTAACATCTTTTTAGGTCTCAAAAAATCAAAGTGCAAAGGTACACATTATTTTAATATGTAGAATCGGACGGATGACAAAAGTTTGTTTTTTTTAAATTGTTGATAATCAATTTGTTGATTGATATAATGGGTGCTATATGCGGGTTTTCGCTTTATTGCTTTCTGATTATCGTTTCGACTGTAATAAATGTATTGCAGAATATAGCTCTACAATACTTCTCCAATCAATAAATAAATACAGCATAGTATGATTGTTGAATAACATAATTCAAACTGAAACTACTATTTTGAGGGGCGTTTTCTATTGTACTCTTTGTCATCTGGTTTAAGGTTGGTGACTATAATTATGTTCAAAGAATGTTTGGCCAACAATATTGTCCCTTTCATCATCAAAGATGATATAAAGTTTTTTTACTACCGTGGATTACAGAATTGGCCTTCCGTACCAGAATATCTACGGGACACTTGTCTTTCTGCACAAGATAAATACAAGCTGATTCTCGATTATTTCAAAATCAAGTACTGAAAATTTTCTTTCCCTCTTCTATTTTTTTATAAAAACAGCACTGAATATCTGCCTCTTATCACGAATGGAAAAAATGTAACTCCCTGCCGGAAGGAATCCGATGTCGATTCGTGTGGAACTGACTTTGGAACGTCGCAGGATTTTGCCTTCCATATTGCTGATGGTGTACGTGTTTCCGGCGCACTCTCCGGCAAAGTCGAATTGTATGTATTCCGTTGCGGGATTTGGAAATAGACGCAGCGTTTTTTTCGTACTGAAATCGGCAATGGCCGTCGTGTCGTCACCATAAAGGTAGTGGGCCAAATAGGGGGAAAGGTCGAGCTTTTGCATTTTGGCTGGCCTTTCAATGGTTATTCCTAACTGCGTGGTTGCAAAGTATTCATTTGTAATGAAATAGTCCAAAGCATTGCTCGTCGCGACGGCTTCCACTTGGTCTTTTGCGAGTGTGGGAAAGTTCAGACGTCGCTTGTTTCCACTGAAAAAGTTGTTGCCGGAAAAGTCGTACAACAAAACGATGAACGGGTGAAGCGCCGTCAGGAAGTCTCCGTCTCCGTAGTCGTACCCGCAGAGCACGACCAAGCGTTTTTCGGGCAGGAAGGTGGCTCCGGTAATGAGTCCTCCAACGTTATAGGTTTCGCGCCGATGTGCCGTGTGATGCCCCGGCTCTTTGGAAAGCGAATAGTACGTGCTCGCTTCGGACGTCCACTGCTTGGTGAACAGGTAGATGCTGTCATTGCTGACGATGAACGATTCACAGTCGAAGTCGGTGGCCTGGGGAGTGTAAGTGAAATCGGTTTGGTCTTCGTACTCGAACCAAATGGTGTCTATCACGGGCGCTGAGCTCGAGACGTCCGTTTTGGAAATCCTCAGAATACGGAGGTCGTGCCGAGTGCCGGCGTTGTTCCCGAAATCCCCAAAATAGAGATACTGTTCGTCCTGATCGATTTCCTCCATATCATAGAAAACCATCCCGTTGATTCTTGCCGTAGCTGAAATCTGCGCCGAGGTGCTATCTACTAAGAAAAGCTGTCCGTCTCCGTGGTCGTTGCAGGACCAGTAGTTCCCGTCCCAGAAAATCATACTCGAAGTGCCGCTTAGGAGGGAGTCGAGTTCGCCGATTTCCGTCGGGGTGATGGTGGCTGAAGCATAAACGCAACTGCCATCGTTGAGAGTGGCTGCCGCATTGTAGTTGGTCGCTAACGGGTCGGTGCAACCGCAGTTTTGTGCTTTTACACAGAACGTTAGGCAGGTTAGCAAGATTCCAAAAACTATTTTTTTCATTGGTGATGTGGGTTATTTCATCCCGCGTGCCTTGCGTATGTTGTCGTAGGCCTGACTGAGTTTCGAGAATTTCTCTTCCGCGGCTTTCCGCATATCGTCGCCAAGATGTGCCACGCGGTCGGGATGATATTTTTTTGCCAAAGTCCGGTACGCTTTCTTCACCTCGTCGTCGGTGGCGCTGGACGGAATTTCCAAAATCTGGTAGTCGCTGTCGAGCGTGTGCGAGCGGTACGACGAGCTTCCTCCGCCGTAACTATTTCCGCCGTAGCTGCTCCCGCCCTGGTAAGTGGAGCCGCCGCTGTAACGGTAGCTCGTGAACATTGCCTTGATGGATTCGTAGTCGCCGCGGGAAACACCGCTCCAGCCGGCAATGTTCTCAATCAGATTGAGTTCCGCTTGGTGAAGTTCGCCGTCGGAGCTGGCTAATCCGAAGAGGAACTGAATGAGAAGCAGACGTTCGTGGATGGTGGAGCTTTCACGCAGCTCTCGGCAAACGGACTCGACGTTGTAGTTTTCGCTCAAAATTTCCGTGAGCCGGTTCAGCGCCTCTTGCGCTTGCTGGGGACCCAATGAGCGAATGAGGTAGTCGCGGGCGTAAGCCAACTCGGTGCGATCTACGTGCCCGTCGGCTTTGACCACGGCGGCGGTCAATATCAAGAGCGACTCCATAAAGTCCGAACGCTGATAATGCTGGGTATATATTCTTACTTTGGGAGCAAAGAGCCGGTCAATGAGCGAGCCGATAAACCAACCGGTGAGTCCTCCGAAAAATCCTTTCCAAATGGCTCCGAAAATGAGCCCAATCCACTTGAACACAGTAGTTTATATTAAATTATTGATTAAATTTTCTTTCCAAAAAGATCAAAATGATCCGCTTTGTCGATTCGAACGGTGTAGAAATTTCCGATTTCAAGCTTTTCCGTTTTGTCAATGACCACGGCGTCGTCAACTTCCGGCGAGTCGAATTCCGTACGGCCGACATAGCAGTCTTCTTCTTCCGAATCGACAATCACTTTCATCGCTTGTCCCACCTTTTGCTGGTTGAGTTCGTAGGCGATTTCTTCCTGTGCGGCAATGAGTTCCTCCAAACGACGGTTCTTTTCACGTTCCTTGATTGGGTCTCCGAGTGGATAGGCGGGCGTCCCTTCTTCCTGGGAATAACTGAAAAAACCGAGACGGTCGAGGCGGGCTTCTTTGACGAACTGGAGAAGTTCCTTGTGCTGCTCGCGGGTTTCCGTCGGGTAGCCGGACAAAAGGGTAGAGCGGATGGCGATTCCGGGAACCTTGCTGCGTATGCGCTCAATGAGCTTGTAAATCTGGTCGGAAGTGCCACCGCGGCCCATATCTTTCAAAATGCCTTCGCTGATGTGCTGCAACGGGATATCCAAATATCTGCAAATAGTTGGATACTCGTTCATTACGTCTAAAATTTCGTACGGAAAATTAATCGGGTAGGCGTAGTGCAAGCGTATCCATTCGATGCCATCGACTTGTGCCAATTTCCGAAGGAGGCGTTCCAAATCGCGGCGTTTGTAAAGATCCATTCCATAATAAGTGAGGTCCTGAGCAATCAACATCAGTTCCTTCACACCTTTGGCTGCCAATGACTTGGCTTCATCAACAATCATTTCAACGGGCTTGGAGACCTGTTTGCCACGGATGAGCGGAATGGCGCAGTACGAACACTGGCGGTCACATCCTTCCGATATTTTCAGATAGGCATAGTAGGGGGGAGTGGACAAAATTCTTTCGGTTTGGCACAGCAAATCGAATTTGGTTTCTTCCAAAAGTTCGTTCAGTCGGGCAAACGGATAGACGCCGTCCAATTCGGGAACGGAGGCGCGCAGGTCTTCTTCGTAGCGTTGTGCCAAGCAGCCCACAACGTACACTTTCTTAATCTGCCCGCGTTTTTTTCGTTCGGCTTGAAGAAGGATTTCGTCAACGGCTTGCGTTTTGGCATCTTGAATGAAAGCGCACGTATTGATGACCACAGCGTCGATGCCTTTTTCTGCCGTAGAGTTGTGATAAACGGTGTGTCCTTTCTGTTGAAATTGGGCGGCCAAGACTTCCGAGTCAACGTTGTTTTTGGAACACCCTAAAGTTATGATGTTGATTTTCATTTATTTAAAATGATTTTCAATAAAAAGTTAAAAGGAGATTGCAAAATTGCGGCAGTCTCCTTTTAGCTTTGAATTATTTTACGAGATGAAACTCGAATTTAGATTAACCTTTGTAGAAAGGCATTTTGACGACGACGGCCTTGAGGAGTTTTTCGCGGACCTTGATGTAGATTTCCGTGTCAACTTTGGCAAATTCTGATTTTACCCAAGCCGTTCCGACGTTCTTGTCGATGCTCGGACCGTGTGTTCCTGAACGGACGATTCCGATGTTGTTGCCTTCGGCGTCGCAAACTTCGTATTCCAAACGAGGAATACCGCGGTCTATCATTTCGAAGCCGACGAGTTTGCGTTTCAAACCTTCTGCTTTGAGGTTGAGCATATACTCTTTATCGATGAAATCTTTGGCATTGAGTTTGGTAATCCAGCCGAGACCAGCTTCGATGGGGCAGATGGTGTCATCGATTTCGTGGCCGTAGAGACAGAAACCCATTTCAAGACGCAGGGTGTCGCGGGCACCGAGGCCGATGGGCTTGATGTCGTATTCTTTGCCGGCTTCAAAAACGGCGTCCCAAATCTTGAGGGCGTCTTCGTTCTTGAAATAAATTTCGCAGCCGCCAGCTCCCGTGTAACCGGTGGTGGAGAAAATAACGTTAGGAATACCAGCAAAAGTGACGGTCTTGGTGGTGTAGTATTCCATATCAACGACGGTGGTTTCGGTCAGCTTCTGCATCGCTTTGAGTGCCAAAGGACCTTGGATGGCCAACTGTGAAATGCCATCGGAAATGTTGGCAATGTCAGCACCGAATTTCTCATTTTGCTTGCTAACCCAAGCCCAGTCTTTGTCAATGTTGGCCGCGTTGACAACGAGGAGGTAATCGTTTTCAGCAAGATTGTAAACCAAAAGGTCATCGACGATACCGCCCTTGCCGTTCGGGAAACAGGAGTATTGAACTTTGCCCGGATAGAGCGCGGCTACGTCGTTGGAAGTGATATATTGCAACAAATCAAGCGCTTTGGGTCCTTTAACGGTGAATTCACCCATATGGGATACGTCAAAAACACCAACCTTGCTTCTTACGTGAAGGTGTTCAGCAGTGAGGCCTTCGTATTGAACGGGCATTTCGTAACCCGCAAATTCTACCATCTTCGCACCTAATTTCTTGTGCGTTTCGTTAAAAACCGTTGTTCTCATTTTATAAGTTTATTGGTAAATAATATTTGTAACTGTCTTTCTCAAAAGAGCGGCAAAATTACGCAAAATTTTGGAAAGGTGGCCGTGTGTCAAAAAAATAGTGTATTTTTGCGCCTCTTTTTGATAATCATTAAAATTTTATACAATTATGAAAAAAGTCACTCTGTTTTTATTGTCCGTTATGTTCCTCGGACTCTCTTCAACTTTTGCTCAGAAAGGTGCTGCATCTTTCACTGGCACAATTACTTCCAAGGTTACCTGCACCGGAACTACTGACCCGAATTTCCTTGCACAGCTCCCCGGTGAATCTACCGAAATGATCTGTGGAAACCGTACCAAGACCGTTCAGGTTCAAGAAGGTGGTCTCGGTATTATCAATATCTCTAACGGAGATGCAAAAGTCAACTATTTTATTTTGGATATTCCTGGAATGGGAAAGTACTACATTGAAATGACTGGTGACAGCATTGCTAAACAGATGGAAAACCTCAACCGCGATTTGAAATATACGGGTGAAAAAATGACTATCGCCGGCTACGAATGCGAAAAAGTTATTGAAACCATCGTAAATAAAGAAACGGACGAAGAAACCGTTGTCGTTCTTTATGTTTCAAAAGACATTAACTCCGGTAGCGACATTAACTTCGCTTCACATCCTGGCTTGGTCGGCTATCCGCTTCGTACCGAACAAAAACGTGAATACAACGGCGACGATATCACTATCATTTCTGAAGCCACGGTCATCACTCCGAGCAAAAAAATCAAACCCGTTGAATTTCTCCTCCCGACAGACGCAAAGTCCATCTATGACAGCCCCGAATTAATGAAAATGCTCGGTTTGGGCGGCGGAGACGATGACGACGAATAGTTTTAAAAATTCATTCAACATAGGAGAACGTAAATTTGTTTTTACGTTCTCTTTTTTTAATAGCATTTCACTATGAATGTAGAAGCTTATCATCAGATTTTGAATGAAATTCCGGCGACGGTTCAGCTGATTGCCGTCTCCAAAACCAAGCCCGAAAGCGAAGTGGAAGCCGCCTACGCACTCGGTCAGCGCCACTTCGGGGAAAACTGGGCTCAGGAAATGAAACAGAAACACGCAGATCTGCCTAAGGACATTTGCTGGCATTTCATCGGACATCTGCAAACCAATAAAATCAAGTACATCATTTCGTACGTCCACCTTATTCATAGCATCGACAGTTTCAAATTGTTGGAAGAAGTGAATCGTCAAGCTGCTAAGAATGAGCGTGTTGTAAAATGCCTCCTCCAATTCCACGTGGCTTCGGAAGAGACGAAGTTCGGTTTCTCATTGGACGAGTGCCGTCAGATGCTTCAAAGTGAGGAGTTCCGTCGGTTGCAGAATGTTGAAATTTGTGGCGTAATGGGAATGGCCACAAACACCGACGATGAAGCATTGGTCCATTCGGAATTTCGTACCCTTCGTGATTATTTCAATTGCTTAAAGAAAGATTATTTCCTTGATAATGAATCTTTTAAAGAAATATCAATGGGAATGACCGGCGATTACAAAATCGCCGTGGAAGAGGGGAGTACGATGATTCGTGTGGGAAGCGCCCTTTTCGGTGAACGTGACTACGGAACGCGGAACGCTTAGCCGTTTTATTCGGCCATTTCGTCCGTGTCAATTCTCTTTTTCAGATAGCCGATGAGCGCGTAAGCCATCGGAGTGGCTCCCACTCCCTCAATGAGCAACTTAGCCACAATCTGTATCCCAATCATACTGAAAATGGCAGAAGAGGGAACGGTTCCGGCGAAAGCGATAACTACAAATAACGTTGTATCAACAATATAGCCGAAAAATGATGAACCAATGGTGCGTACCCACAGGTAACGTCCGTTGGTTCGTTTTTTGATGCGAACCATCGTCCAGGAATTGATGAGCTCACCGCACAAAAAGGCGAGCAACGAAGCAACCATAATTCTTGGGACAAAGGAAAAAACTTGTGCGTAAGCCGTTGCCGACGCCTCCGTCCCGGGCGGGTAGGGAAGAAGAACGCCAATCCAAGCGAATAGCGTGAAAAGAACTTCACAGGCAAAGGTGAGAAGAATGACGCGCTTGGCTGTCTGAAAGCCCCAGATTTCTGTTAGCACGTCTCCCAACATATACGTGATGGGAAAAATGATGGTTCCTGCATCAAAAATGGTGATTCCAAAGATTTCGATGAGTTTGACTGCCATTACGTTAGCGGTCAGATAGCAAGTGATGAGCAACCCCGAGATGATAACTAAGGGTGGAAGTGCTCGGTTTTTTGAAGGGTTTTCCGATACCTTGTTCATAAATTATTTTCTTGTAAGTAGTTGAAATTTAGTAATATAAGATTGGTTATTTGAAGCTTAACATCTTTTCGATGGGCTTGCGTGCGGCATCCATCAATGTTTCGTCCATCAAAAGTTCCGGCTGCTCGTTTTGAAGTGCCGAGAGTATGTTTTCTAATGTATTGAATTTCATATAGTGGCAGTTGGCGCAGATGCACATTTCTCCGGATTCGGACAATGCGTAGAACGTTTTTTCTGGATTCTTTTTCCGAAGCTCGTACAGGATTCCGTTTTCGGTAATCACCACGAACTCTTTTTGAGAAGAATTGGAGACATACTTTAGCATCGCTGCCGTAGAACCCACGAAATCAGCGTGTTTCAGTACGTTCTCCGGACATTCCGGATGCGCGATGATGAGGGCGTCGGGATGAAGTTCGTGCAACTTTTCGACGTCTTGTTCCGAAATGTCATTGTGAACGTGGCACGCTCCGTCCCAAAGAACCATCTGTCGGCCCGTTTCGCGATTGATGTACCCGCCGAGGTTGCGGTCGGGTGCGAAGACGATTTTTTCATCCTGAGGAAGTGACTTGACGATGCGCAGCGCATTCCCCGAAGTGACGATGATGTCGGACAAGGCCTTGACTTTGGCGGAACAGTTGATGTAACTCAGTATGGTGTGCCCGGGATGTTTTTTTACAAATGCTTCAAAATCTTCATCGGGACAACTGTCTGCCAATGAACATTTTGCCTCCATATCCGGAATAAGTACTTTCTTTGTCGGGTTGAGGATCTTGGCTGTTTCTGCCATAAAATGTACGCCGGCGAAAAGAATGATGTCAGCATCGGTTTCGGCGGCTTTTTGCGAAAGAGCAAGACTGTCGCCCACAAAGTCGGCAATTTCTTGTACTTCGGAGCGTGTGTAGTAGTGCGCGAGGATGATGGCGTTCTTTTCTTTTTTGAGTTTTAAAATCTCTTCTTTCATATAAAAATGGATGAAAAATGTTTGCTATGCGATGAAGCCGCCTCCAACAACCAGTCCGTCTTGATAAAGGACGAGCGATTGGCCGGGAGTCGCTCCCCACACGGGTTCGTCGAAAGTAAGTGCTGCGTCCGTTCCCGTTATTGCAATGGTCGCAGTGGTCGCGGGACTCCGATAACGGATGCGTGCTTCAACCTTTGGATTATTTTTTAGCCGTAAAATATCTGTGAACGAGCAATTTGTAGCTTTGATAGTTGTCGTGAGAAGGTCGTCGCGGTCACCTAACGTAACGGTGTTGTCTTGAGCGGAAATGCGGGTGACGTACTTCGGTGTTCCGAAAGCAACGACTAATCCTTTTCGTTGTCCGATGGTGTAGAAGGGAAATCCTTTGTGTTCACCGATTTTCTTTCCCGTTGCGTCAATAAAATCACCGGGGCCGCAAAGTTGTTCAAAGTTCTCAACGTTCTCCATCAGAAAACGGTGGTAATCATTGTCGGGTATAAAGCAAATTTCCTGACTTTCAGTTTTTTGTGAAAGTTTGATGAAGCCGTGCTTTGCAGCAATCTCACGGACTTCCGGCTTTGTCAGATTCCCCAATGGAAAGATGGTTTTGGATAGGTTATCCTCGGTCAGCCGCCACAAAAAGTAGGTTTGGTCTTTGTGAATGTCGGCGGCGGTTCCTAAAAAGAAGTGCCCGTCACGTTTGATAATGCGTGCGTAATGTCCGGTGGCGATGCCGTCGCACTGAAGTTCTGCGGCCTTTTCCAACAGCATTCCCCATTTGATGGAGGAGTTGCAAAGAACGCACGGATTCGGTGTGCGCCCGTGCATATATTCGTGCACGAAGTCACTGATGACGTGCTTTTGAAACGTCGCTCTGAAATCAAGAATGTGGTGCTCGAAGCCGAGGGTTTCGGCCATCCGCCTGGCTTCCATAATGGAATCGATGCTGCAGCAGCCCCGTTCCTTGGCGATGCAACTCTCTTTGATGCTGTCAAAAGTGCGGAAAGTGGCGCCAACCAATTCGTAACCCTGTTCTTGTAGCAGAATGGCGGAAACCGTGCTGTCAATACCGCCGCTCATTGCCATAAGAATCCTTTTCTTCGTCATTTGTCTCTATGTAATTGTTACAAAGGAAGTTGTCGTTTCATCAATCAGAAGAAAAAAGAATGTTTCATCTTCTGAAAAAACCGCGGCAAAAGTACGGAAAAAGTGCCGAACTAACCTGATATTTTTGTACTTTTGCACCAATTTTTAAGAAATATGAAATTACATAAAGAAGGAATTATTCCGATAACTGTTGCCTTGTGCTTGTTTGCCTTGTGCCTTTACCTCTATTTCCGATTTGTAACACTCCCGTTTTACGTTGATTTCTTTGTCGTAGTGGCGTTGACTGTGGCTCCGTTTATGACCGTCCGGTTTTTCAGAGTGCCGCGGCGTCATCCGAATCTTTTGGAAAACGCTGTCATTTCTCCCGCCGATGGCACCGTCATCGCGATTGAAGAACGCGAAGAAACGGAATTTTTCAAGGACAAAAGAATCAAAATATCCATTTTTATGTCCGTTCATAACGTCCACGTCAACTTCTACCCGATTGCCGGTACGATTGACTATGTGGCGTATCACCCGGGAAAGTATTTTATCGCCCACCTTCCCAAATCCTCGTGCGACAATGAACACAACACGGTGGTGGTCTCCAAGGACGACGGCACGCAGGTTCTGTTTCGTCAAATTGCTGGCTTTGTGGCCCGCCGCATCGTCTCTTATCCCCGCGTCGGTGACCAGGTGGAACAAGCTACGGAAATGGGAATGATTCGTTTCGGCTCCCGCGTCGATGTCTTTCTCCCGCTGGAATCGGAAATTAATGTTCACATCGGCGACAAGGTCCGCACGCAAAAGTCCGTTTTAGCTTATCTGTAATTTCTTGCAATGAAGCTGAGTATCATCATTGTTAACTACAACGTAGCTCATTTCTTGGAGCAGGCCCTGCTTTCCGTTTTTAAAGCTCTTAAAAATGTGGAAGCGGAAGTTTTTGTTGTGGATAATAATTCTGTTGACCACTCCCTTGAAATGGTGGCGACCAAATTTCCTCAAGTGCATCTCATTGCTAATAAGGAAAATGTGGGATTCGCCCGCGCCAACAATCAGGCCATCCGCCAATCCACGGGCGAGTATGTGCTCCTTTTGAACCCCGACACGGTTGTGGAGGAGGACACGTTTGAAAAGTGTCTCGCTTTTATGGACGCGACTCCCGACGCCGGCGGTTTGGGCGTGAAAATGGTGAATGGTCAAGGCGAGTTCCTGCCGGAATCGAAGCGCGGGATTCCGTTCCCCGCCGTCGCTTTTTACAAACTGTTCGGTCTCTCCAAACTGTTCCCGAATTCCCACAAGTTCGGTTCCTACCACCTTACCTATTTGGACAATGACGAAATCCACTCCGTCGAGGTGCTCTCCGGTGCTTTTATGCTGATGCGTAGAAAAACCTTGGACGAAGTCGGCCTCCTTGATGAGGATTACTTTATGTATGGCGAAGATATTGATTTGTCTTACAGGATTTTAAAGGGTGGATATAAGAATTATTATTTCCCGAAAACGCGCATCATCCACTACAAAGGCGAAAGCACGAAAAAGGGAAGTTTGAACTATGTTCACGTCTTTTACAAGGCGATGCAGATTTTTGCAGAAAAGCATTTTTCAAAAGGTAACGCTCGTCTTTTCAATACGTTAATCAATGCCGCCATCTGGTTCCGAGCATCATTGGCAGCCCTGAAACGCATCGGCGCACGCCTGTTGGTTCCCGTGTCGGACTTCGTGGTGATGTATGCCGGCTTGTTCGGGCTGGCTTACTATTGGGATAATGTTGTCCTTGCGGCCCGTAACAGTGCTTTCCCTTCATACTACTTTTATGCGATTCTCCCGTTGTATGTTTTGGTTTGGATGTTTTCTATTCTGATAGCGAAAGGTTATTCAAATTCTTCCAAAGCATCGCATACGAACAAGGGAATTGTTATCGGAACAGTCGTTATCTTGTTGGTTTACGCATTGTTACCGGAAACATTGCGTTTTTCGCGTGCCGTCCTGTTGTTAGGCACGATGTGGACGCTGATTGCGGTGAACGTCTCCCGTTCTCTGTTCAAGAAACTGCCGAAGCGGGGTGGGGGAGTTCGTCAGGATGGCGCCCGCCGCGTGGTTGTTGTCGGTACGCCCGAAGAAACGACGCGCGTGCTCAATATGGTTCGTATGATGGAAAACAGGTGCGAATTTTGTGGCACGATTTCTCCGGATGAAACATTAATCAATCCATCAACAAATATTGGTAAATTATTTCAAATCAGTGATTTGATTTCTATTTATCGTATTAACGAGGTGATTTTCTGTTCCCGTGATTTGACGTCGGAGCAGATTATTGATTTGATGTGCCGTTTGCAGTCGGCACAGTTGGAATTCAAGATAGCTCCGGAAGGAAGTGTGTCCGTCATCGGCAGCAGTTCGATTTTTTCTTCCGACGCGCCTTTCACGATTCCCGTTCATTCGATTACGCAGAAATCCATTCGTTGTGAAAAGCGTGCTTTTGATGTGTTTGCGGCCATAGCATTGCTGTTGCTTTTGCCGTTTGACCTTTGGTTCGTCAGAAAAAAAGGCGGTTTTGTCCGCAATATTTTTCAGGTTTTGTTGGGCAAGAAGAGTTGGGTGGGATGTCCCAAACTCCGTTCCGAAAACGTGATTGCCAATTTGCGTTCGGGTGTTCTGCATCCGGTTGACGCAATCCCGGACCGCGATTTTTCGGAGGAGATGATGGCGGCGGCAGAACGGCTCTATGTCCGCGACTATAACGTTCGTGCCGACTTGGTTGCCCTATTCCGCGGCTTCGACCGATTGGGTAATTAAATCATTGGTTTTCAATAAAATAAATTGTAATGTCTGGCAGAACTTTTTTTTCAAAAGAAGAAAAAAAGTCAATGGAAACTATCTCAGAGAGAAATACTTGCGTTCATCAGACGCTCACGTTAGAAGAACGAATTACCCGATTGGAAGATATTGAGGCCATCCGCTTCTTGCAGGCGAAGTACCAGCGCTGCCTCGACACGCGCGATTTCGACGGTATTGCCGAATGTTTTGCTGATGATGTCGTCTCATCGTACGGTAACGGCACGATGTCGTACGAAGGCAAAGAGGCTGTGATGTCCTTCCTTTGTAAGGTGATGACATTGGATATGCCATCAACGCACCTCATCCACGGCGGGGAAATTGAAATTCTGAGTACAGAAAAAGCGACGGCCAAATGGTACTTGGAAGATTACCTCGTACATCGGAAATTTCAAGCCAAGTTGCACGGTGCCGCTATCTATGAGGTCACTTACGTAAAAAAAGAGCACCATTGGTTTATCCAATCCATTGGTTATGAGCGCTGTTACGAATATATGGAGTTCCGTGGCCTGCTTAACATCTTTACACTGCGGAAAACCACATTCCTGAATCGTGTCAAGAGTCTCAATCCGAAATTTTTGGGCAAGTTTGGACAACTTTTCCAATATCAAACATTGAAGAAGAAAAAATAGTTATGAAGTGCTTACTTATATATTTTACGGGAACGTTTAATACTCGTTATGTCTCGCAACTGTTGAAAAAAAAGTTTGAAAATGTCGGCTGCGGAGTTGACCTGTATGAGATCAATCCTTTGCAGACGGAGCAGTTGGACTTTTCGGGGTACGACCTGATAGGGTTAGGCTATCCCATCTATGGTTTTGCGGCACCGTATGCCTTCCTGAAGTTCGTGCGTGCCCAGCATTTTCCAAAGGGCGCGAAGTGCTTCATTTACAAGAACTCCGGTGAAACCAAGCACGCCAACGATGCCTCCTCCATCTATGTTCTCCACAAGCTGCACCGTGACCGTGTGGATGTTCGCAACGAGTACCATTTCGTAATGCCGTACAATATCCATTTCCGTTTTGAGGATGAACTCATCCGTGAAATGTTTATGATGAACGATAAGCTGATGGATGTTTTGGTCTATGAAGTGATGAACAACATTCCGAACCTTCGTCGCTACAAGCTATGGCCCCGTTTTGTGACGGCAGTGGTTTCCAAACCGCAATATATCGGGGGCGATGTGAATTCTTTTCTCTACAAAGTGGATGAGTCCAAGTGCGTGAATTGCGATTTGTGCGTGAAACGGTGTCCCACTCAGAATATCTATCGCGATGAAAACGGGAAACTCAAGTTCCATCACCATTGCCTGATGTGTATGCGCTGTTCGTTCTATTGTCCGACGGATGCCTTTTACATCGGCTTTTTGGATCAGTGGGGGTGGAAAGTGAACGGCGGCTACGATTTCCAAAAGATTGAACGTTTGGAACTGGAACATCCCGTCATTACTGACAAGACTGAAGGTTTTTTTCATTGTTACATAGAAACTTACAAAAAAATCAATCAGCGTTATAACGAACTTTTTTGCAAGAAAGAAGAAGAGAAGAAAACGGGTGAAAAAAGATGATTTGTTCGCTTTTTCTCAAGCCAAAGATTGCGAAAATTTATGTAAGTTTGCCGCCTGAAAGCAGTAAACCACCAAAACAAGCGTACAAATAACATTAATTTGTTGATTTATAGAAATATCTGCAAAGGATAAATATTTATTTATATGCAGATATTTTTATTTTTTTGATACCGCTTTGATACCCGTATTATTTTTTTATCTACTTTTGCACCGACAATTATAAACCAATTTCAAAGCGATGAAAAATACAAAATTTTCAGTTGCTATTGTGTATAATCGCAAAAAGCAACTAACAAAGCAAGGTACAGCATTAATTCAAATTGTAGTTACGTTGAACGGGAAACGTAAGTACTTCACAACTAATATTTATGTAGCCCCCGACCAATGGAACGAGAGGCAAAAGAAAATAAAAAACCACCCAAACGCCGCCGCCCGAAATAATGAGATTTACAGCAAAATTATTGAGATAGAGAATTTTATTTCAAATCAAATAACAAAAGGACAACCGCCGACATTGTTACAAGTGGAAAATTATGTAAAGCAGTCGGAAACAACCGATTTTATTGAGTGGGTAACGTCTGAAAGCAACAAAAGCAACGTAACATTAAAAACGAAAAGGGGATATTTTGCACTACTGAAACATTTAAGAGAGTACCAAAGCGGCAAACCGCTATTATTTGAAGATGTTACATTGTTTTTTGTAAATAGTTTCTATAACTATCTAATTCAAAGCGTTGAGGTTACAACGGCGGGCGCATATTTCAAAGCATTGAAAAAATTTGTACGTTTGGCGGTCAATTACGATTTTATTGACTATCACAAAAACCCGTTTAATCAATTCAAAATTAAATCAATAGAAAAAAAGCGGGATTATTTGACCGATACGGAATTGAAACAATTTGAAGCCGTTGAGGTTACAACGGAAAACGAAATAATTGTGAAAGATATGTTTCTTTTTTCGTGCTATACTGGATTGAGGTTTATAGACATACACACATTAACGGAAAGCGACCTACTAACACACGGAAAAGAAACGTACATATACAAGAAACAAGTAAAAACCGACATAAACGTAAATATACCAATTAGCAGCATAGCAAACGGGAAAGCGTTGGAGTTGCTGAAAAAGCATAAAACCGAAAACGGATTTTTTAATAATTTGAGTTATACGGTTGTACGAAAAACATTGGCAACAATAGTAAAGCGGTTAGGAATAAATAAGTACGTTACATTTCACACCGCCCGCCACACAAACGCGACTTATTTGCTGAACAATGGCGTATCAATAACCAGCGTACAAAAATTATTAGGGCATAGAAAAATACAAACAACAATGATTTACGCAGAAACGCTGGCAACGACAATTAAAAAAGAAATTGAGGCGGTTAAATGGTAATGTTTTTATTTCTATTTTTGCACATTAATTTTGAAAGATGAAAAAAACGACTATAAACCACTATTTAAATAAAAGAGTAAAACCAACAATTATATATAACAATATAACGGCATATCCATTATATTTGCAGATTATCACTCAACGGAAAACACAGCAAATAAAGAGTTTTTTAAATGTTTATATGAGTGAAAAAGCATTTGAAATAATGAGAAATGGGGGAAGTAGGGAGGAATATATGAGGGAAACAAATGTTATGCAAACAGGAAATTATTGGATTGATGAAGAACCGAAAATATTAAAATCAGCAATAGAATTTTTAATAACTAATGATATTGATTATAATTTGAAATCAAAATATTTCAAACAATATATAGAAGAATACACGCAAACAGCATACAAGGTATTTAGTAAAGAAACGGCAAAAATTGAAATTGGAGATTTGAAATTAGATGATTTTACAAATTGCTTAAATATTGGAGATAAAACGCTAATATACATACAAAAAGCAATTGAAAATACAACTAATACAGACATATTTAAATATCTGCCAACCGATTATATAAAAATATGGCAAGTTGTTGAATTAATAAAATATGCAGCACAAAAAATAAATTGCATATCATTTTTAGAGAACGACCCTTTTAAAATGTTGTTTCAAACATTTGACAATAAAGAAGTAAAAGAAATTTGCGGAACAACAAAAACACAGTTACAAAAAAAAGAAATAGAAAAAATTTTTACTATGTTATTGAAAAGGGTAAAATGTAGTATTTCCGTATTGTTTTATTAAAGCGAACCAGCGACCGCCGCCCCGATGACTGTTACCCGCCCGCCT
>DCHI01000056.1:11946-12699 GCA_002314795.1 Bacteroidales bacterium UBA1756 | reverse complement strand
CCTCGGTCGTGTTGCACAGAATCGCGTCCACTTCCATTTCGTGACCTTCGTCGTCTTTCGCGTGCGTGATATCCGAATAGCGCTGCGTGATGCCGATGCCCTCCCTCTTGAAAATTTCTATGCAGGAAGGAATGCACATCTCCTCCAAGAAACGTCCCCACTCATTATCCAATAACGAACGGCGTTTCATCATCTTTTGCACCTCTTCCGAAAGCTTCTTGATCTGCATATCTGTCTCTTGCATACGCCGGTCGGTCTCTTTCATCTGTTCGGAAACGGAAGCTATGGTCTCCTTCATTTGTCGGTCAGTCGCTTGCATTCGGCGCTCCATCCGTCGGTCGGTTTCTTTCATCTGTTCGGAAACGGAGGCGATATACTCACCCAATTTGTCCCAATTAAACGTACCCGTTGGCTGTTCGGGCGATGTAGTTGTATTCTCCATCGTTTATTGATTTATTAACTTTACGAGATTATTTTTTCAATGCGCTGATAACGGCGGCAAAGGTAATACATTTTCAACGAAAACAATGATGGCTTATTGTGTTTTTTTGAAAATTTTATGAAAATACAATTTCATCACATATTCACACACTTAATAAATTTCACAAATAAAAAAGGGACGTGCAAGATTCTGGAAGTGCAAAATATTGCATCTCAACCTTACAACCTTTATGAACTTTACAAACCTTTTTACTTCTTTGGGCGTTCCGGCTCCCGTTGGTCGCCGTCGGGCTTTCAAACGTACAGACGTTT
>DCHI01000056.1:0-11923 GCA_002314795.1 Bacteroidales bacterium UBA1756 | reverse complement strand
CGCGGCGGTGCCATTTGCGCGGCAGATGGCGTGGTGACTTTCACGACCTGCCGCACGTGCCGCGCTGCCGCACGCTCAGCCCTTTCGTGCGGGACACCACACTGTGACGTCCCGCACGGTCTCTCCCCGCGCACTCTACGCCGCCACGCCCTATAGTGCGGCGTGCTCGCCCCGCACTGCGCCCTATCGGGCTTGTACGGGGTTACCGATGTGCAGCCTCTCCGAGGCTGGCTGCGATAAAGGACGCCACAATGTGACGTCCCTACTTCATACTTCTTACTTCTTACCTCCTACTTCCTACCTCCTACTTCCTACTTCCTACTTCCTACTTCTTACTTCTTACTTCCTACTTCCTACTTCCTACTTCCTACTTCCTACTTCCTACTTCCTACCTCCTACTTCCTACTTTTTCAGTGCTGCCTCTACTGGCTGACAAGGATTCTGTTACCGATGGACAATCTTAATTTCTTCGTTTCTTAATTTCTTCGTTCCTTCGTTTCTTCGTTCCTTAGTTTCTTAATTCAAAAAACGGGACCCGTCTTTTTTTCAGACGGAGCCCCGTTCTTTCAGTGAATAGTTTATAGTTCTATACGCTCAGGTTCAACTTACCCTTCGCTTCTTAGTTTCTCAGTTTTTCTTAGTTTCTTAATTCCTTCTTTTCTCCCCCAACCAATTGTAAATTGTTAATTGTAAATTGCTAATTGCTCCAAAAGGTAACACATTCCCCTTGCTCCTATCGTCGCTGGGGGAACGCGTTGTAATTTTTTTCAGTTAAGACACTTCGTGTCTTTTTCTCCTCCTTGCTCGGCAAAACTCAAGCAAGCTTGATTTTGCGCTCGCTTCGTTCGTCGATTAATCGCGGACACAACGTACAGAGAACCCGTAGTACTTACTGCCGAAGATGCGGTACACTCCAGCATTGCTGGCGTACAAGCCCGGGCAGCAAGCAGCGTGGCCACTGAAGGAGGTAGCACTCCAGAAGTGGGCGTAGTAGCCGGCAGTGAGGAAACTGCTACCCTCACAGTAGCCTGCAGGAAGCGCGGAGAAACCACTGCTGTTGCGATTCGGATTGGAATAGCTGTTAGGAGTCTTGCCGGCACCTCCGTCTCCTTTCCAATCGCAACCTCCGGAAAGACTGGCAGCAAGATCCGTAGATGCACCCTGCCAACCGATAAAATACGTGTCGATGTCCGTGGCCGCCGGAGCAACCGCCTTCTCCATATTCATCCATTCCTCTTCCGTGGGTATGTGCCATCCTTCGGGACAGATGCCGCGGCGACCATTGAAGCTTGCCGTGATATAGTCGGTTCCGTTCGTGTCTATCGCACCCGCCCAGTTGTACAGATACCCGCGCTCGCGCAAACTGAACTGCGTGGCTGTTGAGTAATCGTAGTAATAGGCCTCGTAAAAATTTTTACTGCCGCCAGCGTTGAGATTTCCTTTTGGAGAGGTCGTGCAGCGCATATTCTCAGCTAACCAGCACTGTTTGTTGGCTCCCGTACCAATTTCCACTACCTTGTACCAGTTGTCTTGGTGGTCCTTTACGGAGTCGATGCGGGAAGTGCCCGACTCGTTGCTTTTAGCTGTTCCCGTACACCACGTGTGCCAAACGGCGTAAAGGGTATCGTTGCCGTTGGTGGTGATGTTGGCTTGGTTGGTGTATGCCACACTATCGGTGCCATTTGTACTCCAACCACGGAACTGCCAGTTGCCGTCGTGTGTGAAGGCGTTGGTGTTGAGAGTCGTAGATTCACCACGCGTTACCACCTGCTGGGGCATCGTATTGGCACCGCCGTTGGGAACAAAGGTGATGGTGTCGTTGATAACGACCTCTTCATCGCGAAGGCAACGTACCGAGAACCCGAAGTGCCGATAGGTGTTGTCCTCCATAAACCAGCTGGAGGTGTAGTACAAGTACTGGCTCGACACGTAGCTATCATATCTGGACGTAGCACTCCAGAAGGAGGCGCTGTAGCCGGCATTGGAGAAGCTGCCAGTGCAGTAGCCAACTGGAATCACCGAGAAACCCGTGGCATTCTTGTCCGGATCCGAAATGTCGCCGGGCGAGTTCGCCATTGAGGAGGTTCTCCAGTTCGTCCCCGTGTAGTCTGAGTTGGCAGCCGCGAACTGACCCGCATTGTGACAGTCCACTATGGACGACCACTCCGAATGGGTAGGCAGATGCCAACCCTGAGGGCACAAACCACGACGGTTGGGAATGTCAACATCGTTTCCAATTGAACTCACATCGATGGTCGTATCCAATGCCGCACGCCAGTTGTATAGGTAGCCCTCATTACCGAAAGTCGTGTTCTGTGTGTAGTAAGATGCTGTTGTTGAATTGCCTCCCCACGAACTTAATGTGTGACTTGAATTCGGTGATGTGGTGCAGCGCATATTCTCTTTCAACCAGCACTGTTTGTCGGCTCCCGTACCAATTTCCACTACCTTGTACCAGTTGTCTTGGTGGTCCTTTACGGAGTCGATGCGGGAAGTGCCCAACTCGTTGCTTTTAGCTGTTCCCGTACACCAAGTGTGCCACTGTGCGTGAAGGGTTACATTGCCGTTGGTGGTGATATTGGCTTGGTTGGTGTATGCCACACTATCGGTGCCATTTGTACTCCAGCCGATGAACTCCCAGTTGCCGCCGTGGGTAAATTGATTTGCACTCAATGCGGTAGCTGTGCCGCGGGGCACCACCTGCTGGGGCATCGTATTGGCACCGCCGTTGGGCATAAAGGTGATGGTGTCGAAAATGTCAAATCCCTCGTCCAAAATACAACGGACGGAGAAACCGTAATTGCGCGCCTTTTCTTCCGTGAGCATCGTCGGGCAGTCGAAACTGAAACCGCAGGCAGTAGCCGTGGCCACCGTGGCGCCCGAAGTCCAGAAATAGGCCTTCAAACCTCTATCCAAAAAACGTCCCGCATCGGTGCAATAACCCGCGGGAAGCGCATTGAAACCGGAGGCCGTCGAGGTGCCGTAGCCTTCAAACCAACCCTCTGCAGACACCAATCCCTCCGTTCCAACGGAATCGTTCAACATAGCATAATCCGCCGCCACGGGCAACACCCAACCGGTAGGACAAACGCCTTGCACACGACCCACATTGGCAGCGGGCGTGCTCTGTCGGGATGCCGATGCCCAGTTGTACAAAAGTCCGTACGTGGCCGCATCTTCCGGATTCCCGAGGTAAGGACGGGCGAACGGGACAACCACACCATCCGAGTAAAGGTTGGCCTTCAAGTTGGTTTTCATCCAACAACGGCCTCCCATCCGTCCAACGGAGTAGTTCTCACCTTGATAGGTAAAATCGGTACACTGCGGCGATTGCGCATAACTGACAAGTGTGCAACAAAAAACCAAGCACACAACAAATAAAGTTACTAATGAATAGAGCTTTTTCATATTGGATTAATTTGATTGATTCAAACGTGAACAAAAATTCTGCTTTTGCACATAAAATGCGCAAAAAAACGGTGCAAATTTAATCTTTTTTCTCTCTTATTAACAGTAATATATATATATATATATTACTGATTTACAACAAGTTATATTATTATTTGAGTTGTTTTTAACATAAAACAGTTGAAAACAACTCAACAAATTAGGAAATCCTTTTTGAAAAAGGCGCAAAAGAGGGAATACCCTACAAACCTTATAAACTTTACAAACTTTATAAACTTTACAAACTTTATAAACTTTACAAACTTTATAAACTTTACAAACCTTATAAACTTTACAAACCTTATAAACTTTACGAACCTTATAAACTTTACAAACCTTACAAACTTTACAAACTTTACAAACTTTACGAACTTTATAAACTAATTCCGATACGACCGCGCGCTCCATTCCGTTCGCCGCTCGTCCGGATCCTTTGGAACGAAGAGAATCTGTTTGGGCTCGTTGGGTAGCAGAAGGAAATAGTTATCGGAGTAACTTCCGTCGGAACCGGCATCCATCTTGACACCATATTGTAAATAGGGAGACGAAACTTCCACACGGTTGGCATCCATCTGCTTGATAGACAACTCCGAAGAAGTCAGTTCCAACTGGCCGGGATAACGGAAAAAGACGACCTTTTCGGCCAAGGTAGAATCCGCCTCATTCAACAACCGGATTCGGAGATAGGTGCGACCATAGCGAGCGTCAGACATCGACCAAGGAAGCACGTATTCGGAAATCGGGACAGCACCACTGTTGGAAATTGTCAGATGGTCAAGCGTGGTTGCTGAAAGCACATTACCTTTGAAATCACACATTTCATAAAGCACCGAAGCGGAAATGGCAGACAAACCATCGTTCACCGCATAAACGGGAAGTCGGTTATCCTGCACGGGAGCAGTCGCGATGATGACGGGAGCAAATTTTCGTTTGGCCTCATAGTAGAGAGCTTTTTTTCTACCATAATAATCAATGCAACTCCACGAAGCGACTGGCCAACAGTCATTTAACTGCCAGAAAAGCGTCCCCATACAATAGGGACTTCTGCGGCGATGTTCCTCCAACGCCATTCCCGTCCCTAACGCCTGAACCAACTGACTCACGTAGACATAATCTTCCAAACTGTCGGGAACGTTAAAATACTGTTCCATTGCCTTATTGATGATCTGGACGCCACGTCCGTGTTTTTGATGTGACTGCAACGACGGGCTCTCCAAACTTTTCTCATTCGCTGGTGCAACCGTCTGGATGGTAGCCATATCCGGGTAACTTTGGAAACCGAACTCCGACATAAAGCGGCCCGTTTTGTCGTACCAGACTTCAAAGGGCTGCTCACCCCACCAAACGCCCCAGTAGTGCGAATCGCCTTCCGTGCAACATTCGGGATGTCCCCACCCCCATAGCGGCGAGGTTGAAATGTAAGGAGTTGACGAAGCGTGTTTTACGACAACATCTTTTAACGTTTTTTCAAAGAGAAGTTCAATGTTTTTTGAAATCTCAGACTGCTGTTCCGAAGAGTATTCCGATTTCCAGCCCCAATCATCCCAGCCGTTTTTCACCTCATTATTTCCGCACCAAGCAGCAAGACAAGGATGATTGCGGAGACGACGAACCTGATCTTTGGCTTCTTCTTCTACACTTTTAATGAAAGAAGAATCGCCAGGATAAAGAGCACACGAAAACATAAAATCCTGCCATACCAAGAGCCCGAGTTCATCGCACAAATCATAAAAGATGTCCGGCTCATAAATTCCACCGCCCCAAACCCGTATCATATTCATATTGGCATCTTTGCACGCCTGAAGGAGTTCACGATAACGGGCAGAATCCATATTGTTCGGGAAGAAATCGGCAGGAATCCAATTGACTCCTTTCATAAAGACAGGGCGCCCATTAACGAGCCACTCGAACGAAGAACCGACGGAGTCCTTTTGTTGCCGCAACTCAATCGTACGCAAACCAATTCGTTTTTCGCACTCCCCTACCCGCTTCCTGCCTTTGGAAACGGATGCCGTCACGGTATATAACGACTGCTCTCCCAAACCGTTTGGGTTCCAAAAATGCGGATAGGGAATATTCAATTTCATACGAACCGTCTGAATGCCAGGATAAAGTTCCACCTTTTGAGAGGCGACAGTCGCATTTTCTTCTTGATTATCTAAACTCACACGGCACGACAGCGTCACCGTCTGTTCTTTATCACTCTCAATCCGTATGGAAACCAGCAAAGAAGCCGCGTCACATTGCAAATCCTGCTGATGGACATTCATCTGGAGAATTTTACAATGTGACCAACTTTCCAGCCGAACAGCTCCCGTCATACCACACGTGACCAACTTCGGCCCCCAGTCCCAACCGGCCTGATAAGGAGGCGTACGCAGGAAGGCACGTTCATCCGGCAGACGATACGGCAACTTTGAAGCCCGCTGACGAATGATGGTAGATGCCGGCGTAAAACGGACAATCAACTCGTTTACAGGGCGAACCAGTCCGTCCAACGAAAAACGCCACGTCCGATAGGAATTGTCCATCACGTTGTTTCCGTCTTGATGGAGAAGTGGCTGACCATTCAAGAAGATTTCTGCATAACCCGTCACACCCTCCATAACCAATTCCGGATGCTTTTTATTACCGAAATCCTGTTTCCAAAAATAAGTATGATACTCACACGGCGTTTCGCCAATCCATTGCAAGTCAGCTTCATTCGTTCCATAAAACGGATCTGGAATGATATGATGCGAAAAAAGATCCGTATGAATGCAGCCGGGAACAGCGGTCTCAACGGAAACATTGAAACCGGTACTGTCCGTAGGATCAGGATACTGTAGCTGCCACTTGTCCAACAAAAAAACGTGCTGTTGTGCAGAAAGTGACAAAAAAGATACGGCAAACAGCGCAAAAAGGGAACAAATTCTGCAAACGGACTTCATTGCCAGAAAAGTAATAAACAACTACTGAATGACGATGACGCGACTTCCGAGTTCCACTCCTCGGTGGTTCGTCACTTTCAGCACATAACTACCTGAAGGTAAATTTGTTTCAATGTGATTGGAACGATTATTCAACGAAAGCGAACGGAGTAATTGTCCCGTCGTTGAAAAAATCAATGCGGTTCCACCTTGCAAATCGTCACTAACGAGCGTGAACGTGCCATTGTTCGGCATCGGATAGACAACAATCGGAGAAGTGGAGACAGCAGCAATACCACTTGGAGCAAGTGTCGCGAAAGAGACGATGGTCGTATCTCCCCAGATACTGTCTCCATTTTGACCGAAAGCGATGGCGTGATAATCGGTGGCGGGAATAAGTCCCTGCCAAAGCCACGCATCGGTGCTATAAAAAGGAGTCAGCAAGTTTTCACGCAAAATGGTACAGACGGAATCGATTCCTATCGCATCCAACAAGCTGTCGGTGACCAGGCCGTCATAAAAGAGGGAGGTCTGGTCATTGGGAGTACAGACGACGTAAGCCGAGGATTCCGTAATTTGCGAAACTTCGATGGCAATGACGGAGGTATCGCTTCCACCCAAAGATAAGGTGGTGACATCGATATAATTGTAAGGAGCTGCAACCGAGTCCGTTCCGTACGGAAGGGCCATCACTTTATAGGTGGTTGCGGGAACCATATCGGTCCACTCAAACGTATCGGAGGTCGTCAATCGTTCTCCCCATTGGGAAATCAACTCTTCAACAGGCACTTGCATCATCTGCGTCCATTGTTCAATTTCAGCGTATGTCATAGCAAGTACCTTGTAATAAGCACATTGCTCATTGGGTTCAAAACTGATTTCAAAAGACGTTTCCGTGACATTAACGGAAGTAAGTGTAACTGAAGGCTGAGCGAAAATGATAGCTGCTGACGCACACAGCACAAGGGATAGGATTATTTTTTTCATAAGGGATTAATAAATAAAACTCATTCTATTTCATTCGATGTTGTAAGTAAACTTCACCCACAAATCATTCCGCAAAAGAAAAACCTTATAAATTGACTCCACGCAAAATTCATTTCATTTCTTATTCGTATCTCAAAAAATATCAAGCGGTTACTTCCAAAAATCATCACTAACGAATTCATATTTTCTATTTGCAAGGATTTTCCATCTTTCATTATCAATTGAAGGGAATTCCTCAACTATCTCTTTTCTCAATATTTCCAATAGCCGCTCCCCTATCAAAGGTGCATACTTTCCCCTCAATGCTTTATCATACCAGTCCACCAGATGGTTCTCCGTTACCACACTCTGTATTCTACTTTTCCACCCAATTTGGTTTAACAAAGAAACAATGACATTTTTTTCCGCATCTTTACAAACAATTACTATTCTATCACTTGTAATACTTTCAACAATGTCTTCTGCTAGCTCAACATCTAAAGACAAATGCTTCACTTGTATTGCTATTCCCCAATTTGAATACATATCAACACCTCTATCAGCTGCATTAGTAACACCAACTCTATAAACTTTGGCTGATTGTGAAGAAATAGTAGTATCAATATCTATACTCATTACCATATTTGCGAACTCACGAAACTCCTCTAATATGTCAAAGCGTTCCTTATCCATATAGACATCTACTTTAAAATCCATTATCTCAACCAACACCGAGAACAAGGAATAAACAATAATCTCATATATTTTATCAAGGCTGCGCCTCAATCCTGGCTCATCCCTAAAGGAGTTAATAAAAGTATGAACATCAAAATCATTCGGGGTTGACGTTCGACATACGTTTAACGCCTGGGTCAATTGCTTATGCTTATATAGAAATTGTGAATAGATGTATGCTTCAACTGCACCCTTTCTTTCACGATTCTCTTTACCTAAAGTAACTAAAACACGAGGAGGGATCGCACTATCGTTAAATAAATCATCCTGATACTTGGCAGAACTCGTACAAATCGTTCCAAGTAATTCGCGAGTGACCTCATCTCTCCATTTTTTACTATTTGTCCTGTATGTATCAACTTTAGACAAATCAATATTATTGCGGTCCACACGATCTCTATACAAAATTTCAGCTATTTGAATCGGTTTATATAGATGTATCCTTGACTTTTTTATTAAGGAATCAAGGGCACCTTTTGCTTGTTCTTTCGTAATAGCTTTCATATTTAATTTACATTAGAAATTTTCAGTGCTTCTATCATCGAATTAGCGACAGCCTTCATCACAGGAACAGCAACTGAATTACCACATTGTTTTTTTATTTTTCCATAACTCAATACAATTTTAAAGGAATCAGGGAAACCTTGTATCCTTAACATCTCTCTTTCTGTTGGACGACGTTCATCATTGATAAGGATATAATTAGCAGATGCCCCCGCCCTTAATGCGGATGAATAAGGATGCGGAGTAATGCTTCCTGCCATATTTTCATGAGAAATATAAGGTCTAGGATAATTGGGATCTTTAAGTCGTGACAATCTGGATTCTTTTATTCTTTCTGAAACGTAATATTTTGCATCTACGGTCTCTTCTAAAACATCTTTTAATGTAAGCCTATGTTTCACTGGAAGAGGGTCTGGAAATCTGAATAAAATATTATCCTTAAAACCAACTATAATTATACGTTCTCTTTTTTGAGGCACCCCAAAATCTAGAGCATTCATTACTTTCGCATATACGTTATAACCAAGGGCTTCTAAATGTGTACGAATCACTCTAAATGTGTTTCCATTATCATGAGCAACTAGATTTTTTACATTTTCTAACATAAAAGCCTTAGGTCTTTTTTCTTTTAATATCCTTTCTATTTCAAAAAAAAGGGTACCACACGTCTCATTATTAAAACCCTCTTTCTTACCAATAATGGAAAAAGCTTGGCAAGGGAATCCACCTAACAATATATCAAAATCAGGAATATCATTAGCCTTAATTTTAGTAATATCTCCCGACGGATGTTCACCGAAATTTGCTTCATATGTTTTACACGCATCTTCATCAAATTCAGATGAAAAGACACATTTTCCACCTACACTCTCAAAACCTATACGAATTCCGCCTATTCCAGCAAATAAATCAATAAATGTGAAGTTATCCCAATCCATAAAAATTATTTTCCACGGTATTCTTTAAATTCCTTGTAGACTAAAAGCGACTGCGTACTAATGCTAGTATTTATGTTTTTATATGCTTTTTTCCCTCTATCAGTAATTTCGTAGCATCCTCTAGTGGTTGACGAAACCAGCAAAGCCTTTTTCAAATATGTTGCAGTCCATCTTAATCTATCAGTAAAACGATAATACTTTCCACCTTCGGTTCTTTCATGCAAATCTTCTTGATTTATGTTCAAATACAATATAATATGTGCCTTTATTTCTTTCATATTGTGTTGCTTTCCATCTTTAAGAGCATCCAAAAACGGGAATAAGAAATGACTAATGGGGGGAATCATATAGATTATTTTTAGATTCAACATTCAATAATACAATCATTTATACCAAAAAATCAAACTTAAAATTCAATCTGCAAAGGTACACTTTATAATAAAAAAAACATAACATTTTTATTTACCACTTATAACTTAAAAAAAAATATTTCTGACGATTACAAGAGAATATTTCATTAAGTTATTTCACTGATATAACTATTCAAAACAATATGGGTAAAGATATCTAAATGGCAAAACCGAAAGTCACTCCTACCTTGCACATTACCTATTACAAACATTTGTATTCAAGGGCACAAATAACGCTTACACAAAATTATAATTTTCTTTTTGCATAATTGGAAATGCAACCAGGAATCACACGGCGGTAGTCCGCATCGTCCATCAACGGGGATGTGAGAATCATATCGGCGGTTGTACGATTGGTTGCAAAAGCGATGTTATACAGTGACGCCAGACGTGTGAGCGCCGAAACATCATTTTGATGTCCTTGTACGATAAGATTGTCACAGAAGAAGATGAGGACATCGATGACACCTTCGGCAATCATTGCACCAATTTGTTGGTCCCCGCCAAGAGGACCGGACAAAAGGCAGTTAACATTCTGAGAGGCAGCACCATACAAGGCACGACATTCGGTCTTACTTCGATCGGAATTGTCACCTTCGGACGCGAGTTCCTCAAAGGCAGCGCGAATCAGACGCCCCGTAGTGCCGGTGGCATAAAGTTTGTGTTTAGCAAGTGTGGCCGCATTAAAGCGCACCCACTCAATGAGTTCCTGTTTTCGAGAATCGTGAGCAACTAAAGCAATATTCATCACGGTAGATTAAATTTATGAAATGATTATAGAAAAAAACGGTCGCAAAAATACATCTTTTCGCAAAAAAACGACTTGGGCAAACAGCTATTTCAAAAATTCTTTTCTCTCCTTCTCAGGAAATTTTTCGATGGCATAACGCAGCATCGTACGCGGCATCGCGCTTTTACGCGGCTCCAACCACGCACGCAGCCGTTCCATATCGCGACGGCCCGCCTCACGCACCAACCAGCCAACCGCTTTCTGAAGCAGATCGTGCAATGGCGGCTCCTTTTGCACAAAGATGTCAGCGATGGCGTACGCATCATCCAATTCCCCGTTTCGAATAAAAGCCATCGTCGTCACCATCCCAATACGCTGTTCCCAAATGGTTCGTCCGTGTCGGGCAAAATCATACAGCAACGTCCGGTCTTTGTCCATCAGCCAATTCCCGAGAATTTCATAACAGCTCAAATCCACTAAATCCCAGTTGTTTACATAGTTTGTATTTGACAAATAGAAATCCACACATTGCTGTCGCAAAGCCAAATCCTTCTTAGAATGCTTGTAAATCTGCACCAAAGTGAGTAAAGCGGCCAATCGAACTTCGTGATATTCGGAAGCTATACATTCCGAAAGTTGCTCCAAAGAAGTTTCCGTCCACACTTCCTTGACCACGGCACGGGTAACAGGAACCTTAATACCTAAAAAGAGGTCGCCCTCCCCGTACTGCCCCGGACCGGTTTTAAAGAAACGCGACAATCCAGGAACCCGAGCCGGATCAGCGTGATTTAACATCGTTTGATACAACTTGTTCATCTTATTAAAGATTGCACATTAGAAATAGTTTGCTGCAAAAGATTCAAAAATTGTGCCCCCTGCTGGCCATCCATCTGCACGTGGTGAAACTGGAATGAAACCGGGAGCGTCGTCTTGAAAAGAGATTTATGAAATTTGCCCCACATCACCATCGGATTGGAAAAAATGTCAGAATATTGATTTACAATACAATCCAACTCCGTTTGAATGATGGCTGACGTTCCGACAATCATCGTGTCATTCATAAAAATACTTTTGCAATTGGAAATAGTCTGTGCCGTCAGCGACTGATACTCTTCTTTAAATCGTTGAAAGTCAAAAGAGAATGGGACATCGCAGGAATTGATTCCGCCATTTTTATTAACCACAATCGTATTGATGGCGAGAGAATCGTAACGGAAAAGCTTGCCTTGTTCCGGCAACGTCATAAACTCATCGATTTGGCCCAACTTTCTCCATCTGCCCTCG